>JAURHS010000117.1 GCA_030833205.1 Prosthecobacter sp.
AGGGGGCACCTTGCATGCACAGGAAAATGACGCGCTTGGCTCGCGCCGGCAGCATGGGGGCCTTGGCGTTCAAGGGGCCTGGGCTAGGGTTCGCGGTGGCTGGAGCCTGGGCTTGGGCAAGAGCGGCAAGGGCCAAGTAGCCAAAGCCCTGACTGGATTGCAGGAGGAGTTGGCGGCGGGAGAGGTCCATGGGGGCTGAGCTTGCGTTTTCAACCCTCGGGCCAGAAGGAAGTTGCGCGCGGGCGCTTTCCCGCTAGGAGGGTGAAGCCCATGACCCAGGCCTTCGAGATCGTCGGTAAGTTTGAGCAGCCCAGCGACTGCCAGAAGTTGCTCTACGCGCCATTGGCGCAGAGCCTGACCTATCGCCAGACGCAGGTCTATCAGGTCGAGTTTGAGGGCGATGCCAAGGCCTTGGAGGCCTTTGTGCGCCAGGTGCTTCTGGATCCCATCACACAGGAGTTGCGCGATGGCAGTTCGTCAGCTTTTGCCGAGGCTGCCTTTGTGTTGGAGTACGGCATGAAGGCCGGTGCTCTGGACCTGGAAAAGGAAACCATTCTGGGTTACTACCGTGGGCTGAAAAATCCCGGCTTTGAGATCAAGCGCCTGACCCTGCGCACCCGCATTCATGTCTTTGGGTCCAATGCCAGCGAGGCACCCTTCGTGCGCGACATTTGCAACGCCGCCGTCCACACTTGGGATGTGCGCCGGGCCGCCTGAGACTGCCCATGCCTCAAGGGGCTGGTCCCCGAGCTTGTGAAATTTTTCACAAATAGGGGTTGCCCGGTTCTTTCCGGCTCGGATACTCGCCCAACTCCGTTTTTTACACATGCCCGCCCCTGAAGCCGCCTCGCCTCCTGCCGCAGCCCCGGCCGTGGAGATGGTCAATGTTCAGATCGATGGAGTCTGGCACCGTTTTCCCAAGGGCACCCGCTTGATTGAGGCCTGCCGTCAGGTGGCCCGCGAGGTGCCGCATTACTGCTATCATCCCAAGCTCACCAGCCCGGGCAATTGTCGCATGTGCCTGGTGGAAATGGGGATGCCCGCCCGCCCGGCCCCGGGGCAGCAACCTGTTCTCGATGAGCATGGCATGCCGCAGATCAGTTGGAGCCCGCGCCCCATCATCGCCTGTGCCAACACCGTCGCTGAAGGCATGGGCGTGCGCACCGACAGCGTGCTGACTCAGGAGGTGCGTCGCGGGGTGATGGAGTTTTTGCTCATCAATCACCCGCTGGATTGCCCCATTTGCGACCAGGCCGGTGAATGCCGTCTGCAGGAGTTTTCCGTGGAGCATGGTCAGGGCCAGAGCCGCTTCCGCGAGGAGAAGGTGAAGAAGCCCAAGAATGTGGACATTGGTCCGCGTGTGCGTCTCGACGATGAGCGCTGCATCATGTGCAGCCGCTGCATTCGCTTCACCGCTGAGATCGCCGATGCTCCGGTGCTTGGTTTCACTGAGCGCGGCAGTCACACCACGCTGGCGGTGCATCCTGGCAAGCGCCTGGAGCACAATTACTCGCTCAACACGGTGGACATCTGTCCGGTTGGCGCGCTGACCTCGACCGATTTCCGCTTCCAGCAGCGCGTGTGGTTTCTCTCCAACACCAAGAGCATCTGCACGGGCTGCGCCCGCGGCTGCAACATGGAAATCGGCGCCCGTGGTGATCGCATCCTGCGCCAGACCCCGCGCGAGAACAACGCGGTCAACAGCACCTGGATGTGCGATGAGGGCCGGTTGGATTTTCACTTCGTCAACAGCGAGCTGCGCCTGACCCAGCCTTTGGGACGCCGCAGTTCCGGCAGCGGCCACGAGCCTCTGCGCTGGGAGCAGGCCCTGCAACGCGCCGCTGAGCTCATCAAGTCCCATCGCGCTGAGGAGATCGGCATTGTGGCCAGCGCGCGCATGACCAATGAAGAGCTGTTTGCGGTGAAGACATTGGCCGCTCATCTTGGGGTCTCGCAAGTCGCCGTGGTGCCACGCACCGGCGGTGGAGATGACTACCTGCGCGCCGATGATCTCAATCCCAACAGCGCTGGAGCGCGCGAGATTCTCGGCGCCTCCTGCCTCACGGCCCTGCCGGCCCTGGTTGACTCTGTCAAACAAGGCCGCGTGCGCCTGCTTCTGGCTCTGGGTGAAAATCTTCTCAAGGCAGGCTTCAGCGATGCTGACCTCGGCAAGACCCAACTCATCAGCCTGCATGTGTTGGCCAACGCCTGCGCGGAGTTCAGTGAGGTGGTTCTGGCTGGCAGCACCTATGCTGAGAAAAACGGCAGCATGATCAACGAAACCGGCCGCCTGCAGCGTCTCAATCGCGCCGTACGCGTCCCGGGCTCGGCACGCGACAGTTGGGAGATTCTGCGCGATTTGCTGCGTGCCTGTGGCGGCGAGCTTGCTGCCGGCAGCGTGGCCCAGCTCTTCACGCAGATGGCTTCTGAAATCGCCTGTCTGGCCGGGCAAAGCCTTGAGGCCATCGGTGAAGGCGGTGTGCAGGTGCTCGACACCGGCGTCAAGGTGCCCCTTCTGGAACGCGAGGCCAAGCGCAAGGCCCAGGGTCTGATTGTGGGTTGAGGCGCGGTCTTGGCGCAGCGATCAAGGTCTTGGCTTGCTGCCGCCCAAGGTGGGCGGGGCCGGCAGGCGTTGCAGGAGAATCCAGGCAATGATCTGCCAGCGCTGTTGCGGACTGAGAACCGACTCAAAGCTGATCATCGCCGTGCCCTCAAGGCCCGTGGCCAAGGTGCGGTAAAGGTCCTTGGCACGCTCTCCATTGCGCAGGAAAGGCTGGCGCAGATCGGCAGGCGGGCTGGGCTCACCCCAGGCGTCGCGCAACATGGCCGCAGCGGGTCCCCTGCCATCAGCCTTGGCACCGTGGCAGGCACTGCAATGCTGCGTGAAAAGTCGCGCGCCTGCGACGGCCTGGGTTGCTGCATGTCCCTTGTTCTCAAGCCATGAAGGCGGCTCGGGCAGGCTCATGACCTTGCCGATCTGGTCGGGTTTGCGCCAGCGCCTGGAGAAGGATTTAAGGTAAACCAGCAGGGCATCGAGGTCCTCTTCTGAAAACTGGCGGAAGGCCCCCATGGCCGTGTTGCTGATGCCATTGGCAATGCTGTGGCGAAGATCATCATCGCTGGGCAAAAACCCGCTGGGCGTGCTGCGGTACTTGAACCAACCCTGCCGCAGTGAACGCGGTTTGGGCTGCAGGCCGGCGGCCATTTCACCGCGGCCGTCACCGCGTTCCCCGTGGCAGAGTTGGCAGTGTTGCTGGTACAAAAATCGTCCCTGCAGGTACTGCGCGAGGGCATCGGGCTGCTGGGCCATGAGAGCCCCGCAGCCAAGCAGCAGCAGAAGAGCGGGCAGCAAAGCCATGACAGCGCCAAGCAGCCTGCGGCAACCCCTGCTGGCAAGGCCTGCCCTTGGCCAGTCCTGCGCCATTCTTGCGCTGGGAGGCAAGTCATGCCAACAATGAGCGCATGAACTGCCGCCGCTTCCTTGCTTTGCTCGCAGGCCTGCCTGCTCTGGGGTTGGGGCTCGCCCATGCCCAGCAGGAAACGCCGAGCCAGTTGATGCGCCGCGCCGTGGACGCTTTTTTTGCGGCCAACATGCGCGAGAGCGTTGAGCTCTTTGATCAACTGCTCAAGCTTGAGCCCGCCCTCAAGCCTGAGTTGTGGCAGCGCGGCTTGGCCCTTTATCTGGCCGGGGATTATCAAGCCGGGCGCGATCAATTCGAGGTGCATCAGGGCTTCAATTCACATGATGTGGAAAATGCGGTCTGGCACTTTCTCTGTGTCGCCCGCCTCGATGGCGTGGACAAGGCGCGTCAGGCTCTCATTCCCATTGAGGGCGACAGCCGTGTGCCGATGCGCGAAGTGTATGAACTCTTCGCCGGCCGCGGCTCGGTCAAGGCCGTGCTCGAGGCAGCCGTGCAGGGGGTCAGTGGCACGCCAACCCAGCGCAATCAGCTCTGCTATGCGCACCTCTACCTTGGGCTCTATCACGAGGCCATCGGCGAGCAGGCCAAGGCCCGCGAGCACATGCTCAAGGCGGCACAGGATTACCGCATGGAGCATTACATGGGCCGCTGCGCGGAGGTTCATGTGCGCCTGCGGGGATGGGACAAACCATCGCAGGTTGAGGGCAAGGCTGCGGCAAAACCCGTGGAGGTGAAGCCCTGAAATGAGGCTGGGCGGATTCAGGCTTGGGCTGGCGATCTGCTGGGTAAGCTTGGCGATGCCGCTGCAGGCAGCCGAGAGTTTTTACCATCCGCCGCGCAGTTACGGCAGCACCCGTGACCCAGACCCGCCGCGCTATGTCAAGCCCAACTGGATCGAGGGTTGGGACCTGGGTTTGGATTATCGCCTGCGCGCTGAGTACCATCAGGATGACCTGCGCCAGAGCGAGGGTGGCGTGGACACGCCGCTGTTGCACCGCACCCGCCTTTACCTTGGTCTGCACGATCTGCTGGACCCCTTTCGCTTCGCCGTGGAGCTGCAGGACGCCAGGCGCGAGCACAGCCGCTTTGAGCGAACCGAGCGCGATGTCAATGAGCTGCAGCTGATCCGCCTTTATGCCGGGCTGCACTTCCAGGATTTGCTCGGGCATGATGCCGGCGGCAACGCGCGTCCGCTGTGGGTGCGCTACGGCATCCATAATCTGGAGTTTCTCGATCGACGCCTGCTTGCCAACAACCAGTGGCGCAACACCACCAACACCTTTCAGGGGGTGCACGCCAGCATGGGGCAGGAGAGCAATGACTGGCAGCTCGAGTATCTCGGCGCGCAGCCCATGCAGCGCCGCAAGTACGAGTGGGATCAGGTTGAAGCCGGGCGATGGTTGCACGCCTTGGTGGGTCATTACCGCGGGCTTGGGCAGGCCGCCACGCTGGAGCCCTTTTACCTGGGGCTGCTGCAGGAGGCGCGGCCCGGCATTCAAGCGCGTCGCGTCCATGCCTTCGGCCTGCGCGCCTATGGCGTGATGGGGCAAAGCCCATGGGACTACGATCTGGATCTGGTGCTGCAGCGCGGGCAGGACGGCCCGCGTGATCTGCGCGCCTTCGGGGGCAATGCCGAGCTGGGTTACTGTTGGCTTCATTCGCCGGGCAAACCACGCTTCAGTGCCTTTTACGGTTATGCCAGCGGCGATCGCGACCCCAATGACGGAGTGGATCAGCGCTTTGAAAAGTTTTATGGCTTTGGTCGGCCTTGGTCGGCCGCTGATTACGGTAGTTTTGAAAATCTCCACGCCCCCAAATTGCGGTTGGAGGTTGAACCTCATCGCGTGTTGCGCGTTGATGCGGGATGGGGAGGTTATTGGCTGGCCAGCTCACGCGATCGCTTCAAGGCTGCCAATCTGCGCGACCAGACGGGCGCCAGCGGCAGTCATCTGGGTCAGGAGTTGGATGCGCGTCTGCGTTGGCAGGCCAGCTCCAAGCTGGAGATGACCCTGGGCTACTCGCACTTTTTCTGCGGCGGGTTTGTCCAGCAGCAGCTGCAGCGCCGCAGCACGGAGTTTTTGTACCTTGAGGTGCAGCTCAAGGCCTTTTGAAGGCGCTGAGCAGGCCGCTTGCCTTGTGCAGGGTTTCCTGCCATTCGCGCAGGGGTTGGCTGTCGGCGACAATGCCTGAGCCGGCGTGAATGCGGATCTCATCGTCTCGTTGCACGGCGGTGCGGATGGCCAAATTCCACAGGCTCATTCCGCCCAGGCCCAGGCAGCCGATGGCGCCGGTGTAAAGCCCGCGCGGCTGAGGTTCCAGCTCTTGTATGATCTCCAACGCGCGGCGCTTGGGTGCGCCGCTGATGCTGCCGCCGGGCAGACAGGCCTTGAGGGCGGCGGCATGGCTGAGATCGGCACGCAGGCGCCCTTCAATGGTCGAAACCAGGTGATGCACCTGCGCAAAGGCCTCAACGCGCCAGAGTTCCGGCGTGTGCACGCTGCCGAATTCGCAGACCTGTCCCAGGTCATTGCGCAGCAGATCAGTGATCATGAGCAATTCCGCGCGTTCCTTTTCGCAGTGCGCCAACTCGCGGGCGCTGCGCGCGTCTTCTGCAGGATCATTGGGATGCCGCGGCCGCGTGCCCTTGATGGGGCGGGTGACGATGTGGCGGCCCTCCATTTGCAGAAACTGTTCCGGCGAGGCGCAGAACACGCGGCAGGCATCGAGGTGAAGAAAGGCTGCCTGCGGTGCCGGTGAGACTTGGCGCAGCGCAAGATACAGCGGCCAGAAGTCGGCGCCCTTCGGCCAAGCCGCCCGCCAATGATGGGAGAGATTGACTTGGTAGATGTCGCCTGCGGCGATGTATTCCAGGGCGCGGCGCACCGCGTTGAGATAGGCCGAGCGCGTGGTTTGCAGCTCGAAGTTCAAGGGTTGTTTGGGGCCCAAGGTCGGGGCCTGTGGCAGGGTCTCGGGAGCGCTGCCCCATTGCCACCATTGACCGGAGTCGTGCTCATAGGCCAGGGCCCAATCGTATCGGCCAAGACAGTACTCTCCCTCAAAGCCCACCCATCCCATGAGGCCGCCGCCCTGTGCAAGTGCCTCCTCCACAGCCTGCCAATCCTCATCAAGATGGCCCTTGAGCAGTCGAGTTGGGTTCGCCGCCAGCAGGGAGAGGCTGCCGGGTTCAGGCAGGGCGCTGTCCAGCCAGGCCAGACCCTCTTCTCGCGCAAAACAACGAGCGACATCCTCGGGCAACCCAATCAGGCTTGAGGGCTGCCAGCCCAGCGAAGCCAGCGACGCCCGGTGCCCGGATCGCGGGCCTGAGGCGGGGTGGGCTTGGGCAGACATGCGCTCTTACTTTGCGGCGGAAGGGCGCCGATGCAATGCCGGCTTGGTTGGCCGCTTGTGGCCACCTCAGTGCAGATCGGCAAGCACGGCCATGGCTTGGTCAAAAAGCCGGTCGATGCTGGCCTGCGTGTTGGCGTCCATGCGCCAGCCCACGGGGCCTCGCACCAGGCGATTTTCAAAGATGCCTTGCCGGCAGAGCAGGTGCTTTTCCACGGCGAGGAAGGCGTCGAGGGACTTCTGCATCTCAATCATGGCATGGAGCGGCGCGTGCAGTCGGCTCACGGTGGCAGCGTCAGCATTTTGCAGCGCGCGCCACAGAGGCACCAGGATGCGGATGAGATCCGCCCCTGGCATGGTGCCCACCACGCCGTGGGGAAAGGACTCAGGCAGGGCCGCACCGCCCGTGCCCTCAAAGACTCTGGCCTGACCGTCGGTGGCCTCCATGAGTTCCTGCAGCCGCGGCACGATGGGCGTGGCCTCGGGCTTGTACTGCACCCGCCAAGGGCCGAACTCGCGCCACAACTGCGCCTGCATGGCAATGCTCATGGGGCGGCCCACATAGCCGCTGGCGTCCTGCACGATCACCGGAATCTCAATGGCCTCGAGCAGGCCGCGGTAGTAGGCCAGCAATTCCTCTTCCCCCAGAGCCGTGGCCACGGGTGGAATGGCCATCACGGCCGTGGCTCCATGGTCCTGCGCATGCCGCGCCAGACGCTGCGCCACGCGATGGGATTCAGCACCCACGCTGATCACCACGCTGCCGCGTCCGCGCAGATGCTCGCAGGCGGCCTGCGCCATGGCTTCGCGCTCGCGGTGATCCAGCCTCAGAACCTCAGAGACCATGGCCATCACCACGCCGTTGGCGCCGCACTCCAGCAGCCAATCCCATTCCCTTTTCAAGCCGTCCCAATCCACGCTTTCGTCCTGTAGCCACGGGGTTTGAAACACGGGCAGCACGCCGCAGAGCGCGGAGGCCTGGGAAGAGGAGGTGGCTGTGGTGGGGCTCATGAGGGACAGGGAGTGGGCTTGGGGCTTGGCCTGGGCGCATCACCACAACAGGCGACCGCCATCGAGACGCAGGCAGGAGCCAGTCATGAAGGCGCCGGCTTCGCTGGCCAGATACAAGGCCAGCGGCCCAATCTCCTGCGGGCGTCCCCAGCGGCCCATGGGGATCTCTGCGGCGACCTGCTCCTCGAAGCCTGGCTTCTGCGCAATCCAGCGACGATTGGCGTCGGTGAGAAAGGGGCCGGGTTCAATCGCATTGACGGTCACGCCCTGCGGGGCCCAATCGGCGGCTACGGCCTTGGTGAACATGCTCAGTGCGGCCTTGGCGGTTTCATAGCTGCGTCCCCGCATGCTGCGCCCAGGCCACTGCGCGTGAATGCTGCTGATGTTGATGATGCGTCCCCAGCGCCGCGCAAGCATGGCCGCGCCCAGTGTCCGCGTCAGCACAAAGGCCTGCGTGAGGTTGAGATCGAGAATGGCCTGCCATTGCTCGAGACTCAACTCTTCGGTGGGTGTGTTGATGCGTCGTCCGCCGACATTGTTGATCAGGATGTCCACGGGCCTGCCCTGTGCCAACACTGCGGCACCCAGCGCCTCGGCCTGCGCCGGTTGACTGAGGTCAGCCTGCAGGCCTTCAGCCTCGATGCCCTCGGCATGCAGGGTGCTTAGCGCCTCATCCACGCTGAGCTGTTGGGAACCGGCGATGAGCAGTTGCGCCCCGGCCTGCCCCAAGGCCCTGGCCATTTCAAGACCAAGGCCGCGGCTGCCGCCTGTGATCAGGGCGCGGCGGCCCGTCAAATCAAAGGCCTTGAGAACCGGAGGCAGCGAAGCGTGGACTGACATGCCAAAGGATTACGCGCGCTGGCCGATGGCTTTGAGTTTTTCCAGGCTCTTTGGCCAGGGAATTTCATGTGGCAGGGCGCGTTGCTCGGCCGCCAGGGCACTGGTCACTCCCGCCGCCTCGCCCATGGCCACCGCATTGCCGGTGACCCGGTAACTGGCATGGGCGATGAAGTCGCCGCTGATGCAGCGCCCAGCCATCATCAGGCCGTCAACATCGCGTGCCAGCAGACTGCGCAAGGCAATGTCGTAGGGCTTGGTCTTGATGCCTGCGTTGCTGTAGGCAGCCTTGTGATTGGCCTCGGCACTCAGGGCATGGATGTCCACGCTGAAGGTGGCACGCACCACGGCATCCTCCTGCCTGTTCCCCTTGGCCACATCTTCAGCCACCACGCGCGCCCGCCCAGCGATGCGGCGCCCATCGCGCACCCCGATCTGCTCGGCCGTGGCCGCAATCTGCAGCCCCTCCCAAGGACCGCCAAGTTTGCGCAGGCCATCGACGATGCGGTGCATCTCCGCGCGGGCCTGCACCGTGGCGGCAGTGATTTTCTCCGCATCAAAGCAGGGCGTGCCGTATTGATGATTGCTCATCATCAGCAGCAGATTGTCGCGCAGCGCCCACAGCGTGGGCTTGGAGTACGAGGGGAAGTGTCCGCTGCGCTTGATCTCCGCCAGCAGGGCATCCTTGGCGCGGCCATCGGCCTTGCTGGGATCGGCACCATGCAGAAAGGGCTGCAGTGCTGCGGCATCGCGGCAGACCATCAGCGCATTGAGTGACATCGGCTGACAGGGGCAGGCATCGCCTTGCCCGTATTCAAAGCTGCAACCGGCAAGGGCGCCCACATCACCGTCGCCGGTGCAATCCACGATTGCGGCCGCGCGCCAGGCTTGGCGTCCGGATTTGGACTCCGTAATCAAGGTGCGCAGCCTTCTGCCCTCGCGGTGCGCTGCCGCAACGCGGGTGTGGAGTTGGAACTTCACCCCGGCCTTGCCGAGCATGTCCTCGAGCATCAGCTTCATCCCCTCGGGATCGTAGAGCACGCTGCTGCGGCTCTCGCCGCGGCGCAGGCCACGCGCTGAAAGCTCGCGCATGATTTCCTGATTGAGCCCCGGCTTGTCGAAGTCCAGCAGATAGCCCAACAAGCCCGCAGTCCACACACCACCCAGGCAACCGCGCCACTCGAACAGCCGCACCCTTGCCCCGCAGCGCGCAGCGGTCAGCGCCGCTGCAATGCCGGCTGGCCCTGCACCGCAGACGATGACATCGCAGTCCTCGACCAAGGGCAGTTCGCGGGCCGGCTCCGTGAACAGGCCGGGCTTGTCGGCAGCGGCCTCGGCGGACGAGAGCCCCGGTGGGCTGATCGCTGGGCCGCCCAGCCCCAGGCCGAGCAGTCCGCGGTTGAGAAAATGGCGACGATTGGGGTTCATGATCAGGCCAAGGGAAGGTGCTGCTCAAGCGCTGGGCAAGTCTTAAACCGCTCGACCAAGGGCATTCTCAACTTTGAGAAAATCCGGCCCTCTCACCATCGCATTTCATTTGAACTGCTTTGAGTGAAAGGGGGAACTCTCTTGAGCAGTCAACGGGGTCAAGACCGTTCCATCTTAAAACTCAACCCTTTGATTTTCAGATCCTCATGAATCATCCTGTGTTTTTTTTCGAGACCTCATTCTCTGGATTTTCATCGTTTTTATCATTTCGGATGTGGTGTTTGTAGCTTTTGTAGCGATTATTTGTTGCGTGGTTTTCGGTGGGCGCGCAGACGGTTTCCCCGCTGCCTGCCCCGAGGCCTTCCCCCTGATTCCCAACCCATCCCCATCCCCAAGCTGATGTTGACCACTGGCAGCAATCGTCTCGACCCCTCACTTCTGCGCCCCGAGGAGCTCGAGCCTCTCAGCCGTCTGTTTGCCAATCCCGGCCACATCCTCTTGACGGACAGCAAGGGCAATCAGGCCGAGATTCCCAAGCTGCTCTTTGATCACTTGGTGCGCGTGGTGCAGCTCATGTCGGAGCGCAAGGCGGTGGTCATCCTGCCCGAAGACGAGCTCTTCACCACGCAGGCCGCAGCCAACTACCTCGGCGTCTCCAGACAGTTCCTGGTCAACCTGCTCGAGAAGGGTGAGATCCCGTTCCGGCGCGTCGGCTCGCATCGCCGGGTCTCCTTCAAGGACATCCTCGATTACGAGCGCAGCCGCGATGTGCGGCGCCGGGAAACCCTCGATTGCCTCAAGGATCGCGTCATCAGTGCGGGGCTCTACGCCTCCGAAAGCCCTGAGGGGACCGCGCCTGCATGAGAGCCGATTTTGCGCTGGTGTTGGATGCCAGCGTGCTGGCCAATCATCCGGTTGCCGATTTGCTGCTGCGTTTGGCCGAAAAACCCAGGCTGCACCTGCGGAGATGGAGTCCTCAAATTCTCGAAGAAACCCTGCGAACTCATCTCAGTCGCTTGCGCTGGCCCGAGTCCATTGCCAGCAGCTTTCAGGAACCCATTCAATCGGCATTTCCCGAGGCCATGGTCCATGGCCTCGAGCCTCTCATCGAGGCCTGCGGCAATG
>JAURHS010000144.1 GCA_030833205.1 Prosthecobacter sp.
GACATTGGCCTGCATCTTGCGCAACAACTCAGCGGCGTTGCGGCCGACATTGTAGAAGTTGACCTCGCTGGAGACCAGCTTGCCCTGAGGGCTGATGACAAAGGTGCCGCGCAGCGCCAGGCCCGTGGCCTCGTCATACACACCAAACAGACGACTGACCTTGCCGGTGGGATCGGCGCCAAGGGCGTAGCGCACATCCTTCATCAGGCCTTCGGTCTGGCACCACATCAAGTGGGCAAACTGGGTGTCCGTGGAGACGGCCACCACCTCGACCCCGAGCTTGACCAGATCGGCGTGCACCTCGGCCAGGTCAGCCAACTCGGTGGGGCAGACGAAGGTGAAGTCGGCTGGGTAAAACACCAAGACCGTCCATTTTCCCGCGGCCTGAGCCTGCTCCAAGGAAAACTTGCCAAAGTCCTTGGCGGCCGGGTCGTAGGTGGTCATTTCAAAGGCGGGCACTTGGGCGCCGACGGAGACGGTAGCGGGGGATTGCATAAGGGGAGTGAGATGGCTTGAGGGTGGATGAGGGATGGCGCGTCCCCGCAGCAGAAGGCGGGCGGCAATCGCCTAGGCTTAACGCCCGGGCCGCGACTCTTGACGCTCAAAAATGCAGGCGTCAACTGCGGATCGCAAACCCTCGCGGCCTTGATGGAACCGCGCCCCCGAACGCGTTGGTTTGCAGCATGAACAAGCTCTCCCGTCGCCGCTGGCTGCAAGGTGCCGCCCCCATGATCCTCTCCGCCTCGGTCTTGGGCCGGGCAGGAGCCGTAGCCCCCAACAGCAAAATCCGCCTGGCCTGCATTGGTGTGGGCGGTCAAGGCACCAGCAATCTGCGGGCCTTTCTGGCCGATGAACGCGTGCAGGTGGTGGCCCTTTGCGATGCCGACCGCAGGCACTTGGAACGCGCGGGCGAGTTGGCCAAGCTCAGTGGAGGCGATCTCTACGGCGACTTCCGCGAAGTGCTGGCTCGCAGCGATGTGGATGCGGTGATGAACGCCACCCCTGACCATTGGCACGCCGCCATTGCCGTGGCCGCCGCGCAAGCCGGCAAGGACCTCTACAGCGAGAAGCCCCTTGGAGCCAGCATTGGCGAGGGCCGCGCCATCTGCGACGCCGTGGCCAAGCATCAGCGCGTGCTGCAGTGCGGCACCTGGCGGCGCTCAGGCATGAAGGTGCGCATGGCCTGTGAGGCGGTGCAAAGTGGGCGCATTGGCCAGCTCAAGGAAATCCGCGTCGGAGTGCCAGGCAAGTTCGCCATTCGCGGTGGCTTCAGCGGTTTGGAACAAGCGCAGCCCGTGCCCGCGCACCTCAACTACGAGATGTGGATGGGCAACACCGCCCCGCGCCCCTACACAGAGGCGCGCTGCCACTTCAACTTCCGCTGGATTGACGACTATGCCCCCGGATACATCACCGACTGGGGCGCCCACTTCGTGGATGTCGCGCAATGGGGCGCAGGCATGGACGGCACCACTCCGGTGAAGGTCAGCGCCCGCGGCATCGGCCGCCGCAGCGGCAGCCTCTACGACGCCCCTGAGCAATTTGCCCTGGAGTACACCTACGCCAATGGCGTGCGCATGATCATGGAGAGCACCGAAGATCGCAACGCCTACGGCACGCGTTTCATCGGCAGCGAGGGCTGGATCTTCACCGAGAGCGAAGTCCTCAAGGCCAGCGACATGGAACTGGTGCGCAGCCGCCCCGATGGAGTCAAACTCATGGTGTCGCGTCACCACCACCGCAACTTCATCGACGCGGTGCAAAGCCGTGGCCCCACTGCCGCGCCCGCCGAGATTGCCCAGCGTGCCGCCATCATCTGCCACATGGGCGCGATCGCCGCCAAGATCGGCGGCGAACTGCAGTTCGACCCCAAGACCGAACGCTTCACCAACAACGATGCAGCCAACGCCATGCTCATGCGCCCGATGCAGGGGCCCTGGGCCCTGAAGGCCGGCGCTTGAGTTGGGCACCATCATCACCTGCAAACTCTTCAACCTGCCATGCAGCCCTCTTGCCCCCTCCTCCTGGCCCTGTGGCTTGGCATCAGTGGTCCATGGATGAGCGCGGCTCCCACGGGGCCCGACGCAGGGGGGCCGCAGGCAACCCGCGGAACCAAGGCGGCAACCAACCCACGCCTGCTGCTGCCCGCCCAGCTTTACGCCGTGGAGGGCCTGCCACTGCGCCTGTTTTACGACCATCTGGTTTTGCAGGAACAGGTCGGCACCTACACCCTGCGCTTTGAGCACGCCCCCGGCGGCCAGGCCGGCAAGCAATCCTGGGTCTGGCAGCAACCGCGCGCAGGCAACAGCCAACTTCAAGTCAGCGCCCTGGGCTCCGAGGGCCAAGTGCTGGCCAAGGCCACCTGCACCATTCACACCGCACCCAAGTCCAGTGGACGGGAGCGGGTCCTGCGCACGCTGATGATCGGCGACAGCCTGACTCACGCCTCTGCCCACCCCAACCACCTCTTCAAACTCTGCCAACCCAAGGGCAACCCCGCCCTCTACCTCATCGGCTCGCATCAACCAGCATCCGCCCTGCCAGAAGTTCGTCATGAAGGTTACGGCGGTTGGCGCTGGCAGGATTTCCTCGAACGCTACGACCCCAAGGGCGACTCCGTGGCCGCGGGCCCTGTGGCCCGCCGCGCCACCAGCCCCTTTGTCTTCGCCAAGCCTGAAGGCAAGGGCGGTCAACTCGACCTGCAACGCTACTTTGACCAACACGCCGCGGGTCAGCCCCCTGATTTGGTGATCTTCATGCTCGGCATCAACGACTGCTTCGGCGCCAAACCCGACGCACCCGAACCGATCATCAATGCCTGCCTGGACCAAGCCGACCGCCTGCTTGCCGCCATGGCCAAGGCTGCCCCAAAGGCCACCCTTGCCGTCGTCCTGACCCCGCCACCCAATGCCCGTCAAAGCGGCTTTACCGCCAACTACCAAGACCGCTACACCCGCTGGGGCTGGCGCCGCATCCAACATCGCCTCGTCGAACGAATGATCGAACGCCTCGGCCCGCGCCAAGGCCCGCAACTGCGGCTCTGGCCTGCCGGCCTTGGCCTTGATCCCGTCGCCGGCTACCCCGACAACAACGGCGTGCACCCCAACACCAAGGGCTACGAGCAACTCGCCGAAGGCATCTACGCAGGCATGAAGTGCTGGCTGCACCACGCCGCGCCCTGACCCCACCGCCAATCCCTCACTGCAGGCGGGCTCTCGTCGCCTGCCGAAGCCTAAGCCCGACTGATGAAAAAGCGCGGCGAGCGCATCGGGTCGGCCAACTCACGCGTCGCACAGGCACTGAGGTGTTGCTGCAACTTTTCCAAGGCCCGTGGGTAGCGCTGCAGATGCTTCTCCAAAAAAGGCTCCAAGGCCCGATTGGCCGCAAACTCCAAACCCAGCGTGCCCACATGCAAAAGCATCAGGGCCACACAACCCAACAACCAGCCCATCATCGCCAGGCGCCCTGGCATTCGCAGCAACACCAGCGCCATCAAGGCAAGCACGGCAATCAAGGTCGGGCCCAGGCGATTGAGGCGAATCACCCAGCGGCGCCATTTGCCCTGCGCCAGGCTCTCCGGATCCTTCGCCGCCGCATGACCAGCCTCATGCAAGGCCAGGGCCCAGCCGGCCATGTGCGTGGACTCAGCGACCTCGGCTTCCAGGAACAGACAGCGCCGGGCAGGATCATAAAAATTACTGCTCAAACCAGACCGCTGCCGGATCTCCACCTCGGATTCACCGATGAAATTGAGAAACAACCGTGCCACCTCGGCAGCCGTGTGCGCAGTGGGAACACGCAGCGCCGAGCCCTCAGCCCAGGCCGCTTCAAAACGCCGCGACGCCCAGGAGCAAACCCCCAGACCAATCGCCAACAACAGAAGCGGCACAAAGAGCATGAACCAATCCTGCCCGCTCCCCCGCCCCTTGGCAACCCTCAAAGCCAACCAGCCCCCACCGGCAAGGATCATCAAAGGCACCCCCCACAAGCCTCACGCCACCCCGGACGGCAAACCAACCCGACAGGCAGACTCGCAACCCTCGCCCGAGCTTTCACAGGGCCAGAACGAATCCAAAGTCATCAAAAGACCAACCTTCCAGCCAGGCTTTGAACCGCCAACGGCTGACAAGGCCCAAGCCGTTGCCGGGAGGTGAAGTTGGTTCCCGCAGCCTCGCAGACCGATCAACTCCGGTCCCAGCCGAGCAACCACAGCAGACCAGATACCGCCAGAATCCCCACGACAATGATCACCACAGCCTTGATGATGCTTGGCTGACTTTGTCCTTCAGGGGTGAACCCTGCGTCCATTGCCCATGCGATCTCTTCATCCTTCAAAGCCGATCCAACCTTCACCTTCATTTCGCGTTGGGCAATGCGATTGGTGTTCGCAGCCTCCTCGACCATCGAGTTGCTTTCCGGGAACTTTTTGAGGACTTCTCAACCAGCGATTTCTTGATGGTCTACATCGCGGAGCTTCGGCGACAACTCGACCTCCTCGATCGCGAGCAGGCTCACCCCGAGAGCGATGCAGGTGGGTGGTGTGGGTAGTGTGGGTAGTGTGGGTGGTGTGGGTGGTGTGGATGTGAGGGTGGTGCGTTTGAGCCAGGATTGGCGTTTGGCTTCGTCCATGGGCAAAAAGCAGTTGGGGTCCCAGCAGATGATGAACTCGCCTTGGCAGCGCGCGCCCGAGTCAAGCGCTTGCGAGGTGCGGGGTGCCGTGGTTTTATTCAGGTGCATGGCTGCGCTGGCGATGGTGCAGGATTTGTTGGGGAGGACGACTGAGCGAAGGTGGAGTGGATTTGGCTGGGAGTTGAGGGTTGCGACAGGGTCGCTGATTGTTTTGGGGGCGGAGTCCAGGGTGAAGGCCTCGCCGATGCCTGAAAAGGGTTCCTGGCGGTAGTGGTGGCTGATTGTGGGGCTGGTTGGTTCAGGTCCTCTCGGGCGTGGGCTCCAGCGGGCGCGGAGCTGCGACGATCAAGAGCACTGTTCCTTGCGGCGGCGGGGGTAGCGGGCGGGGCTTGTCAGTGGTGGGCAAAGAGCGGAGCCGCAAGCCCTGCGAAGCGCTGGAGTTGGGGATTGCTCAGTAAAACAGACCAAGCTTGAACAGGCCATCCCACCCCCTTGTCTCGGCGAGGAACTGAGAGACTTCCATGCCGTGTTTGTCACCACTGAACATCACGGTGGCGAGTGAGGTTGAGGTTTCATCGCTGAACAGGGTCAACGCTTTGGCCGTTGGAGTGAACAAGGTGTCCTCAAAGGTTCGTTTCTTTGCCTGCACTGAGCGAGCCACTTCCCAGAGAGCATTTCGCGCCGCTTCGTCGCCGATCTTCGCCAGCAGTTCGATGGCCGTTCTGCTAAAGCGAACATTGTCTGCGTGGATGGCAATGTCTCGAAGCACTGGCACTGCTTGCGCAGGATCAACAACCTCCATCCCGTGTTCCAGCGCAAAGACCGCATTGCCATCCCAGGCGGGCGTTTCCTCACCGAAAACCTTGGGCTTCAAGCCAGGCTTATCAGTGCCGTCTGCATTCTGAGGCTGCGGCAAGCCTGATACTCGCTTGGCCGCTTCGACGAGCCTTTGTTGAGCGGTCACATCGCCCTGCTTGGCAAGCACAACATCCGCTGCGTGCTTCACAACGCCAATGCCGCCTTCTTTCGAGAGCTTCTGCATGAGCGTCGTGACCCTCGGGTCACGGACATTGGCAAGCATCAGGATGGTATTGACGGACATGTGAGGCTCTCGCTCGATCACCGGGAGAAGATACTTGGCTGAACCAGCATCACCAAGCTGTGCGAGCACCTCTGCGATGACATAAGCTTCAACTCTACTTTTGGCCTTGCTGGCCAATAGCGCTTTGATTCTTGGCAGATATTCCTTGGGATTCTGGCCTGCAAAATCCTTCTGAAAGATTGCCCACCATTTCACCGACTCGGCTCCCTCCATTTTGCTCATCACAAAATCAAAGCCTCGCTTGTCCCCGAACCAGCACAAAACCTTAGCAGCGACGCGTTGTATTCCTTCGTCTTGATGATTCAGCATCTCCACAATCAGCGGCAGCGCATTAACCATCTCCTGCCTCTGCGCCATGCTAATCCAGCGCAATAAATTCGCTCCAGATTTTAAATTCTCCATCACCTTATCGATGAGATCGTTGCCATGGAAGCTCCTGATGAGGCTTTCGCGTCGTGCATAG
The DNA here is from genome assembly GCA_030833205.1 of Prosthecobacter sp. Classification (GTDB taxonomy): domain Bacteria; phylum Verrucomicrobiota; class Verrucomicrobiia; order Verrucomicrobiales; family Verrucomicrobiaceae; genus Prosthecobacter. Next base: position 6,195 of record JAURHS010000144.1, read on the forward strand.
TATGCATTGGCAGCCTCTTTTGAGTAAGCCGGGTTCATTTGAGGCTTGTAGCGAAGAATACCGACACTGGTGACACCGCTTTTCCGGGACTGATGAAGTGGTCGCATCTCTGCGGCTTTTGGTGAATCCAGCCTTGCGCCAGTCTCTCGCCAGATCAGAGCCATTAGAGTGAGCACGATCAACAATGACGCCACTAGCGTGATGTGGTTTTTTCTCATGGTGCCTCTCCCAATTGAATGAACTCTTCGATTTCCTCTGAGCTTATGTGGTGTGTTAGTGAGTCAATGCGACGGCCATTGTACAACACATGGTAGGAAGGAAAAATCTCGTGCTGCGGAACCTGTGTGCTTCCCGCGCTAGCATCGCTGCTGCTAAATGTAATCATCGACCAAATCCACGGAACCACAAGATTGTTTAACTTTTTGCTCAGATGACCTCCGCTCATAGGGCCATTTGTCCCAATCCTACCTTGATTGATTTGAGCAACATCGTTCGGAAGTTTTGCTGTCAAAGTGAGCCCATTTTTTGGATTGATCTGAAGTGATTGACCATCCTTGATGACCATATTGTTCAAAGGCCCAATTTCGGCGAGGAGATCTCCGACTTCGGTGGGAGTGACTCCAACTTCAGTTGTGTCACCGGTCGGCACCAAACAAACAACTTCCCCCTTGATTTTACCAGACTCATCCAGCTCAAACTTCACTTGGAATTGATGGAATGCTCGAAACAAATTTGTTTGGCCTTTGAAAGCGCGCAAGGCTGAGAGGTCGACCATTTTCCGATTTGCGGAACCAGGCCATCCTACCGTAAAATCTGACGGCGGTTCTGTGTTTGTTGAGAACTTGATTAGATGTGAATCAATGTAGCGCCGAGCAGGGTCTGGCGTCAGTGGAGCGACTTTGTATCGAGGGTAGCCACCAGTCGCCCCGAGAAACACTCCATCATTGGCAAGAGCCCCCATGAATGGGAGCCTTGAAACGGCGGACCCCATGATGGTCGCAATTGATTCGCTGCTTTGAACTTGCTGCAACTGCCCAAAGACATTCACAGCTAGAATGTCTACGGGCGAGGAACCGTCTGGCAGAATAATCTCATTCCCATTTATCCACCCAATCACCGTGATGTGAGGGCTTCGATAGCCAAGCTTCTGTTCGAAATCGAACTCGGTGGCCGCACCGCCTGATGGCGTGTAGCGGCAATGAATGCGCCAATTTCCCGGCAGCCAGTCGAGCGGGTCTTCAAGCTTCCATTCGTTGCCGGTCACACTTGATGGAGCATCTTTGCGGGAGCCGCTGGGGCCAGTCGCCCACCACTGGAACGAACCGCCGCTAAGTCCTGGCACACTCCAACTGATGAGGTCACCGTTCTTTACATCCGAAACCTCCAAGATGATAGGGCTTGTGTAAGCAAGCGGCCCAGAAGTGACAGGACCAGTATCCCAGGTTCTCGTCGGGTCATCCCGGTCAACGACCTTTACCTCCACCCTGATGAGCTCGCCGCGGGTGGATCCGCCATCGGAGGCTGGGCGGTAAAACGGGTCGCTGTCGAGGACCTGGCTAAATGCCGAGCCCTCGGGGATCACCAGCTCGATGGGTTCCAGGGTGCTCAGGACTGGGGTGCGGCGGGAGGAGTTGGATTCATGGATGAAGGGCACCACGGTGACCCTGCGGCCTGCGGGCAGCGGGGCGAGGGTGTAGATGCCAGCAGCGCTGAGTTGACTGACGGCGACGAGACGAACTCGCGTTTGGGTGGCGGTGGAGAAGTAGCCTTGCTGTGAGGACGAAAAGAACGGTCTGGTGGTCTGCAAGCCTGCAACCGTGACCTGATTGCTGAACTCACCATAGTCGAGAAGGAAAGCATTGGCAGCATCCACTGCGCAGGTGCCTCTGCAGTCGTTCGGCCAACTCCAGTTGACTCGATAGGAGGTGACTCCAAAGCGGTCCATGACATCCTTGACGCTCTCTGCGGAAACCTCTCGCCAAGTGCCTCCACCATCGAAGGAGAAAGTGAAGGAGGGCGAGACTTGCCGTTTGACCGTGAGGTCGAGGCGCGTGGGGTGGCCGACGCTCCAAGCACCGCGAACGCCTTCAGGGGGATTCTCCGGTCCGAGGCCAATGCTGGTGATGGCTCTGTTGGGATGGGTAGGGACCTCGCCTGGTGCGTAGCTCCAAGAAGAGTTGCCTCGGCTTATGGGGCCATTGATGCATTGGGCGCCGCGCTCAAGAAACTGCCAGACGAGAAAGTGGCTTGGGTTGGTGGCGCCCCCGCCTCCTCCGCCTCCTCCGCCTCCTCCGCC
>JAURHS010000163.1 GCA_030833205.1 Prosthecobacter sp.
CCACTGCTCCTGAGTGTAGACCAGGGTGAAACTGCTGATGCTGCGCCCGGTGCTGTTTTTCAGGTGCAGGCCGAAGTTGGCCGCCATGGCGCTTCCGGCAAGGCTGCCCAAGGCTCGGTCCATGGATGAAGTTTGGCCGAAACTGTAGGCGGCCGGAGTGCCCAAGCTGCCGTTGCCAACCTTGAGCGAAAGGGGGCTGCCCACTCGGGCATAGATTGACCAGCCGCTGCAGCCAAGGTCAAAGGGCGGTGAGGTCCCAAGATCCACTGGGCCCTTGGCATTGGCCTGCAGCAGGTCGCTGAGGTTTGGATCGGCCTCGCGGGGTAGGCTGTTAAAATCCTGCCTGAGCAGGCCGCCGCGGTAATCGAGTTGCGCCCGGCCTGGAGTGTTGAAGGCCAGGCTGAAACCAATGGCAATGAAGAGGCGGAGGTGCGAGTTCAAGGCAACCGGCAAGAAGCTCCCCGGGCACCAAGCCTGCAAGTGCTGTTGGCCTCAAATGAACAACAAAAGCTTACAGGCTTGAGAATTGCCCCTCGGCAGTCTCAGGGGGCAAGGCCTTTGAAGATCGGCCTCAGCCCGCATTGACAAGGCCGTGGCTGCGGCTCAATGCTCTGCCCCATGAACTTGGCTGAATCGTTGGAGCGGGCGTTTATCTGGCTCTCCGGGGCCAGTTGGGAGCAGTTGCAGGCCTGCCCGGCCTGGGAGCGTCGCAAGTATGTGGCCTTTGGGGCCACGGTGCTGGTGCCTTGCAGTTTTGCCGCGATGTCCTGTGCCTATGCGCTGAGCACGCTCAACAGCAGTTGGCCGGTCATCGCCGTCGTCTCCGCGGTTTGGGCCTGCATCATCCTGGCAGTGGACCGTGCCCTGCTGGCCACTTATCGGGCCCATCAGGCCTGGTGGCGCAAGCTTTGCCAGTTCGCGCTGCGTGTGGCGGTGGCGGCCTTGATGGGCGCCACGATCTCGCATCCGCTGACCCTGCTGTTGTTCCGCGACACCATTGGCGCAGAGATTGAGCGCAACCGCGAGGTGGAGATGCAGGCCGTGCGCAACGAGGGTTTGAAAACCCGCGAGTTGATCGAGGGCAAGATGAAGGCGGTGGATGAGTCGGTGGCCCTGCGACGCAAGGATTGGGATGCGACCTTTCAGGCGCAGTTCCTGGATGCCAATGGCAAGCCCATTGAGCGTCCGCTCACGGAGGACGAGCGCAAGGCCAAGGCAGAGCGCGAGGCCAAGTTGGCCGATGCCGTGGCTCCCGCGAAGCTGCGGTTGGAGAGCGTCGAGAAGGAGTTGGCCAAGACCACGGAGGCCGCGCAGAAGCTGGCGGGTGAATTGAACTTCTGGCAGTCGGAGTTTGAGCGCGAGCTCAACGGCCAGCGCAGCGGCATCGTGGGCCTGGGGCCGCGGGCGCGCAGCATTCAGGATGATCAATTGGCCTGGCGCCGTGCGGAGTCCAACCGCCTCAATGGCTTGCTGAGTTCCCTCACGCGCAGTCGCACGCAGGTTCTGGCTGAGATCAAGGCCACGGAGGATGGGGTGGTGGCAGCCCTGGAAGCCCGCGCCGCCGAGGTGGCGGCCAAGGCCCGCGATGAGCAGGCCCGGGTCGAGAAACTTCGCCAGCAGGTGCAGCAGCAGCAGGCCGATGCCTTTGTGCTGCAGCAGAACAGCCTGCGTGAAACCCTGCGCGCGCAGATTGATTCCCTGCTTGAGCAAAAGAAGAGCCTGCAACTGGATCTTCAGCGCCAGAGCGCGGATGAGGCTGCGCAGGTGGACAAGATTGCGCAGCAGCCCCGGCGCGACATTCTCACCCAGACTTTGGCCCTGCATGCCTTATTCCTGCGCGGGGCGCAGGGCGGGCACTTCGCCCTGACTGCCTACATCATTTTGGGGCTGCTCTTCATGCTGGTGGACACCATCCCCCTGGTTGTGAAGTTCTTCTCCAAGCCCGGGCCCTATGACTGCCTGCAGGATGTGGATGAGGTGAAGTTCAGCAAGGAGCGCACGGTGTTCTTGCAGGGCATGGACCGTTACATGAAGCAGTTGCAGGACTCGCCCTTCCTCAACCTGACCCAAAGCCGACCCCTGGAACGCGCCCTCATCGAGGGCGTGGACCGCAGCCGCGCGGCCAAGGCCTTCCTGGAGCATTTGATGGAACTTGAGCAGGCCTTCCAGGAGCGCATGAAGTTGGAGCGTGAGCGCCTGGAGACTGGAGCCGGCAGCGCAGTTTCTGCTGCCATGCTTGAGGACATGGCCGCAGCCTTCTACGCCGACCTGCGCGGCCGCATGGAGTCCTTCTTCCGCGACGACCGCGGCAGCCGCCGCAGCTCGCCCCTGAGTGCTTGAGTGCTGCGGGCTGTGTTTGAAGTGGTAAGGGCAGGCGGCGTCAAAGGCGCTCCTGCCGCAGCGCCCTGAATTGCGGATGCTGCGCCTTGGGCGGTTCTCGGATCAGGGTGAGAATGTCTTCAACTCCAGCGGGGCCGCTGCGGTGATCATGGGGGCATCGGCATGCTGCGATGGCGCCACCGGCCCTCGGCCCGTGCTGCCTGGGCTCTGGTTGGGGCTGGGCGGCGGCGCTTGGCCAAAACAAAACTGCCGCGCCCCTGGGTGAGGCGCGGCAGTGCTTGCCACGGTGCTTGGGGAGCCGGGCTTATTTGGCCACGGGCTTGGCGTCTTGCTTGAAGCAGTAGAGGTGGGTGTGGGTGGTGATGTAGAGGCAGCCATTGGCGGCCACGACGCTGCTGAGCAGCGGGGAGGGGAATTCAATGGTCTTGATCTCCTTCAGCTCCTTGCCCTCGGCCAGCACGAAGAGTTCGCCCTCTTCGTTGCCGATCCACACCTTGCCATCGGCCACCAGCGGACTGGCCCAGATGTGGCCCTTGGTGTCGAACTTCCAGTATTGCTTGCCGGTCTTGGCATCGAGGCAGAACACGCGGCCGGTGTAGTCGGCGGTGTAGATGAGGCCGTCCTTCACGGCCGGGGTGGAGATGCTGCGCTCGATGTCCTTGAAGGTCCAAACGGCCTTGCCGCTGAGGTCACCGCTCTTGTTGGGGTCAATGCAGCTCAGGCAGCCGACGCCTTCGCCGTGTTCGGGGTCTTGTCCAATGTTCACATAGACGAGGCCATCATGGTAAACGGTGGTGCCGATGATTTCACTGGGGCCGTCGTACTCGACATACTTGATGGGCTCACCGGCGCTGTTCTTGCGGTATTCCGGGGGATTGGCGTCATAGCGCCAGAATTCCTTGAGGATGTCGAAGTCTTCCTTTTTCTCGGTTTCGGTGGCCATGGAGTAGACCCAGCCGTCGCCAGCGCCGAAGATGATTTGCTTCTTGCCGTTGACCTCGGCCAAGGTGGGGCTGGACCAGGAGCAGTGCAGCACGCGCTCGGAGGCGACATGGTCCATTTCACCAAGCAGGCTGCCGTCCTCGGCGTTGAGCATGATGAAGCTCGGGGCCTGGGGGGCGGGGATGTTGGTGTGGGTCCAGTCCACGCCGTTGCAGGTGGGGGCAAAGAGTTTGCCGTCCACGATCAGGGGGTAGCCTGCGGTGGCGTTGTGCTGGAACACGCCCAGCTCTTTGTACATGTCATAGACCCAGAGGATGTCGGCATCGGTCTTGCCGGCTTCCACGGGTTGGGGCTTGCCGTCCTTGTCCAAGGCGGCCATGAACTGGGCCTCTTCCTGCATGCCCTGGTTGCCGTTGCTCATGCCGTTGACATCCATGCAGATGATCTGGCAGCGGTTGCCTGGCACATAGGCCTTGTCGCCGACGATGGTGGGGCTGGCGCAGATGCCAAGGTATTCCCAGTCGTTGACTTTGCCTGAACCCATCTTGGGGGAGACGAGCTGCCACTTGAACTCGCCAGTGTATTCGTCAAACACCATGACGACACCGCGGTCGCCGATGTGCTTGCCGTTGCGCGGGGATTCGTTGTTGGTGCCGACATAGACTTGGCCGCCGGCAATCATCGGCGTGCCATAGGTTTGCGAGCCAAGCTTGGCCACCCAGAGGCAGTTCTTGGTGGTGCTCATGTCAATGTCCTCTGCGCCAGGGCCCTTGTTGGCTTCCTCGGCATTGGGGCGCAGGCGACCGGCAATCTTGGGGGCTGCCTTCGGGCCGTACTTGCTGCCTGGATTGATGTCGGTGGGCAGGCCCTTTTCCGGGGAGACCATGTTGCGGCTGTTGCCGCCGCCCCATTGGGCGAGATCGGCTCCGAGGACTGAGCCGCAAAGGCCTGCAGCCAGAAGGAGGGTGAGTGAGGAGGTGAGCTTCATTGGGTTTGGGGAGGGTTCTGCGTTGGCGGCTCGGTGGGGGTTAGTTGGCGGTGATGCTGAGGTTGTCCAAGAAGACGCGCTTTTGGTTCATGGGCGTGAAGCCAAAGATGCCTGGGCTGCCCTGCTTGTGGGCGCGTGGCACCTTGGCCTCGACGGTCCAAGCCTCGGGCTCGGGCTGGCCCTTGGGCCAGACCTTGCCGCGCACCACGCCGCTGCCGTCGGCGGCGGTGTCAACGCGGGTCTTGAGTGTGTACCAGGTGTTGGCGCTGACCTTGAAGCTGGCGGCCTGGGAGAGGCGTTCGAGGTTGGAGCTGATCTCCAGTTTGTTGGCGTTGCCACGCAGGCAGATGAGGTAGCGCTGGTTGATCAGGCCGATGTCGGCCTTGGAGCGGGCGCTGCCATCAGTCATCACATCGGCCTGCATGGTGTAGTTGCTGAGGGTGGATGGGGCCACAAACACCGTGCCGCGCTGGAACAGCAGGCGGTCAAAGCTCTTGCCAAAGACCTTGTTGCCGTCCTTTTCCATGACTTGGAATTTAAAGCGGGCGCCAATCCAGGGCAGGGGCGGGTAGGCGAAGGCATAGGCTGGGTTGGCCTGATCGGCGGGAAACTGCTCGGTGAGTTGGTAGGCTTCAAAGTCCTCGGTGATCGGCAGGGCCTTGAGCACGCGACCGCGGATGGTGCCAAAGGTGCCGTCCGCAGCGGTCGCCTTGAAGGCTCCGGCGCTTGGCTTGGCATCGGCCTTGGCCTCAAGCTCGCCCTGAGCATTGAACTTGGCGTCGAGGGTTGCCTTCACCTTGGCGGTGGCTGGGATGAAGCTCTCCCACTTCACGCCTTCCACCTTGGGGCTGACGACCATGCCGTTGGCGTCCACGCTGCGGATGCGGAAGCTCTGCTTGCCGCCGCGGAACATGGCCACTTCAGCAGGGATGATTTGCAGGGCCACGGCCTTGCCTGCGGTGGGGATCTCGGCCTGTGGTGCCGGGTCCACAATCACGCCCTCGTTGGGAATGGCAAAGGCGTGGAAGGACTCGGTGGTGCTGACATAGAGCATGCCGTCGCAGACCACGGGGGCACCAAGGCACTGCGCGGAGTTGCTGCCACTGAGTTGGATCTCTTGGACGATCTCGCCGTCCTTGTCCGTGGGGCGCACGACCACCAGCTTGCCCTCCATCATCGGGCAGTAAAGCAAGCCGTCCACGAAGAGCGGTGAGGAGTGCAGGTTGGCATTGCTGAGTTTTTTCTTCCAGAGGTCCTTGCCGCTGTTGGCGTCGATGGCGTAGAGCTCGCCGCCGTCGGTGAGCTGGTAGAGGGTGTCGCCCACCAAGACAGGAGAGGAGCTGGTGGCGCCAATGGGGTTGCGCCAGACCTCGGCCGTGGGTGGCAGCACCGTGGTGTCCGTGCCAGGGGCGGCGGCGGTGAGTTTCTCAGGAAGCTTGACGGCGGTGAGGCGGCCCTTTTCCGAGTTGTCCACATTCTCGTCACCGTGGATGGCAATGGCCTTGCCCTTGTGGAGGACCACGGAGGGGTTCATGCCGTTTTTGCACAGAGGCATGCGCCAGTAGGACTTGCCATTGCGGGCGTTGATGCAGACCAGGTTGCCGCAGCCGGTGGTGAAGTAGGCCACGCGCTTGCCGTCGCGGGTCTCCAGCACGGGGGTGGAGAAGCTGCTGTCCACCGGTGGACTGACGCCTGGCAGGGTCCACCAAACCAATTCGCCAGTCTTCTTGTCGAAGCCATAGGCTCGATCGGCAGCCGGGCCGTCTGCTCCCCAGTTGGAGAAGATGAAGTGAATGAGGACGAGGTCACCTTCAATGACGGGGCTTCCCACACGACTGTTGGGGAAGGTCATGCGGCCGAGGTCTTCCATGAGAGGCATCTCAAAGACTTTGGTGCCGTCGAGTTCGTAGCAGAGGAACAAACCGGCGTTGCTCACCAAGTAGATGCGCTTGGTCTCCGGGTCCACGGTCGGGGCGCCAATGCTGTACCGGTTGTAAATGCTGTCGCTGAGATAGTCAGGGATCTCGACCTCCCAGAGCTTGGCACCGGTCTTGGCATCGAGGACGGTGAGGAGTTCAATCAGGTCCGTGGTCTCGCCCTTGTAGCCCCAGAGGACCAGCTTGCCGTCCACCACCACGGGCGCTCCACGGCTGCGGGCCGGGTAGCTCCAGGCTGGTTTCTCGGCCAGTTTCCCAGCGTTCTTGTAGTGCTCAAGGCTGACCCCGTTTTGCAAGGGGCCTCGCCAGTTGGTCCAGTCGTTTGCCGAGGCGGGAAGGGCGGCAAGCAAGGCGGCAAGCGCGATACGGCGGGGGAGGGCGAGGGAGGGCATGGGATTGGGGAGGCAGGCAACCTTCATGCAAACGCCGCGGGTTCAACGGGTTTGTCG
>JAURHS010000176.1 GCA_030833205.1 Prosthecobacter sp.
CCGCTCTGCCTGGCCATGGCTGAGCACTTTGCCAAGCGCCTGCCTGCCTCTCATGAGATGGCACTGCGCGAAGCCTTTCATGTGGCCCTGCAGCGCGAGCCCACTGCCGCTGAACGCGCCAGCCTTCTGCCCTACCTGCAACAACACGGCGCCGCCAACACCTGCCGCCTGCTGCTCAACCTCAACGAATTCGTCTTCGTGGATTAAAGACCATGTCCGCCTTCCCTCACTCCTCTGGCCTGGCAAGTCCGCTCTCGCGGCGCGATTGGCTCTGGCAAAGCGGCGGCGGCCTTGGCGGCCTTGCGCTCAGCAGCCTGCTGCAAGCCCAATCCAACCCAACCCCGGCGGCACATCATCGCCCACGCGCCAAGCGCGTTGTGCAACTCTTCATGGCCGGCGCTGCCAGCCACATTGATCTCTTTGACTACAAGCCGCAGCTGATCAAACGCCATGGTCAGGCCAGCGATTTTGGTGAGACCGTGGAAGCCTTTCAAAATGGCCTGGGCCCATGGAAAAAACCGGTCTGGGACTTCAAACCCCATGGCCAAAGTGGCAAGCACCTCAGCGAGGTTGTCGCCGACCTTGGACTCGTCATTGATGAGATCGCCTGGGTGCACAACCTCGTGGGCAAAACCGGCGTACACTCCCAGGGCACGCTGCTGCAAACCACTGGCTTCAATCGCCCGGGCTTCCCCAGCGCCGGCAGTTGGGTCAGCTACGGACTGGGCAGCCTCAATGAAAACCTGCCCGCCTTTGTGGTGCTGCCCGATCACCGGGGACTGGCCAGCAACGGCACCAAAAACTGGGACGCCACCTTTCTGCCCGCCCAGCATCAGGGCACGATGATCCATCCCGGCAGCGACACTCCGATTGTGGACCTCTTCGCCGGCAAGCGCGGCCATTACCTCAGCCGCAGCAGCCAGCAGCAGGGCCACGAGGTCCTGCGCCAACTCAATGAACTGCATCGCGCAGCCAACCCGCAGGACCCAAAACTCGAGGCGCGCATCCGCAGTTACGAACTGGCCGCCAGCATGCAACTCGCCGCGCCAGAAGCCTTGGACATCTCAAGGGAGCCTGAGTTCATCAAGAGAATGTACGGCCTCGCCCCAGAGGGAAGCCGCTGGCCTGCCGAGATCAACGCTGCCGAAGAAATCGACGCCTTTGGGCGCAAATGCCTCACTGCCCGCCGCCTTCTGGAACGCGGGGTTCGCTTTGTGCAGATCTGGAGTGGCAATGACAACGGCTTCCCTCGCCGCAACTGGGACAGCCACGAGGATGTCGAGAGAGACCACGGCCCACTGGCCCGGGGCATGGCTCGTGGCGCCAGCGCCCTGATCGCCGACCTCAAGCAGCGCGGCATGCTGGAGGACACGCTCATTTTGTGGACCACCGAATTTGGCCGCATGCCCAGCACACAGGGCGGGCGCGGGCGCGACCACAACCCCTTTGTGTTCACCAACTGGCTCTGTGGCGGCGGCATCAAGGGCGGTGTCACCGTCGGCCATTCCGATGAATGGGGCTACAAACCTCAGGACCGCGGCAACCCCACTGAAGTCTACGACATCCACGCCACACTCCTGCATCTCCTGGGCTTGGATCATACCCAATTGACCTTCCGCAACAACGGCATCGATCGCCGCCTTACCGATGTGCATGGCCACATCCTGCGTGGCCTGCTGGCCTGAGTTTGGGTCAGATCTCAATCCCCACACACCAACAGGCAGGGCTCCTCCTGCATCCGCCAGTCCTCATCAAGAAGCTCAAGAGGGCGCATCGAATCCGTCCATCGCATCAAAGGCGCGTCGATTGCCACCAAGGCCCCGCCGCGCGTGCACAGCACATTGCCGCCATGAGTGTCTGAGGCAATCAGGGAATCCTCCGGCCGATACCAAACCCGATTCCTCCCCCAACGCCGCCGCCTAAACCCGGAATCCTCGAAAAACTGCAGGACCTGGGCCTGCGTCGCAGGAGTACCCTCAATGGCGGGCTGAGTGGTGACCACCCAAATGACTCCTGGACTGCACTCTTCAACACCGAGCAGCGTGAGTTGATCGCCCAATTCCGTATTGCAGAGAAAAAGACGCTCCAGATCTCCCACTGGCCTGGCCTCGCTGCCATCGGGCTAATGTCCAAAACCGTTGCCAAAGGTGGCCTTGATCACCCGGCCAGCAAGTTGCTCCGGCGTCGGAAACCACACCTCGTGCTCAAGACCAAAGGCATCGGGCTTGCGCGACAATTCAGGAAAGCTCCTCAGGCATCCCTCATCCTCGGCTCAGCGCCTGAGGGCCTCACATTCGGCCGCAAGCTCTGTCGAGCCAAAAATGCCTCCACCTCGGCGAATTGCCTCAGCGCCTGCTCGCGATCGGGCAAGGGCGCACTCCATCGCGCTTGTCGCATCTTTTCGGCAAAAAGCTTCCTGTTCATGGTGCATCAAAAGGACACTCCAACTCTACGCATCACAAAGCGCCATGCCAGGTCCAATCCCCTGCAAATCCGTTCGCGTCCAAACAGGCCAGGCAAGCCCCCAACAAGCGCCCCTCGCAGGGAGCGGGCAGGAAACGCCCCCGCTGGGCTTGGCTTGACGCTCAGCCTCCTGATCGTCAAAACTCATCGGTCTCAATGACTGCCTTCTTTTTGTCTGTTGTTCACCATGGCCTGCGCCTCAGCCTGATCACGGCCTGCCTTGCGGCAGTCACGCTGAGCGCTGAAGGCAGCAAGGAGGCCTTCCAGTTGCTGACTCCAGAGCGCATTCAGGCGCTTCCCGAAGCCGAGGCTAAGGCTTGGACGAGGCACCTTGAGCGTTCGCAGCAGGCCTTTGCCCATCAGCGCCGTCTGCTGGCGCAGGAGTGCATGGCCGTTGGTCTGGAAAAGCCGCGTCCGGCTCCGGGCCAACGCTCGGAGTTCGAACTCGATGGCAAGCCGCCTGCAGACTTTTTCAAGAAGACCCAGAGCCTTGCCCTGGCCAAGACGATCATCAGCTACCAGACGCCAAGCGGTGGTTGGTCAAAGGCCATTGATTACAACAAGGGCCCGCGCCAAGCCGGGACGCACTGGACCTCCCAAAGCGGTGAAGGCTGGCATTACTGCGGCACCTTGGACAACCGCAGCAGCACCGAGCAGATCAAATTCCTTGCCGGCGTGGCCACCCACCGTGGCGATGAGGCCTGTCGCCAAGCCTGCCTGCGCGGCCTCCATTACCTTCTGGAAGCCCAGTACCCCAACGGAGGCTGGCCGCAGAATTATCCCATTGAAGCTGGCTACCACGAGGCCATCACCCTCAACGACAATGCCATGATTCATGCCCTCGAGGTTTTGGCCATGGTGACAGAGAGGCATGCGGACTTTTCCTTTGTGGATGAGGCGCTGCGCCAGCGCTGTGCCCAAGCCCAGCAGCGTGGCTTGGACTGCCTGCTGGCCATGCAGGTGCGCATCGCAGGCAGACTGACGGTTTGGTGCGCACAGCACGATCCCTTGAGCCTTGAACCCACCAAGGCGCGACTCAAGGAGCCGCCATCGTTGAGTGGCGGCGAGAGCGCCGAGTTGTTGAAATTCCTGATGCGGCAGGGCCCAACAACAAGCCAGGTACGCGAAGCCATCGAAGCCGGTTTGCAGTGGCTGCAGGCCCATGCGGTCCACGGCTTGCGCAAGACCAAGAACCGCGCGGGCAAAACCGATTATGCTGCCGATGCGGCAAGCCCTGAGGTGTACTGGGCGCGGTTCTACGATTTAAAAACAGGCGAGGCGATCTTCCCCGGCGCGCAGGACGGCATCGCCTACAAGACCTACCGTGAAATGGCAGCGCACAACAAGGTGGGCTATGACTACCTCACCACCCGACCCGCCGAACTGCTCGGCAAGGAACGCGAGCGTTGGCTCAAGCGACTTGCCAAGCGTTGAGAACTTTGGCCGCCATCACGGCGGCAGGGGATCATGCCAAAGCGCGATTGACGGCGCTGAGCACCGCCTTGATCGAGGCCAGCTCAATGTTGGTGTCCACCCCCGCACCCCAGACGCTGCGGCCGGAGGCACTGCGGATCTGAATGAAGGCCAGTGCGCTGGCCTCATTGCCGGAACTCAACGACTGCTCCCTGAAGGCAAGCACCTCAAAGGCAGGGGCGCCAGCATCGCGATGCAGGGCGTCCACGAAGGCAGCGATGGGACCGTTGCCGCGGCCCGTGACACCAATCTCAATGCCCTGCTTGATCAGACTGCTGCGGCAGGTGAACTGGCCATCCACCCCATCAGCATGGAAGTGATGCAGGCTGAAGGGCTCATGCCGCTCGATGTACTCGCGCCAGAACATGTCACGCAGTTCGGAGCCGCTGACCTCGCGGCCAAGGCCATCCACCCAATCGTTGGCGATTGGGCCAAACTCGCGCTGCATGTCCTTGGGCAACTCGATGCCAAACTCACTCTCAAGCAGGTAGGCCACGCCGCCCTTGCCACTTTGTGAATTGACGCGAATCACCTCCCGGTACTCGCGGCCAATGTCGCGCGGATCAATCGTGAGGTAGGGCACATCCCAAAGCCCGCCAGCCTTGGACTGCCCCGCCAAACCCTTCTTGATGGCGTCCTGATGACTGCCGCTGAAGGCCGTGAAGACCAACTCACCAGCGTAGGGCTGACGCGGCGGCACCGTCATGCCGGTGCAACGCTCGTACATGGCAATCAGACCGTTCATGTCGCTGAAATCCAGACCGGGCTCGATGCCGTGCATGTAGAGGTTCATCGCCACCTGCACGATGTCCAGATTGCCCGTGCGCTCGCCGTTGCCAAACAAGGTGCCTTCCACGCGATCGGCGCCGGCCAGCAAGCCAAGCTCGGTGGCCGCCGTTCCCGTGCCGCGGTCGTTGTGGGTGTGCAGCGAGATGATGAGGCTCTCGCGATTGGCAATATTGCTGCAGATCCACTCGATCTGATCGGCATAGACATTGGGCATGCAGACCTCGACGGTGTCAGGCAGATTCAAGATCATCGGCTTCTGTGGCGTGGGCTTCCACACCGCCATCACCGCCTCGCTGATCTCGCGGGCAAACTCCACCTCGGTGGCACTAAAACTCTCGGGGCTGTACTGCAGCAGGACTTCAGTCCCTCCCTGCTCAAGGCGGCCAATGCGATCGGCAATCAGTTGCGCACCCTTGACGGCAACCTCGATGATCTCCTGCTTGGATTTGCCAAACACATACTTCCGCTGCGCCGGTGAGGTGCTGTTGTACATGTGGATGATCACACGCCGCGCGCCTTCAAGACTCTGCACGGTGCGCTCAATCAAATCCTCACGGGCCTGCACCAAGACCTGAATGGTCACATCCTTGGGCACGCGATTTTCCTCAATCAATCGGCGATTGAAGCCAAACTCCGTGTTCGAGGCCGAGGGAAACCCCACCTCGATCTCCTTGAAGCCACAACGCACCAGGGCGTCAAACATCTCCAGCTTCTGCGAGACATTCATCGGCACAGCCAGGGCCTGATTGCCGTCGCGCAGGTCCACCGAGCACCAGCGCGGGGCGTGATTGATCTGACGCG
>JAURHS010000112.1 GCA_030833205.1 Prosthecobacter sp.
AAGGACCAGAACCTCGCTTGGTTCACCGGCTTTTTGCCAGCCTCACAACCCGTTCTCGCCTACTCCGTGCTCTACGAGGGCCGCCCTGGCGAGACTGTCAGCGGCGGTGGCATTGCCGCACCAGTTGTGCGAGAGGTCTTCACCGCATACTACGAGGGCGCAAAACCCGATGACCCGCTAATCACCGCACTCAAGGACCTGCCACAGGCAGTCGCGGTTGAGGAGGAAGTTCCCAGCGCCATTCCCGTGGCCCCAACCAGCCTCAACGACTCGAATCGCTCTCGCAGCCTTGGGGGCTTCTTCCGCCGTCTCTTTCGCCGCGATTGATCATGCACTGTCAGATTGCCACCCTCGCCGATTCCGCTTCTGATTATCAGGGCAAGCTTTGCATTCTCGGTGCCTTTGACATGATCTGCGCCCGCCAGTTTCCGGTGGTGCACCCATTCTGCACCTTGGCCCTGCGCATTCTCTTTGAGCCGTCCGACGCCGGCACTCATGTCTTCACCATCAGTTGCGTTGATCAGGGGGGCAACGAGGTCCTCAAGCCCCTGACCCTCCAACCCGCGATGGAGGTTCACTTCCCATCGAGCTTCGTGCCCTTTCTCACCCGCAATGTGGTGCTCAACCTGCAAAACATCCGCTTTGAGAAGCCGGGCCTGATCCAGTGGCACCTCTCCTGCAATCAAAAACGCCTTGCCACCATTCCACTCCGCGTCACTCAACTCGAAGAGGGCCGCGGCGGCATTGGTCCAGCGGGCTGACCGCCCCATCCCCGTCCATGAGCTACCAAAACGACAGCAATCTTCAGGGCAGCCCTGCCGGCCTTGCCCAGGCTTCAGCGCTGCGCCAACTCTCAGTGTTTCTGCACAACCGAACGGGTTCCCTGCGGGCACTGTGTAGCCTCTTGGCCGACCACCACATCGATATCCTCGGTCTCTCCATGCAAGACAGCACAGAGATGACTCTGGTTCGACTGATTCTCAGCGACCCAGAAGCGGCGAGCCTCATTTTCATCGAGAGAGGCATTCCCCACGCCGAGTGCGCCGTGGCTGTCGTCGAGTTGCAGGAGGAGCTGGGCCCTCTGCAGGACATTCTCGAAAGCCTGCACCAAGCAGAGCTCAACATCGAGTTCTGCTATCACCTCCTCATCCGTCCCCGTGGCCTGCCGCTGATCGCCCTGCACTGCAAGGACAGTGCCCGCTGCGCACAGGCTTTGGCGGCCTCAGGGCACCGCGTCCTAAGCCAGCGGGAGCTGCTCGGCAACTAAGCCGTTGCATCGCGTGCCTTCTTGGCGGGGCTCCTTGGGCCCTTTGCCTCTCTTTTTTTGCCTTGGCACCCTTCCTGTCCTGGCTCAGCGCTGCCCACGCAACCGCAGCGAGCCTCGCCTTCCCGGCCCTCGGCCCGCCTCTCCGCCAGCGCTAGAGGGATCGGCGCCTTGGGCGGTCATTGCCGGATCGGCAGACCCTGCGATCCCATCAATCGGGCATGCCTGAGGATCCGCGCCAGAGATTGCCACTGGCCAACGGCTTTTCCCGCCGACTGCAGGGGAATTCCCCCGCCTTTGCCCTTTTTAGTGTTTTTCAGAAAACAAGAGAGGCAAGGACCCCTAACTTTGCCATTTTATGGCTTATTTCTTTATACGGATCTCCGAATTTTACCCAAATTAGACCCAAAATAAGGCGTTTTCACTTGCAACAACCACCCAGATGAGCAAAAATGAGGCTCTTTTAGCGAGTTTTCACCTCCCTTCTCATGAACAAGCCCCAAATGGACGGCGCACAGGCCCTCATCAAAACCCTCGATGACCTCGGTATCGAGTATGTCTTCGGCTACTCCGGCGGCGCCGCGCTGCCAATCTTTGACGCCCTGGAGACCGTGAAGACCAACATGAAGTTCGTGCTGGTGCGCCATGAGCAGGGTGCCGTTCACATGGCTGATGGCTACGCCCGTGCCACTGGCAAGCCCGCCGTGGTGCTGGTGACCTCCGGCCCTGGCGCCGGCAACACGGTCACGGGCATCATGACCGCGCAGATGGACAGCGTGCCCATGATTGTGCTTTGCGGCCAGCAGGTGACTTGGATGCTGGGCAAGGACGCCTTCCAGGAGGCTGACATCTTCAACATCACCAGCCCCGTGGTGAAGCACAACTTCCTGGTCAAGGAAAGCAATGCCCTGCCTCGCATCGCCCGCGAGGCTTATCACATCGCCACCACCGGCCGCCCAGGCCCCGTTCTCATTGACATCCCCAAGGACATCTCGCAGGGCCCCTTCACAGGGACCTTTGACGAGCCCATGGACCTGCCTGGCTATCACCCTGAGGTGGCTCTGCGCATTGACTCTCGCCGCATTCATGAGGCCGCCGCACTCATTGCCCAGTCCAAGCGCCCGGTAATCCTCGCTGGTCAGGGCGCCATGATTGCCCGCGCCGACAAGGAGTTGCTCACCTTGGCAGAGACCTGCCAGATTCCCGTGACCACCACCCTGCTTGGCAAGGGCGTTTTCCCTGAGACTCACCCACTGTCCCTTGGCATGCTTGGCATGCACGGCACCGCCTACGCCAACAAAGCCATCTGCGAGGCCGACCTCATCTTCAATGTCGGTTCACGCTTCGACGACCGCATCATTGGCAAGCCTCATCTCTTTGGTCGCAACGCCAAGATCGTGCACATTGACATTGACGCCGCTGAGCACGGCAAGATGGTGCGCACGGATGTGGCCATCACCGGCGATGCCAAGGCTGCCCTCTGCGACCTGCTTCCCCATGTGGGCAAACTGCCCACGGAAGACTGGTTGGCTCACCTCGACGGATACAAGCGCAAGTACCCCCTGAGCTACAAAAAGCAAGGCGGGCTACGCATGCAGCAGGTCATTGACGAGCTCTACCAACTCACCCAAGGCAAGGCCATCGTCACCACCGATGTGGGGCAGCATCAAATGTGGGCGGCCCAGTTCTACAAAAATGATGCCAGCTACCATTGGATCAGTTCTGGTGGCGCAGGCACGATGGGCTTCGGCTTCCCCGCCGCCATTGGAGCGCAGTTTGCCCAGCCCAATAAGACCGTGGTGGCCATTGCCGGCGACGGCGGCTTCCAGATGACCTTGTTTGAACTGGCCACGGCTGCCATCCACAAGCTGCCCATCAAGATTCTCATCCTCAACAACAGCTACCTTGGCATGGTGCGCCAGTGGCAGGAGCTGTTCTTCGACAATCGCGAGAGCGGCGTGGACCTGCTCGGCAATCCAGACTTCGTCAAACTCGGCGAGGCCTATGGCATCAAGGGCTGGCACATCCGCCGCCCCGCCGATGTTGAGCGCGTGCTTAGCCAAGCCCTGGCCTACAACGACGGCCCCTGCATCATCGAGGCGGAGTGCATCAAACACGAGAATGTCTTCCCGATGATCCCCGCCGGCGCCGCCCTTGAGGACATGCTCACCGAGGCCCCCAAACACAAGATGGAGAAACCCACGGGATCCACCTGAGCTCACTGCCATCCCGACCGCATCCCTTCACCCTCAATCCCTGCCCTTCCATGTCTGAGCGCGTCAACGCCACCACCGACAAAAAACCCGCTCCTGCTGCGGACATCCTGCACATCCACACCCTCAGTGTGATGGTCAACAATCAGCCCGGAGTGCTGGGGCGCATCTGCGCAGTATTCAGCCGCCGCGGCTTCAACATTGAGTCGTTGGTCGTATCCCAGACCCGCGACCCGCGCTTCAGCCGCATGACCATCGGCATCAGCGGTCAGACCACAGGGTTGGGCCAAATCATCCTGCAGGTCAACAAGCTCATTGATGTGATCCACTGCATGGAGCACACCGATCGCGATGCAGTCTCCAAGGAACTGGTCCTGGTGAAGATTGCCGCGGGCCCTGCCGAACGCACCGAGATTCTGCAAATCATCGGGCACTACGGTGGCAAGACCGTGGACCTGCAGGAGGACAGTCTCATCGCCATGATCACCGGCAACAGCGACAAACTCGACGCCGCACAGCGCCTGCTGGGCAAGTTTGAGATTGTCGAGACCGTGCGAACTGGCAAAGTTGTCATGGCCCGCGGTCTCGCCGAAACCTAAGCTGGCAGAGGGCGCGCCTGCCACCACTCGACCACCACCTTGTGTCATGCGCCACCCCCTTACCCTCACTGCACTTCTCTGCCTTTGCAACGCACTCAGCGCCCGCACCTGGACGAGCAATACAGGCACCAAGCTCGATGCCGAGTTGATCGGCCTTGATGGAACGGAGGTCCGGTTGAGGTTGGCCAACGGCACGGAGGCCAGAGTCCCGCTCGCCAGACTCAGTTCGGGGGACCAGGCCTTCCTCAGGCAACAGCCCGCACCAGCGGCGGGCAACCCCTCCACAGCTTCATGGCCAGGGGTGATCAAGGTCAGTGAGCGCTCCGTGGAGATCGCCGTCGCGAAGGAAGATCCCGGCCAACGCGAGTTCATCTACCAATCTGAGGCCTTTGAGTTCAGCTCGCAGGCCAAGCTTGCTGGCAGCGTGATGAAGGAGGTGGCGCGCACCTTTGAATCCACTCGGCAGCTCATCAATGCCATGCCATGGTCTCTGGTTTGCCGCCCCCCTCAGGGCCGCGAGCGCTTTGTTGCCAAGCTCTACGAAACCCGTGCCGACTACATCAACGACGGTGGCCCCGAGCTCTCCGGCGGGGTCTACAACAGCGGCGACAAAATCTTCAAGGTTCCCTTTCCCAGTCTTGGACTGGTGCAGCGCGGAAAAACCTACTTCAAGGACGATGGCTACGACAGCGGAACCCTGGTCCATGAGATTACCCATCAGCTGATGGACGAGTATCTACCCTTTCTGCCAGTCTGGGTCATTGAAGGCACGGCCGAATATGTGGAGATGCTGCCCTTTCGGGCCGGAACCTTCCGCGCCGATGACCACCGCGCTGCGATGAAACGGGAGGTTGATGGCTGGGAGAAACGCGAGCAGTGGGCCCCCTCCATTGATGAACTGGAGGCCATGCTGAGGATGAACCGCGCCGACTGGAACGACGCCTGCAGCAACGCCTCATCCATGCGCCGGATGTACCACCGCGCGCAGCTCATGGTGTATTATTTCAGTCATCTCGACGGCGATGGCAAGGGCACGCAGTTCATCGCCTTCATGAAACAAATCGCCGCCGAGGCCGAGTCCATGCGCAAGTTCTTTGCCGACCCCAGGGTCAAGCAGCTCGGAGGCGGCCGATTTTCATATCCACGGGATTTTCCCCCACCCGACACCGACCCGGGAAGCGCCCCCTTCAAACACCTTGGCCTGCTCATCGGCGAGAGGCCGAGCGCCGCCATAGCCCAAGGAATGGTTGAGGCCTACAAGTCCATGGGCATCAAGGTCTCCGTGAAGTAACCCTCGTCACCTGCGGCAGCCGGAAAACTCTTTCCTACGAAACGGCAAAATCAGTCGTAATACTCGCACCACCTCCCATGTCTCGCAACCTCAGCGCCCTCTCCTTTCGCAAGGGCTTGGACCAAAACATCTTTGAACGCATGGTCCAAGCGGCCGAGGCTGACGGCAGCGCCGAGAAGCCCCAGCTCATTCGGCCCATGGGCCACGCCAACCTCTTTGGCGATGCCATCACCCTCGGGGCAGTGTCCTTCTACGACTTCCTCAAGAAGGAAAACGAGGGCAAGAAAGTCTTCCTTTGCAACGGCAGCGCCTGCCTCTGCGCGGGCACCCAGCCTGCCTTGAAGGAGCAATTGTCCCAGCACTTCAAGGCCGAGGAGATCGGCCACATTTGCTGTCTTGGCCGCTGTCACCAAGGTGCAGCCTTTCAGTTTGAAGGCCGCAACTACAGCGCCCAAAGCCCAGACCAACTGCGCGCCCTCGCCACTGGCAAGGGCGGCGACAGCGCCGACCGGTATGCCGTGGTGTCTTCACTCAAGCAACCCCTGCTGACCGCTGAATTCCCCGGTTTGGATGCCTTCTACGAACCTTGGCGCAAGCTGCTGCAATCCGGCGACCGCGACGCCCTTGGCGCCGAGCTCAAGGCCAGCGGCCTGCGCGGCCGTGGCGGTGCGGGATTTCCCCTGCACCTGAAATGGGACAGCTGCCGCCAAGCCACTGGCAGCATCAAGTACATCGTCTGCAATGCTGACGAGGGCGATCCAGGGGCCTACATTGACAAATACCTCATGGAAGAGCAGCCCCACGCTGTGCTACTCGGGATGATGGTGGCGGGATGGTACGCGGGCGCAGGTCATGGCGTGCTGTACATTCGCGCTGAGTACCCGGACAGCATCACCCGCACCAACGAGGCCATTGCCCAGTTGCAGGAGGCCGGACTGATTGGCCGCAATATTTTGGGCAGCGGTTTTGACTTTGAACTCAAAACCATCAAGGGCGCTGGAGCCTACATCTGCGGCGAAGAAACTGCGCTGCTGGCCAGCCTTGAAGGCCAGCGCCCCGAGGTCCGCACCCGTCCTCCCTTCCCCACCGTCGAAGGCCTGTTCCGCAAACCGACAATCGTCAATAATGTCGAGACCTTCGCCAACCTGCGCGCCATCCTGACGCTTGGCGGCAAGGGCTACGCGGCCATTGGCACCGAGAAGTCCAGTGGCCCGAAACTGCTTTCCCTCGACTCGCACTTTGCCAAGCCCGGAATCTACGAGGTGGCGATGGGCACCCCGCTTTCAAAGGTTCTGTCCATGGCCGGCGGATTCAAGGGCAGCATCAAGGCCGTGCAAATCGGCGGCCCCCTCGGCGGCATTGTGCCCGTCAGTCACATTGAGCGGCTGACCGTGGACTTTGAGAGCTTCAAGCAGGCCGGGTTCCTTCTGGGGCACGCCGGAGTGGTGAGCATCCCGGAGAGCCTGCCGATGATCGAGTACATCGAGCACCTTTTCGCCTTCACGGCTGACGAGAGCTGCGGCAAGTGTTTCCCTTGTCGCCTGGGCAGCACCAGAGGACGGGAGCTTGTGGCCAAGGCCCGCGCAGGCAACCTCAAGATCGACCGCGAACTACTCGGCGATCTGCTCGACACCATGGAGCAAACCAGCCTCTGCGCCTTGGGCGGGGGCGTGCCGCTGCCGATCCGCAATGCCCTCGAACACTTTGCCGATGAGTTGAACGGCTTCTTTGCCAACTAAGCCTTGGCGCCAGTCCCTCCACCCGCAAGATCACCACCACGCCACCCAACACCATGGTTCAGGAACTCAACACCTTGACGGCCTTCCTCGACGGCGAGCCGCATCGCTACGAGGCTGGCGACACCGTGCTGCGCTTCATTGACCGCCAGCGCGGCCGCGGATTCGTTCCCACGCTCTGCGACGCTCCGCAGCTCAGCCCCTATGGCGCCTGCCGAGTCTGCTCGGTCGAGGTGGCCGTCAGCGGCAGCGGCCCGCGCCGTGTCGTGGCCTCATGTCACACGCCCATGATGCCGGGCATGCACATCTTCACGGAGAGCCCCAAGGTGCGCCGCCTGCGTCGCAACATCGTCGAATTGGTTCTCACCGACCATCCGCTGGACTGCCTGACCTGCGAGGTCAGTGGGAATTGCGAGCTGCAGACCGTAGCCGCCCGCGTGGGCATTCGCAAGGTGCGCTACCCTGAGGGCGCCAATCACCTCGACCGCCCCAAGGACCACTCGCATCCCTACATGACCAGCGAGTTGGCGAAGTGCATCAACTGCTCACGCTGCGTGCGTGCCTGCGACGAGATTCAGGGACAACATGTCCTCTCGATGCATGGCCGTGGCTTCAACGCCCGCATCATCAAGGGCCTGGACAGCAGCTTTGCCGACTCCGAGTGCGTCTCCTGTGGCGCCTGCGCCCAAGCCTGCCCCACCTCTGCGATCAGCGATGTCTTCCACAGCAAGTCCATTGAGGCCACCCGCAAAACCCGCAGCGTCTGCACCTACTGCGGCGTGGGCTGCAATCTCAATGTGGCCACCAAGGGCAATGAGGTCCTCAGCATTCAGGCCCCGGTTGACGCCGAGGTCAATCATGCCCACACCTGCCTGAAGGGGCGCTTCGCCTTCCGCTTCTACAATCACCCCGACCGCCTGCGCACGGCACTGATCCGTCAGGAGGACGGCAGCTTCGCCAAGGCGACCTGGGACGAGGCCTACGAGGTCATCGTCAAGAGGCTTGGCGCCATCCGCGACAAGGCCGGCCCCAACAGCATTGCCGGCATCTCCTCGGCGCGCTGCACCAATGAGGAAAACTACCTCATGCAGAAGTTCATTCGCGCGGTGATCGGCACCAACAACATTGACTGCTGCGCCCGCGTCTGCCACAGCCCCACGGCATGGGGCATGCAAAAGAGCTTTGGCACCGGCGCTGCCACCAACTCCTTTGAGGACATTCATCACACGGCCTGCATGTTGGTGATTGGTGCCAACCCCACGGAGGGCCACCCGGTCACCGGATCGCGCATCAAGCAGCAGGCCATGAAGGGCACTCCTCTGATCATCATTGACCCGCGCCGCATCGAGCTGGTCCCCTACGCCAAGCATCACCTCCAACTGCGCCCCGGCACCAATGTTGCCATGCTCAATCTCTTTGCCCGCTGCATCCTTGATGCCGGCCTGGTGAAGACCGAGTTCATCCGCAGCCGCTGCGAGAACTGGGATGAGTTTGAATCAGGCCTGCGCAAACTGGATGTGGATCAACTCGTGCAGATCACGGGAGTGCCACTTGAGCAGGTGCGCGCCGCAGCCATCGAATACGCAAGCGCGGAGGCCGCCATGTCCTTCCACGGCCTTGGCGTGACCGAGCACGAGCAGGGCGCCAAGACCGTGATGCTCATCGCCAACCTTGCGATGATGACCGGCAACATCGGCAGGCCAGGCGTGGGCGTCAATCCGCTGCGCGGCCAGAACAATGTGCAGGGCGCCGCTGACATGGGCTGCCAGCCGCATCAGGGTGCGGGCTACTTTGAGATGAGCGATCCACAATCCCTCGAACTCTACGAGCGATTCTATGGCGTCGCCTCACCGCGCGAACCGGGCTGGAAGATTCCTCAGATGTTTGAGCAGGCTGTCTCTGGCAACCTCAAGGCGCTTTGGCTCATGGGCGAGGATGTTGTGCAGACCGATCCGGACAGCGCCCATGTGCGTCATGCGCTGGAAAGTTTGGAGTTCCTGGTCGTGCAGGAATTGTTCATGACTGAAACCGCAAAGTTGGCGCATGTGATTCTGCCTGCCTCCTCCTTCCTCGAGAAGAGCGGGACCTTCACCAATGCCGAGCGCCGCGTGCAACGCGTGCAGGCCGCCGTCACGCCTCTGGAGGGCACCAAGCCCGACGGCCAGATCCTTTGTGAGGTCATGCAGCGCTTCGGCTTCCCTCAGGAGGATTACAGCGCCGAGGGCGTCCTGGCTGAAATTGCCCGCATCGTGCCCTTCTTCAAGGGGGCGACCTGGGAGAATCTTGGCGACAACGGCAAGCAGTGGCCAATTCTGGAGCAGGGTCGAGACACTCAGATCATGCATCAAAGCGGCTTCAGCCGTGGCCTTGGCCGCTTCCATTTCTTTGAGTGGGAGGAGAGCAACGAGGTCGTCACTCATGGACGCGAGTTCCCCTTCATCCTCACCACGGGCCGCATCCTTGAGCACTACAATTGCGGCACCATGACCCGTCGCACCGGCAATGGCGCAATCGTCACCCGCGACCTGCTCACCATCAATCCCAAGGACGCCAAGGGCCGCCATATCCGCAGCGGCGACACCGTGAGATTGTTCAGCGCCAGAGGCGAAGTGGAGTTGCAGGCTCAAGTCAGCGACGAGGTCAAGCCAGGCGTGCTCTACACCACCTTCCACTTCCCGGAGGCCATGGTGAACAATGTCACTGGCAGCGGCCACGACAGTGAGACCCTCTGCCCGGAATACAAGGTGATTGCCGCCAACATCGAGAAGGTCGCCATCCCGGGTTGAGGCCATGCACCGCAGCGTTGTCCTCAATGTCGTTGGGCTGACCACGCGCCTGCTTGGCGAGAACACTCCGCGGATCAACTCCTTCATCAATCGGCAGCGCTTGCTGCAGATTGAGCCCGTCCTGCCCGCTCTGACCTGCAGCGCGCAGGCCACCTACTTCACGGGCCTGCCTCCAGGCGGCCATGGCATTGTGGCCAACGGTTGGTATGACCGGCCCTACGCCGAGCATCGCTTCTGGAAGCAACCTGAGTCCCTGGTCGGCGGCCCAAGACTCTGGGAAGTGCTCAAGCAGCACCAACCCAAGTTCACCTGCGCCAAGGTCTTCTGGTGGTTCAACATGCACAGCAGCGCGGATTACAGCATCACCCCGCGCCCTCTCTACCCAAGTGACGGCAGCAAGGTCTTTGATGTGCACACCCAACCCATGGAGATGCGCGAGGCGATCAAAGCCGATCTTGGTCCCTTTCCCTTCCCACAGTTCTGGGGGCCGATGGCCGGCATTGAGTCCTCGCGTTGGATCGCGCAGAGTGCGCGGTGGATTGAGCAACGGCATCAGCCGACCCTCAGTCTGGTCTATCTGCCCCACCTCGACTACAACCTGCAACGCCTCGGCCTGGACTTTCCCCGCATCGCCCAGGACCTGAAAGACATTGATGCCCTGGTTGGCGAGTTGGTTGATTTTTACGAATCTCGTGGCGTCGCCGTCATCTTGCTCTCGGAATATGGCATCACCGATGTGGACCAGCCAGTTCACCTCAACCGCATCTTCCGCCAACAGGGCTGGCTCTCAATCAAGAATGAGTTGGGGCTGGAGACCTTGGATCTTGGGGGAAGCAAGGCCTTTGCCATTGCCGACCACCAAGTCGCTCATGTCTATGTGCGCGGTCCCAACCTGCTGCCTGCCGTCAAGGCCCTGTTGCAACAGACCCCTGGAGTTCAGGAGGTGCTGGAGCGCAGCGACAAACTGCGCGCGGGATTGGACCATCCGCGCAGTGGCGATCTCATCGCCGTGGCCGATGCGCGAAGCTGGTTCACCTACTACTACTGGCTGGACGACGCCAAGGCCCCTGACTTCGCGCGCTGTGTAGACATCCATCGCAAGTGTGGCTACGACCCGGCGGAACTCTTTCTGGACTCTGGCTGGCGCGGTGCCAAGTGGCGGATCGCCCTCAAGCTGATCCAAAAGAAACTGGGCCTGCGCACCCTCATGGATTTCATTCCGCTGGACGCCAGTTTGGTGAAGGGCAGCCATGGGCGCATCCCAGAAGACTGCGCCGACTGGCCGGTCCTGGTCGGCAACTTCCCTCAGCACGCCAATGGCAAACGCCTTGCCGCCACCGAGGTCTACCGCTTGCTGCTGCGGGCCTGCGGCGGACCAGCCCTCGGCTGAGATATGCTTTTTAGGCATTAAAAAGCTACTTTTTATCTATTTTTGATCTAATGGCGGCAGCGAATCCTAGAACCCGATGTCGCCGCTGGATCTCACCATTCATTTCTTCCTGCAATTGGCCCTGATTCTCATGGCTAGCCGCGTGGTGGGGTTGCTTGCCGCCCGCTTCGGGCAGCCACAGGTGGTCGCTGAAATGATCACCGGGGTCTGCCTTGGCCCCTCGCTGCTCGGCCAATGGATGCCCGAT
>JAURHS010000207.1 GCA_030833205.1 Prosthecobacter sp.
CACTTGGGGCCGGCATCAACGCTTGGTATGTTCACGGACTGCTGCTGTTGTTCCTGACGCCAGTCGCCGTGGGCAGTGCCTACTACTTTATCCCGAAGATCACCGGGCAGCCCATTGCCAGTGCGGAGCTGGCTAAGCTTGGTTTCTGGGGCTTGGCTCTCTTGGGCGGTTGGAGCGGAATGCAGACCTACATGGGCGGCCCGCTCCCCGCATGGATGCCAGCTATTGGCGCCCTGGCCGGCACCTTGTTGCTCCTGCCTGCCGGCGTGGTTGGTCTCAATCATCACCTTACCACCCTTGGCAAGCATGAGCTGGTGGGAAGTTCGCCAACGCTGCGCTTCACCTTCCTGGGCTCGCTTTTCTTCCCGATCAGCGCCCTTGTGCTGGC
This sequence comes from Prosthecobacter sp., assembly GCA_030833205.1. Lineage (GTDB taxonomy): Bacteria > Verrucomicrobiota > Verrucomicrobiia > Verrucomicrobiales > Verrucomicrobiaceae > Prosthecobacter. The sequence goes on from JAURHS010000207.1 coordinate 389, forward strand.
TCTGCTTTCCAACTTCGGCAGCGGCGTCTCCATGCAGTTCACTTATGCGGGTTACGGGCTGCAAATGAGCTTCGTCTACGGATTCTTCAGCATGTGCGCCTTCGGGGCGATGTACTACATCGTGCCACGCCTTGCGGGTTGTGAGTGGCTCAGCGTGCGGCTGATTCGAAGCCACTTCTGGTATTCCACTTATGGCATTGCCACCATCGTCGTCACCAGCCTGGTCGCTGGAGTGCAGATGGGCGGGGACCTCAACAATCCTGAGTTCTGGGATAAGGACTTCATGGGCCTCACTCTCAATGCCCGCCCCTACCTTGTGGCTCGCGCCTTGGCCTGGGCTCTGATCACTTGGTCCAATCTCTGGTTCCTCCTGCATCTGACCTTGATGGTGGCTGGTCTGGGTCGCCGCAGCTCGGCGCCCACGCTGTTGCACACCGAACACGACGAAACTCCCCACGCTGCCCACGCATGAGCTCCCTGCGCTCCCTTCTTCTGACCCTTGCTGCCTGCTTTGGCCTGCCATGGCTGCTGCTCATTGTGCTGCCGGTCCTCAATTATCAGGCCCTGCAGCCTGAGGCCTATGACAAGGACCGTGACGGTCTCGATGGCCATTATCCACCGGCGACAGCCAACCTGCTTGGCAAGACAATCTATGACCGTGAAGGCTGCGTGCAGTGCCACACCCAGATGATCCGCCCGACTCAGTTGGCCCTCGATGGCTGGCGTAAGGGCTGGGGACAGGACCAAGACGGTCGCTCCCCCACTGCGGTGCGGTCCAACACTCTGTTGGACTACCTCGGCGAGAAGCAGGCCACCCTTGGCGTGGTTCGTGCCGGCCCCGACCTCGCCAACTACGGCTGGCGCGCGCCATCGCGCGAGGAGATTCACCGCAAGCTCTATGCTCCGCGTTCCATCCATGAATGGAGCAACATGCCGGCTCTGCGTGCACTTTACACGGTGCGGAAAATTCAGGGACCAGTCTCGGATCGCGCAATCAGGCTCACTGGTGCCGACGCTCCCGCGGAAGGCTTCGAAGTGGTGCCCACCGCTGAGGCCGAGGAATTGGTCAACTACCTGCTTTCCCTCAAAAAGGATTTCCCCATTCCAGGCGTCGCCTCGGCCGCAGCTGCTGCGCCCGCCGCCAAGAAATAGTTGCCCACCGTTTTTCTGCGACCATGAGCGCCTCTCCCTCTTCCTTCCAGCCCGACAACACCGACTTGGATCGCCTGCACTCTGCGGTCAGTCGTGAGAAGGCTGACCTTCAACCAGGCCGTGAGCCGGTGCCAATGCTGGTCATCTTTTTGGCCATCGTGGTTGCCGTTGTTGGCGGCAACCAACTCGGCGTCATGACCGGAGGCTACAGCTTCAAGGTCAGCAATCCCTTCAATTTTGCGCAGGCCCCAGATCCAAGGCCAGGCGCGGCGGATGGAGCCGGCGCTGCCGATCCCTTCCAGTTGGCCATGAAGAAGGGCGCCTCTGGCTATGCCGTTTGCGGTGGTTGCCACCAGGGCAATGGCCTTGGCATTGCTGGGCAATTTCCGCCGCTTGCTGGTTCAGAGTGGGTTCTTGGTGGAACCGAGCGCCTCGTGCGCGTCACCCAACACGGTTTGATCGGGGCCATCACGGTCAAGGGACAGGGCTACAACACGCCTGGGGGCATGCAGGCCTTCGGCGCCGCCATGTCAGCCTCTGACCTCGCCAATGTGCTCACCTACATCCGCAACAGCTGGGGCAACGAGGCCACCATGGTCACCAAGGAAATGGTGGAAAAAGTGCGCAGCGAAGAAAAACGCGCATCCCAGTGGACCGAGTCTGACCTCGCGCCCTTCGCTGACAAAAATGTACCCGGTGAGATTCCCGCAGGCCCAGGAGCAACGGCTCCCGCCACCACCGCGGCCAAATAAACCAAACACCCTTCAGAGCTGACGACCCCCCCAAGCCCTCCAAATTCCCATGAGCGCCCCTGCCCACACCGCCTCCTCTGATCACGGCCACGATCATCACGAGCAAAGTTTTTGGGAGAAGTATGTCTTCTCAACGGACCACAAGGTCATCGGCGTGCAGTATGCCGTCACTGGCCTGCTGTTCCTGTTGTTCGGATTCTTCCTGATGCTGCTGATGTGCTGGAGCATCGCCTACCCTGGTCAGCCCTTGCCAGGCTTCCAGTTCGTGGGCAACCTTCCGGTGATCGGCGGGATCTTCAATGAAATGATCGGTCGCTGGGCTCCCGGTGGAGTGGTCAACGGCGAGCTCTACAACATGCTCGGAGCCATGCACGGAACCATCATGGTGTTCCTTGGCATTGTGCCCCTTGGCTTCGCTGGG
>JAURHS010000097.1 GCA_030833205.1 Prosthecobacter sp.
GGCCTGGATTGACGCCAGACCCCAGGACTTCGCGCGCGGCTTCATCGCCTGCTTCAAGGCCTGGCGGGCCAAGACATCAACTCCAGGCACTGGCGCAACGTGATCCTCGCCCTGGAATCCTCCTGTGATGAAACCGCCGCTGCCATCAGCGACGCGCAAGGCAACATCCTGGCCTCCGCCATCGCCTCGCAAATTGAAATCCATCGCGCCTTCGGCGGCGTGGTGCCTGAGGTCGCCTCGCGCAATCACACCCTGCATGCCAGGGCACTGGTTGAAGAGGTGCTCAAGCAGGCCGGCCTGCGCCTCGCCGACATCCATGGATTCGCAGCCACCGCCGGCCCGGGACTGGTGAGCAGTCTTCTGGTGGGCTCAAGCCTGGCCAAGGGCCTCGCCCTTGGCTGCGGCAAACCCTTTGTGGCCGTCAACCACCTCGAGGGCCACCTGCTCTCCCCCTTCATGGAGACGCCGAGGGGACCGCAACCCCATGCCGCACTCATCGCCAGCGGCGGCCACAGCCTGCTCATCGACATGCGCGCCGTTGGCGATTACCGCCTGCTGGGTCGCAGTCGGGACGACGCCGCCGGCGAGGCCTTTGACAAGATTGCCAAGATGCTGGGCCTGCCCTACCCCGGCGGCCCGGAACTCGAACGCGCCGCACGCGGCGGCGATGCCCATCGCTTTGCCCTGCCGCGCGCTTTCATGGAAGCAGGCAGCCTGGAGTTTTCCTTCAGCGGCCTGAAAACCGCCGTGCTCTACGAGTTGCCCAAGTTGGACCTGAGCCAGCCGCAGACTCTGGCCGACCTTTGCGCCAGCGTGCAGGAGGCGATCATTGAGGTTCTTTGCAACAAGCTGATCCGCGCAGCCAGAGAATGCAGGCACCAACTCGTTTCCCTCAGCGGCGGCGTGAGCTGCAATCAGGCACTGCGTCAACGCCTGCAACAAGAGTGCTCAGCCGCAGGGCTTGAGTTGTTGCTCTGCCAGTCACGCTACAGCACCGACAACGCCGCCATGATCGCCTACGCCGCTGCACAGCATCTGGGGCTTGGCCACCATCATGATCTGGCCACCGAGGTCCACCCCAATCTGCCACTCTGCGCGGGCTTCGAGCAACGAGCCTGAGCGCTGGAAAGCCGACTGACCCACCGCAACGACAATGCTCAGGCCTGTCGCTCCAACACCGCCTGCACATCACCGCGATGGGGAGTGGCCTCCTGGGCACCGGGCTTAAGCGTCGAGAGAGCTGCCGCCGCGTTGGCCCAACGCACCGCCTGAGTCAGTGGCGCGCCCTCGGCAAAATGCACGGCCAACACCCCGGCGAAGACATCGCCCGCACCCACCGTGTCCACAGGCTTGACCTCAATCGTTGGCACTTCACTGCAACCCTCATCGCTCCAAATGAGCGTGGGTTTTGAGCCGCGGGTGACAATCACGGTATGCATGCCGCGCTGCCTCATGGCCTGCGCATGCTCCGTTGCGGCGACAGCCAGATCCGCCGCGTCCTCCAACCCCAGCAGTCCCCGCGCCTCGACTTCGTTGACCACCAACACGGCCAATCGCACCTGCTCCCAGGGAAAGTCGCGGATCAGTGGCGAGGCATTGAGCATGACCGCAATCTTGAGCTCATTGGCCAGCGCAATGGCTGCCAGCACACAGTCGCGGGGCAACTCCATCTGCAGCAGCATGAGATTGGCCGCCGCCAAGCGGCCGCGCTGCATCTTGACCATCGGCCCGCTCATCATGCCATTGGCTCCAGCAATGACCACAATCTGATTTTCTCCACGGTCATCCACGCAAATGTGGGCGCATCCGGTAACCTCGCGTGCGGTGTTTAGGCAACTGCAGTTGATCCCCTCGCGGCGAAGGTGATTGCGATAGTCACGGCCATCGGGATCCTCGCCGAGTTGACCGATGAAAGTCACCTGAGCCCCCTGCCTGGCGGCAGCCACGGCCTGATTGCCACCCTTGCCGCCAAAGCGTTTGGTCAGATCACGGGCAACCACCGTCTCGCCAGGAGCGGGCAAATGTTCCACCCGCGCCGTGAAGTCCACATTGAGGGAACCAACCACGACAATTGAAGGAGCGGAGGGTCGGGCCATGAGCACAGAAAAACAGGGCTTCTTCTTCACACAAAACCGGCCGCACTGCCTCTCTTTTTTTTCAACAAAAAATTCAACGCAAACGAGCCAGCCTTTCCCGGCACCAATTCAGGCCCTGCACCACCACCTCGTGCTTGGGCAACGCCTCCTGCAACTCTGTCCACTGCGCCAAAGCCTCCTCGAAGGCCGACTTGGCCTCGGCATCATTGCCGCTGGCGCGTTGGGCATGCCCAAGCACCCCGAGCATCTGCGCCCATTGAATCTGCCACTGCCTCCGACCCCAGGAATCCGCAGCCTGCCGATCCGCCTGGAGCAGGCCGCGCATGGCCTGCACCGAGGCAATGGCCACAGGCAAGGCCTCCTTCTTTTTGTTGAGGTCCACCATCAACTCGGCGTACTCGCTGCGGCAGCGCGCCAGCAAGACGGCATAACGCACATTATCCGGATCCTCAGAGACAATCTCGTTGAGCATCTCAATGGCGTCCTGCTTGCGCTTGACGGCATCGCCAGGCAGGCCCTCATCGCGATCCACCACGGCCAGATTGGCTCGCGCCCGCGACAACTGGTACTTCACCTCGACCCAGTCGGGCTGCAGGCGCAACAATTCCAACAGCACCAACTGCCCCTGCTCGCAGGCCTCGCGGCCCTCCCGCGCCCCCGCAGCCTGCAAGAGTACATCGCCAAGATCCAGATAGGCCGTAGCCAGAAGCAGGGCCTGATCCTGCTGGCGAGGTGAGCAGTTCATCACCAGATCACTCATCACCGCCAGCGCGTCCACCGACTCAACCAAGCCTTCCTGAGTGCGCCCCAATTGCACGGCAATCATGCCCGAAGCAAAGGCGGCGCGCGCCAGCAAAAACACATCCGCGGCCTGCGGATCATTGCGCATGATCTCTGCACTCAGAAGCATTTCAAGACGGCCAAAATCGCGTTGGGCCTCAACCCAGCGTCCAGCCGCGAAGGACTCCAAGCCCAAGTCCATGCAGACCTGCGCCGCCTCTCGGCGCAGTGCCAGGTCCAAGCTGTTGCGCTCCAGCGCCGCACTGAGTGCATCTCCGGCCTCGCGCCACAACGCCGAGGCTGTGCGCCCATGCTGGGCCTCAATGCGCGCCAGCGCCAGAGCACAGCGGCCCAGCCAGAGCTGAAGGCTCGCCGCCTGCTCGCCCTGTGCCGCGCCCAGGGCTGCCCTGCCCTCGCGCCGACCCTGCTCAAGGGCCTTGAGCGCCTCAGCCTCGCGCTGCAAACTCCACTGCAACTGCCCAAGACAGACCCACAACTGTAGGCGCTGCTGCGGCTGGGAACTTTCCGAAACCACCTGCAGCCACTGCTGACAAAACTCCACCGAAGCCAGAGCCTTGCGGCGCCATGACTCATCGCCGCGCTGCTCAGGTTTGGAGAGTTGCAGCCAATCCTCAAGCAAGGTGGACGCCAAGCCACCGGCCAACCCCTGACGCTGCTGCACCGTGGCCAACTGCTTGCCCTGGGTCTGCAGAGCCGACTCGCGGCTTTGCAAACTGGAGCGCAATTGTTGCTGGGTTTGCCGTTCGCTCAGCATGGCCTGCTGGTGCGCCTGTTCAATGCCTCCGAGTTGCTGCTGCAGGGCAGCGATCCTGCGGCCGCCCTGAATCGCCCAACCAACGGACAGCAAGAGCACCGCCAACAAACTCAACTGCAATTTCCAGGCCAGACTGGCACGGCGCGCGGCGTGCCGAACTCCCGCCGCCTGCGACTGCTGCCGTTCAATCGCCTCAAAAGCGGCGAGCACCTCGCGCGCATCCAGCCAACGCTTCGCGGGATCAAGCTCCAGCGCCTTGAGCAGGACCTCGCGACGGCGCTGCTCCCACTCATCGAGGGCGGCATCAGGCCACTGCACCTGCGGCTGGGCCTCCACGGCCTGCAGCAATGCCTTGGTGTTGATCTTGGTCTCGGGGCGACGCTGCCGCCGCTCCTGCTCCTGATCCCAAAAGGCCTGCGCGCGCGGCGCGCTGCCCGTCAAGAGGCGAAAGGCCACGCTGCCCAGGGCATACACATCAAAACTGTAGGCCAGACGCGTGGCGGTCAGATCAGGCTGCCGCACCTGCTGCGGAGTCAGGTACAACCCATGATCCGTGGGCTCCAGACGCTGCACTCCATCGACCAAACCCTCGCCCACATCGCAAAGCCGCAAGCGTGCGGCCTGCCCTTCGCGTTCCTCAAGCACCACATGCCTGGGCCTGAGATTGCCATGGGTCACGCCGTGCAGATGCAGATGCGCCAGAGCCCAGACCATTTCCATCACCCACTGCCAGGCGCGCTGACGCCCGACCTCCGTCACCCCGACCTGCTCCAAGCTGCGCCACGGCGCCGCTCCTTCATCTCCCAGCCACTCCTGAATGCACCAAGGCGGCGAGGCGCTGAGATCCGCGGCCAGCACCTCAACCAAACTGGGATGCTTGGGCAAGGCGCCAAGGCGTTCGAGTTGCGGCCCAAGGTGACGCCGGCTCACCGCCAAGGGATCGTAAAGTTTCAGCGCGCCGAGACGGCCGTTGAGGCGGCAACGAAACACCTGTGCGCCACTGCCCGAGCCAATGGGCTCAAGGATCTCACAGCCAGCGATGGAGGGCAGTTTCATGCGCAATCGGTACCTGCCGCGCGGCGCACCTCATGAGCGAGGACGCGACCGGGCCAGCCTTCCAGTATCGCGGCAAAAGACCGGCGCCGCAACCAAAGCCGCTTAATCCTCAAAGAATGAGGCTACTGCGCAGACGCTCGGCCTGCAAAATGGCGGCGAAACGCGCCGCATCCTCCTGCCTGCTGCTGCTGCGCAGACAGAAGCGGTAATCGGACCAATGCTGCATCTCCGCGGCCGCGTGGGCCAGGCGGCGCTCCACCTCCTCGGCCTGGTCCGTGCCCCGCCCCTCGAGTCGGGCGCGCAACTCCTGAAGGCTTGGGGGCATCACAAAAATGTCCGTGTAACAGCGCCCCACCAGATCGTCCTCGCAGCCTCGCACCTGAGCCGCGCCCTGCACATCAATGTCGAGGAACACATCCACTCCGGCGCGCAATTGCTCGTGCACCGTGCTTTTGAGCGTGCCGTACCAGCGATTGTGGACACGCGCGTACTCGAAGAACTCACCGCGATCCACGCGGGCCACAAAGTCCTCTTCCGTCAGGAAAAAATAATCCACCCCGTGCTGCTCACCCGGGCGCGGCGCGCGCGTGGTGCAGGAAATGGAAAACACCGCACCGCCCTGCTCACAGGCGCGGCGGCAAAGCGTGGTCTTGCCAGTTCCCGAAGGACCGGAAACCACAATCAGCAAACCCAGGCGCATGGCAATCGCGTCAGACATGGAAGCAGAGCATGGCATCAGCAGGCGCGCTGGGCAAGAGGCGAAGCGACCGGACTCAGCGCCTGGCCCCGGACAACGCAGGCTCGCGCCAGCGCATGCAGCGAAAGGGATGATCGTCCACCGCATTGATGCGCACCCCCTCAAGGCGCTGGGCATCAAAAAACTGCACGCCCACATAGTGATACACCGGAATCACCGGCGCCTGCTCGATGAGAAGCTGCTCGGCGTTGGCCTGCAATTGCAGACGGCGCGGCAGAAGCGGCTCGGCTGCCGCCTGTGCGATGAGGCGATCATAGTCGGCAGAGGCAAAGCCGGTGCGGTTCTGGCCATTGCCACTGGTGAACAAATCCAGAAAGGTGGACGGGTCATTGTAGTCGCCCACCCAACTCGAGCGGCACAAATCATAATCCAAGGTGCGCATGGATTGCAGCCAGGCCTTCTGCTCCTGCTTGGCCAGACCCACCACGATGCCCAACTCACGCTGCCACATGTTCTGCAGCTCAATGGCCAGATTGCGCTCCACGGGCAGCGGCAGATAAAGATACTCCAGACGCGGAAAGCCACTGCCTGAGGGGAAACCAGCCTGCGCCAACAACTCGCGGGCCCGCTTGGGGTCATGGCCCAGACCCTTGGGCGGCAGATACCCCTGCCCGGTGCCCTTGGGCACCATGGCATCGGCCACAGGCTCGCCCATCTGCGTGATTTTTTCCACCAACAAGCGCTTGTCCACGGCCAAGGCCAGCGCCTGTCGCACCCGCACATCGCGCAGGGCCGGACGCCGCACATTGGCACGGATGAACCAGGTGCCCAAATACGGCCCGGTGTGAAACCAAGGCTGCTGGCGCAACTTGAGCGCCAGCGCCGGTGGCACCATGCCCTTGTCCATCATGAGGTCGCACTGGCCGGTGAGGAAAAACCCAAGCGCCGTGTTGGCGTCCTGCACCTGCCTGACCTCAATGCGCTCCAGGGCCACGGATGCCACATCCCAATACCGCGGATTGCGCCGCAGCACGATGCAATCATCCAGCCGCCACTGCTCCAGCAGGTAGGAGCCATTGCCCACCAGGCGGCCAGGCTTCATCCAATGCTCGCCCTGCTGCTGCATGGCGCGCAGCGGCACCGGCGCGGTGACCACCAACGCGCAGAGATCAAGGAAGTACGGGGTTGGCTGCTCCAGGTCCACCTGCAGATGCATCGGCCCAAGCGCCCGCAGCGCGACGCTCTGCGGGTCCTTGCTTTGCCCCTCGTTGAAGGCCCTTGCCCCCGCGATGACATGCAGCAGGCTGGCATAGTCGGCGGCACTTTGCGGGTCCAACACCCGCCGCCAGGACTGCACAAAGTCAGCGGCCTGCAGGGCGCTGCCATCACTCCACTGCAGGCCTGGGCGCAGAAAAAAATCATAGCGCTTCCCTTCCCTGGAAATCTCCCAACGCTGCGCCGCACCGGGCTGCGGCCGCCCATCGGCATCGAGGCGGCAAAGCCCCTCAAACAAGGCGCTGGAAACGCGCATCGAGACCTGATCAGAAACCAGGGCCGGGTCCAAGGTCTCGGGCTCCGCGCTTTGAATGAAGACCAGATCAGCAGTCCGGCCAGACTTGCCACAGGAAGCCAGCACTCCAAGCAGCAGGCCCAAGGCCAGGGCACGCAAAAAGGCGGCAGGGCTCCGGCTCACGGCGCGCTGGCGGCTTCTTCAGGATTGATCACCCGACCCGCCGGGCCCACAGGCCAAAGCGCACCCTGCTGAATCCAGCGACTGAGAACCAGGCGCTGATCCGCACTCAAGGTGGCGCCCACCGGCGGCATGAGCGATGCCTTGGCATGAGCCTCTTCCAGCGCCATGAGGATTCGACTCTGAGCCGGTTGACCCGCCACAATCCAGCCGCCAATCACACCGCTGTCGCGGGCCTGCGCGGCATCGGCCAGACTCCACTGCCCCGCAGCCTTTGGGCCACCATGGCAGGCCACACATCGCGCCGCCAAAATGGGCGCCACATGGCGCGCGAAATCCACCTTGCCGTGCAGCGCCTCGCGCATCAAGGCAGGCGAGAGCACCGCATCACCGGCAAAGCGCGTCTCGCCCTCCTCGCGCCACAGGCTGCAATCACAAAGCAGCAGGGGCAACAAGGCCAGGGACAGCAGGCGGGCAGTCATGGGTCTCATTGAAGCCAAGGAAGCCCGCTGCCGCAAGCCTGCCTTTTGCCTGCCTGCGCGGCTTCCACCACCCCGTAGCCCAAGACTCAAGGCGCGCTCAAACGGCCCACCAAGGTGCTCAGGTAGGGGAAGAGCTGCTTCTTGCGGCTGACCACGCCGGGCATCTCATAGACCCCGGCGCTGTGCTGCGGGTAATCCAAGGCCGCAGCCACGCGGCCATCGCCGGCCACCAGCAACACACTGTGATGCATGCTGATGTCGGTCACCATCAGGCAGGCAAAGTGCAGACGATGCGCGCGGCAAAGACTGAGCAGGGACTCGTGCAACGCATCGCGCAGCTTCCAAAATTCCTCCAACCCCACCTCCTCGATTTGGCTGATGCTGATGCGCCAGCCGTTTTCCTCGAAGACCTTGCGGTCCGCCTCAATGGCGCGCTCCGGCGTGGCCTCACGCAACAGCGAGCCCGCGGCAAAAAACTCAGCGGCAAAGGATGCGGCCTCGATGCCGGCCAACTCACAAAGCCAGGCCAGCGTTTCGCGGTCGGTGGCCGTGGTTGTCGGGCTGGTGAGATGCAGCGTGTCAGCGATCAGGCCCGCAGCCAGACACTTCGCAATCGGGGCCGAGGGCTTCAGGCCGCGCATGCGATGCATGATGGCCACAATCGTGCTGCTGCTGCCCACCGGCTCGTTGATGAAGCGCACCGGCTGCTGCGTGCGCAGATTGCCACTGAGTCGGTGATGGTCAATGACCTCCAAAATCTCGGCCTCATCGGCACCGGTCACCGCCTGCGAGAATTCATTGTGGTCCACCAGCACCAGTCGCTTGCGCGGCACCTCAAGCAGATCGGATTTGGAGAAGACCCCGCGCAGACGCCCGTCCTCCTCATCAATCACCGCAAAGAGCGGCTGCGCACTTTGCTGCACCTCAGCCATGACCTCGCGCAGTGGGCTTTGGAAGTAAAGCCGCAGTGGCGCCTGGCCGAGGGCCTCGCCAATCGGCCGCGAGAAGCGGATCAACTGCGCCGCACTGGCCGTGTCCTGCGAGGCGCCGAGCACGGCAATGCCCTTGGCACGGGCCTGCTCAAGCAGGCTTTGCTCGAGAACAAAACCCCCAGTGACCACCAAGGCGCGGACCCCAAGCTCCACCGCCATGGCATGCACCTCCGGGCGATCGCCACACAACAACACCACCTGCTTGGGCGGGAAGTCTGAGGCGCGACGGCGCGTGGTCTCCACGCTTGATGCCGCGACCACCAGAACCATCTCCTCGACCACCCCACTGTCTGCCGCCTGATGCTGCCACGGCGCGCCCAAGGCAGCGCCCATGTTCTCGAGGCTGGTGCGCACGCGGCGATTGGCAGCGCCACAGGTTCCATCAGAGGGCAGGAACAACTGGCCCATGTCCTGCAGCGTGGGCATGCCCAACAGCACGCCCTGCTCATCCACCACGGGGATGGCGCGGATGTGCTGCTCCATCATGCGCCGATACACCGACAGGCAGGTTTGCTGCGGCTGCGCAGTGATCACCTCGCGGCGGCAAAGCATGCCCACCGTGGGCCGCACATCCAGAATCAACTCCGGCGGCGGCAGGCCGGCCTGACGCAGCACCCAGTGCGTGCGCGCCTGCAACTCGCCGCAGCAGGCCGCGCGCGCGTCCCAGCCGCGGCTCTCGCGCAGATAGGAGGCGTAGCCAATGGCCGCCACGATGGCGTCGGTGTCGGGGTTGCGGTGCCCGATGACATGCACAGGTTCCATCCCCTGCCCATCGCCTCAAAAGCAGGCTCATGCAAATCAATCGGCGCAAAGGCGACGATCCGCTCAGTGATCGCTGCCGCGGCTCAGCGGCGCATCAGGTAGGCAAAGAGATCGCGCAGATCGGCATCGCTCATGCCAGCCAGCAGGCCCTCGGGCATCAGCGACACCGGCAGGGCCTCGAGGCTTTGCAGCTCGTCCTTGCGCAGCGTGGTGCGGTTGCCCGCCATGTCCTTGAGCACCACGCCAGCGGCGTCCTGCCCATCGAGCAGTCCACTGAAGACCTGGCCGCCCTTGCTGCGGGCCAGATAGGCGCCGAATCCCTCGCGAATTTCGCGGCTGGGATAAAGCAGGTTCTCCAGCCAGAAGTCGGCATTGGCGCGGTCATAGCCGGTCAACTCCGGGCCGATCTGTCCGCCCTGACCAAAGAGTCTGTGGCAAATGGCGCAACGCGCCGCATACTGCTGCGCCCCGCGCTGGGCATCACCGCCGCCTCCCTTGATCAAGGCCGTCAGACGCTTCTGCTCGCGCTCCTTCAGCTCATTGGGTTGGGCAGCCAGCAGATTGGCCCAGTGCTTGGTCACGGCCGCATCAATGGCGGCATCGTGGTGCGAGGCCAGCAGGCGCACCACCTCCACCGTCACATGCTTGGCCGGCACCTTCCAGTTGCCCACAAAGTCCACCAGCAATTTGGCCCACTCCAGGCGCGAGGCCAGCACGCGCAGCGCATCCTCGCGCAGCGCCACATCACCGGCAATCTGTCCCTCGTAGCCCATCAGCAGGGCCTCAGCCAAACGCTTGTCGCCCATCTCTGCGGCTGCCAGCATCACACCGCGCTTGCAACTCGCAGCCGTGGCGCCGCTCTTGATCACCGCCAGCATGGCCTCAAGACCGGGCTTGCTGCGGCTTTGCGCCAGCGCCTTGGCGGCGGCAACGCGGCTGTGCACCGCCGCCGAGGATGAGCCCACCAACTTGATCGCCTCGGCCAGCGCCTTGGCGTCGCCCTGACGCAGGCGCATCGCCAAATCGCCGCCGGGCACTGAGGCCAGATACTGCGCCAAGGCCTGCTCCAAGGCCTTGGGCAGGGCGGGGACTTCGCCACCCTCAAAAGCTGCAGCCAAGCCCTTGAGCAACTCGGTGCGCACCGGACCTGGAGCTTCCAGGGCCAAGAGAGGCTCACACCAGGCCAAGGCCTCGCCGCCTGCCATCGCGCAACGCTTGCTCAAGCGCTGGGCCAAATGCTTTTCATAAAGCGCCGTGGCCCGAAACTGCGGCTCTTTTTGCAGGAAGTCGAGGATGGCCTCGCGGTCCTGCCCCACCTTGGACTCCAGGGCCCACCAGGCCAGCAGCGGCAGACGCCCGCTCTCGTCTTCGCGGGTGGCCGCCCAGAGCATGGGCAGGGCCTGCTTGGTCGGCAAACGCTTGGCGCTGGCCAGCAGCTGAGCGCAGACCTCGAGGTTTGTTTCGCTCTTGGCCATGGCTGCCAACTCTGCGGCCATGCCCTGACCGCGCTCACCCACGATCTTCACCGCCCAGCGCCGCAGGTAAGGGTCCTTGTCTTCAAGGGGCAGCGGGTCGGCAGCCTCCAGGGCATCCAAGGCCCAAAGCACTTCCAGAGTCATGGGCATCTTGCGCAGGGTTGGGATCAACTCCTTGAGCTGGCGCCAGCCGATCTCCAACACCGCCTGCTTGCGGAACCACTCGTTGGGGTGGGCCAGATAAGGCAGCAAGTCCGCGGGCTTGGCATGCGCCAAATCAAAGGGCTTGAGCGCAGGCATGCCGCTGGCGGGACGCAGCCGATAAATGCGGCCGCTGGTCTTGTGCCAATCGTCCACCGGGCGCACATGGCTCAGGCGGGTGTCGTACCAATCGGCCATGTACACCGCGCCATCCGGACCCACCCCAGTCCACACCGGGCGGAACCAGCGGTCGGTGGTGCTCAGGGCCAACTCCTCATCGCGCGTCCTGAAGGTGGAGCCCTGCATGGATCGCGCACTGACATACACCAGATTCTGCAGGGAGTTCGGCGCGATGATGCGGCCCTCGTAGGCGCTCCCCAGCAAGCCACCCTCATACACGGTGAAGGCCTGCGGAAAGCGCTTGTCATCGCCCTCATGGGCCATGTGCTCAAACCAACCAAAGGCATAGGGATTGGTCAGGGGGCCATGCTTGCCCCAGCCCTTGATGCCGTAGGAGCCCTGCTCGTAATGCATGCCACGGGTCTTGCCATTGTTGGTGCCGGAGAGCACACGGCCCTTGCTGTCGATGTCGAGACTGAAGGTGTTGCCACCGCCCTCGGCGTAGATTTCAAAGACTTCGCGTCGGGGATGATAACGCCAAATGCATTGCCCTTCCCAGCGCACATTCTTGCTGTGGGCGCTGCTGACATTGCCCGTGGTGGTGCTGCCATTGGCGCCATAAAGCCAACCGTCCAAACCCCACTGCAGGCTGGTGGCCACGCTGTGGGTGTCCTCCAGGCCAAAGCCGCTCAACTCCACCTTCGGGGCCTGCTCATCCGGCAGGCCATCGCCCTGCGCATCGGCGTAACTGAGCAGGTACGGCGGGTTGAGCACCCAGATGCGTCCCATGCCGGTGATGGCGGCGCTGGCGATGTTGAGACCCTCGATCACATCGCGATGAGTTTCCAGGACGCCGTCGCCATCGCGGTCCTCAAGCACGGTGATCTTGTCCGCGCCACGCACGCCGCGCGGCGGCGGCAGTGGCACCTGATCAAACCGCGCCCGCAGATGCTGGTCGTAGGCCACAATTTTCAGCCCCGCGGGAAATTGATACTGCCGATACTGCGTCACCCACAAACGGCCCTGACTGTCCCAGCTGGCGTAAAGGGGTTGCTCAATCACCGGCTCAGCGGCAACCAGATCCAAGCCCAGATCGCCGCGCAATTTGAAGGCCTGAAGCGCCTCGGCAGGTGCCGTGGGCTTGGAGCCGTCGCTAAGCGTGCCGCGTCCGGCATAGGTCTCCATGATCTTCCTCACCGCCTCGTTGCCTGCCATCGCCGCCGCATCACGCGCCGCGGCAGGATCAGTCTTGGGCGCAGGCGGATTGTCGGCAGCGTCTGCCGAAAGGGCAGCAAACTGAGCCAAACTCACAAGGGCCGCAACGGCAGGCAGACGAAAGAGACAAGTCATCACAACCCAGCATCTTACGACAGGCAGCGGACCATATTCCATCCGCAGCGAATTTTTCATCAACCCCACCCAACCCCGGGGGCAGGCGTGAGGTCAGCCTCAAGTCGCAAGAGCAGGGCTCGCGCCACCTCAACCCGCCACAAAAAAAGCCGCCTCTGAGTCTGAAAACCCAGGAGGCGGCCATCTGGAGCAGGCACCCCAACCCGGATGCCTGCCCCAGAAAGGGTTTGGATCAGCTCTCGTAGCCCGCCTCGCCGTGCTCGGCGAGGTCGAGGCCAGACTGCTCAACTTCCGGAGCTGGACGCAGGCCCACAAGCATCTTGACCACGAAGGTGATGATGATGGTGGCCAGCACACTCCAGACGATGGTCAAGGCCACGGCCTTGAGCTGGTTGGCAAGCAATCCTTCCTTGAGTCCTGCCACGATGGAATTGGCCTTCTCATCGGCGAACACACCGGTGAGGATGGCGCCCAGAGTGCCGCCAACACCGTGCACGCCGAAGGTGTCCAAGGCGTCGTCATAACCCAGGATGCGCTTGAGGTAGGCCACCGCCAGGTAGGGCACCACACCGGCGAACACTCCAATGATCACCGAAGAGGTGGCCGTCACAAAACCTGCACCAGGGGTGATGACCACCAAACCCGCCACAATGCCCGAGCAGAAGCCAAGCACCGAGGGCTTGCCACGCAGCACCCATTCCAACACCGCCCAGACAAAGCCCGCTGTGGCAGCTGCCAGCGTGGTGGTCATGAA
>JAURHS010000186.1 GCA_030833205.1 Prosthecobacter sp.
CGGGTGCGGCCGGATGCAGGCTTCACCCACACCGAGCTCGCCGCCCACCTTGACCAGCATCGCATTGGCAACCGCATGCTCTTTGGCGGCAACCTGCTGCGTCAGCCAGTGTTGGTGAATCTCAAACGGGATCGCCCCACAGCCCTGCGCGCGCCGCTCCACTACACTGGCGCAGACACACTGATGAACAGCGCGCTGTTTTTGGGCACATACCCAGGCCTGACCAAGTCCATGCTGGACCGAGAGATTTCCGTGCTGCACGAATTCGTTGCCTCCGCAGGCTGAAGCCCCGCCCCTGCATGACTCAGCCCCACGACCCCATTCATCGGATTGATCTGGCTCATGTGCTTGAGCACAGCGCCTCCCTGTGGCAGGCACAGCGGGGTTGCCATCTGCTGATCTCCGGCGGCACGGGTTTTTTTGGTCGCTGGCTGTTGGAGAGCTTTGCCTTCTGCAATGACGCCTTGGATTTGGGAATGAGAGCAACAGTTCTCAGCCGCGATCCCGCCGCCTTTGCACGAAAGGCGCCAGCCTTGGCTTCACGCAGCGACCTGCATTGGCTTGCCGGCGATGTGCGAAACTGCCCAGAACTCAAGGGCTCCGTGGACCTGATTCTGCACGCCGCGGCCACCTCCTCCCGACCCGTGGAAGATCAGGAGATGTTCGAGACGATCGTTCAGGGAACCCGAGGCATGCTCAAGCTGGCTGCCAACACCGGCGCAAGGCGCCTGCTGATGATCAGTTCCGGCGCGGTCTATGGACGGGTGGATGCCGAACAGGGTCCGATCTGCGAGGACCACCCCGCCGCGTCCAATCTTGAACTGGAGGACGGTGCCTACGCACAGGGCAAACGCCGCGCGGAACAGCTCGTGCTGCAGGCTGCCACCAGCGGGAGCCTGCAAGTCAGCATCGCACGCTGCTTCGCCTTTGTCGGCCCGCATCTGCCAATGGATGGCCACTTTGCGGTTGGTAACTTCATCGCCCAAGCCCTTCGCGGCGAGGACCTCGTGCTCAACGGCGATGGCAGCGCCATGCGCTCCTACCTCTACGCGGCGGATTTGGCCCTGTGGCTGTGGACACTGCTGTTTCATGGCTCCAACGGCCGCGCCTATAATGTGGGCGACACTCAATCCATCCGCATTGCTGATCTCGCGGCCTTGACCCTTGAGATTGCGGGAGTCAGTGAGCGTCGGGTGCATCTCAATCCCGCGCCCGCGCTGAAGGAAGCGAGGCCCTTTTATGTTCCCTCCACCCATCGCGCCGCCAGCGAGCTGGGCCTTTGCTCCCGCATCCCTCTGCGCGAAGGCATTGCACGCAGCCTGCAGTGGCTGCGGCAATCGAGGCGATGCGGCAACCCCTAAAGGATCTGTCCCCACCAATGCAGACCTGCGTTCTCATTCCCACCCGCAACCGCCCCCGCGAGCTGCAGGTCTCCCTGGCCAGCGTGCTCGCCCAGGACGAGTCCCTGCTTGGACAAATCATCGTCTCGGACAACTCCGACAACGATGACACCGCCGCCGTGATCGCAGGCTTCAAGCACCCGGCACTGCGCTATGAGCGACTTGCGCCCGTCATCCACGATCCGATTGAACGCACCCGCCGACTTTACGCGCAATCGCGGTGCGCGTACACCGCCATTCTCCATGACGACGATTGGTGGCACCCCGACCACCTGCGGCAGTCGCTGCAGGCCATGCAGGAACATCCTGAGGCGGGCCTCTGCGGATCTTCACATCTGATCTGGGATGAGGCCAGCAGCGGCAATCGCCTGGAAAACCCGGCGATTGAGATTCTGCACGCCATGCACAACACCAGGGCATGCCTGGATCGCATGCTGATCAAGGGCGATGAGCTGCTCATCTGCGCGGCGCTGGGAGCCTTTGTGCATTATTCCACCATGGTCATGACCCGGCGTTTTCTCGACCGCATCGAGGATATCCTGCTGCCCGGGCTCTTTGTCTTCGACACCGACCGGCTTCACTTTTTGCTGGCCCGTGATGTGGGCGGCGTGGTGATCAATGTCGCTCCATCGGCCACCGTGCGCGTTCATGCCGCCCAGGAAAGCGCGAGACTGCAGGGCGACTCCCTCCAGTTGTGTCGCCCGGTCAGCCAGCGCGTCTGGGAACTGATCTCGGCAGCCAACCCAAGTGAGATCGTCGGCCGAATCGGCGGCCTTTATGAGCGCGCCATGAACCGTCCCGACGGCGATTTGTTTCACGCCCTTGTGCACCTCACCCACTGGATTCCACTGGCACCTGAACTTGAGGTGCAGATTCCACAACGCCGCCAATTGCTCGAACTCGACGCCTGTCGCCGTTCGCGACGACGCCGTTGGATCCATCGCGCGCGCCAACTGCTCGGGCCTCTGACCCAACGCTCATGATCAACCCACTCAAATTTTTTTCGCCCAGCTGGTGGAGGCAACTCGCCATCCGCCTTCGTTGGCAACAAGGCAGGTCCAGTGAATTGCGCTTCTGGGACCGCTACCTCAGCAGCAAGGGTCTGCGGTGGCCGCAGGAATTTCAACAACGCCTCGATCCGAATCTCCCGCTCAGCCCTGAGTTGGCAGGGCTGCTTGATCCTGCGAGCTCTCGACCAAAGGTACTTGATGTGGGAGCGGGTCCCCTCACGGTCGTGGGAAGAAGGTTCAGGGGCATGACCGTTGATCTGGCCGCGATTGACCCCTTGGCCGCTGAATACGACATCCTGCTTGCCAGACACCAGATTGTGCCGCCAGTACGCACCATCCGTGGCGTCGGCGAGACTCTGGATCGGCAATTTCCTCCCAACAGCTTTGATCTGGCTCATGCCCGCAACTGTCTTGACCATGGCCTCGATCCAGTGGCGGCGGTCGAGCAGATGCTGGCCGTGGTCAAACCCGGCGGCTGGGTGGTGCTGCGACATCACCCCGATGAGGCCATCGCCGAAAACTGGCGTGGGATGCATCAATGGAACTTTAGCCGCAGCCCGGAGGGGGACTTCATCATCTCCTCACGCAGCGAGGCCGTCAATGTCACGCGCAAACTTCGTCAATGTGCCGAAATCAGTTGTGACATTCACAATGACGACGGCGAGCTTTGGCTGGAGGTGAGAATCCGCAAGATTTGACTCCCGCAACCCCATGGCAAATTCCCGCTCCATGCAGGCCACTGTTCTGATCCCGACGCGAAACCGGCCGCAAATGCTGCAACGGGCCATTGCCAGCGTTTTGACGCAGGAGGTCTCCGCCATCGCCGAGATCATCGTCTCAGACAACTCCACTGACGATGACAGTCAGGCGGTGGTCGCCGGCTTTCGCCACCCCAAACTCCGCTATGAGCGCTACAGGCTGCAGAGCAATGACTCCCTGCAGCGAATGCGCGACTTCTACAAGCTGGCCACTGGCGAGTTTTGCGCCATTCTTCACGACGACGACTGGTGGCACCCTGGCTTGTTGGTTGAGTCATTGCGCTCACTGCAACTTCACCCCGAAGCGTCGCTCTGCGGGTCCTCCTACCTCAGTTGGCAGGAGTCGCGTGGCAACACGCGGGCGGAAACGGCCAGCACCTGCCTGCTGCTCGAGATGGTGGGCGGCAAGGCGACCGAGCCCCGAGTTGTGATGCGGCGCGACGACATCCTTGCAGGCTGCGCGATGGCCTGCTTTGTGCATTACTCCACGATGGTGATGAGGCGCAGCTACACCGAACAGCTTCACCAGATCCTCAAGCCCGAACTTTTTATCTTTGACACGGATCGCCTGCACTCGATGCTCGCTGCGGAACTGGGCTCCGTGGTGTTCAACACCACCCCACTGGCCACGATTCACCAGCACGATCAGCAGGACAGCGCGATTCGGGGCAAGCAGGCAGCGCAACTCGCCAAACCCGTCAGCGCACTACTTGCCCAACGCATTGCGCAGGCAGACAGCAGTGCCATCATCAGCACCATCCGCCGAATGCACCGTCTGGCATTGGCGGATTCGATGTCACCCATCGCAAGGGTGCTGCACGGCGCACAGCGCTGGCTGCCCCTGCACCCGGATCTGGAGCGGCAGGTGCCTGAGTACGCACAACTGCTGGCGAGACAAACGAGGCGCACTCCCTTGCTCTCGAGGATTCGCCGACTTCTTTTCAAGCGCTGAGTGTTCAGCCAGGCGCCTGAATTCTTTCCTGCTGCCGCGGCGGCCTCATGGATCCACACCGCTGGCGCTTCGCCGCTGCAAACTGAACAAACCATCACCCCGAGCTGGGTTCTCAGGGTACGCATCTGCAGGGCAAGTCCGGTGTTGGACATCCCTGGAAGGGTACCCAGGACTTCCGCCGCTGCACCCAATCCCTGTTGAACCTGCTCAAGCCAGCAACTGCCGCACCACGCGCCCACTGACATCGGTGAGCCGGTAGTCGCGGCCACTGAAGCGGTAGGTCAGGCGCTCGTGGTCAAAGCCCAGCAGGTGCAGCATCGTGGCATGCAGATCCGGCACGCTGACGCGGTTC
>JAURHS010000189.1 GCA_030833205.1 Prosthecobacter sp.
GAGCCACTGAATTTGGCCGAAATCGGTGCCAATGTGCAGGGCGTGGAAACCCGAACCTTGCCAACGCTGGAAGAATACCAGTCGGCGGGGATTACGGGGCTCGATGCGCACAGCATGTACGCCATGAACGCGGTGGTGGACGCGTTTTCACCCAGTGGGGTCCAGCCCCTCTCGGCCTTCACGGCGCTGGTTCAAGATGCGCTGAACATGCAAGCTGCAGCTCTGACCGCTGTTCACACCTATGCCAGCACGGGCGGCGCAGCCCCGGCGCTGGAGGTGTACTTGAAGGCGGGGGCCTTGGGCATGACATCGGCCCATTTGAACGCAGTCAATGCACGTGTTGAGGCTTTGACCGGTGTGGCCAATATGGCAGCCTTGAATTCGGTGACCACGGCCGGTATCGCCGATCAAGTGGCCCACCTCGAAGTGATTCAGCACTACCTCAATGGCGTGGCCAATGCACCGACGCCCACCTTGAACGATTACCTGTTGGCCGGTTATTCCTCCGTGGCCGGTTGGGGCGAGGCCGCGGTGGTCGTAGCCAATCTCTACCTGCAAAATCTGCGTGACGCTGGCAGCATGACAACAGACTACAGCGCGATGTTCAACAAGCTGTCCGATCTGAGCAACGCACTGACCGACACCTATAACGCGGTTTATACCGACCGCAGTAACCATACAACAGCCAGCTTTGATACCGTGCCGGAACAAGCGGCTTTGAAGCTGGCGGTCTTGAAGTATGCGGCGATTGTGCAGATGGACAATTTGGAGGAATACGCTGCGCAAGGCGCGGTTCACCTGACCGCAGCCGATATCAACCTTTTGCTTGGCGACAGCAGCACCTTCGCCACATCGGCCAACCTCAATGACATCATTGCGCACATTACCCACGAGGCGGTCTTGCCGAAGTCGACCGTCACAGGGAACTACACAGACGATGAAGCCAAGTTTTACGAGCTGACGCAAGTCATCAAGTCCGACGCCTTTGTCGAATCGGTGGTGCGCAATAACACGAACGATCCCGACCCCACGGTGGTGGTGCGCCTGGTCGATGCCTCGGCGGGTGACAAGCTGGAGCTTTACATCGATGGCAACCCGATCTCCATCGGTGGCAGCACCCAGTTCGACATCACTCCGCAGCATGTCGTTGACGGGAAAATCACCTTCGGAAACAACGAGGTGTTTTTGACCGGCAAGGACACCCAGTCCCCATCCGGGCGCTATGACTACAGCGCCAAGGTGGTTCACGACGGCGACCCCAACATGCCAGGTCTTCAGCCCAGCGTGACCAACCCGACGGTGGAGTCTGAGGCCTGGAGGTACACCTATGGCTAAGGTGATCACCGTGGCCCTTTTTGCTGACTTTCATCTTTTTTCTGACCCTTGGCAGGTTCGGTGTCTCCGCCTGCTGGTGTTTTTTACACTACTCCCCCGGGAGCTTTATCGGGTCGACCGTTTAAGGACACGTTGATGGACTATTTCACTTCGAGCAAAGCGTTTCAGGACATCGTGCGGCAATTGCACAGCGCCAGCCTGGTCAATGAGCCGGTCTTGCTCACCGGCGAGGTGGGCACAGGCAAGCGCCAGTCGGCGATGGCGATTCACCGGGCCAGCGAGCGGCGCAACTGCCGTTTTGTCACGCTCAACTGCTTGGGGCTGGCCGATGCCAAGTTTGAGCTAGAGATGTTTGGCTCGGTGACCGACAACTTTGAGCGGGGGTGTCCGTAAATTTGTGTGCGAGGCATAACATGACCAAGAGGAACCGTTATGCCAAGCAGAAAGACCACGAAGGCAGCCGCGTTAGCGGCCTTGCCTGAGATCCCCAAAGAGCTGCTCGACCAGTTCGTGAAGGGACCGATGACGGCGGAGGCGGTGCAGGCCGCGTCCATGGCGTTCAAGAAGGCGCTGATAGAACGCGCCCTGGGGGCCGAGCTGTCGCATCATCTGGGCTATCCGCCGGGTGAAGCTCGGCCCGAGGACAGCAGCAACCACCGCAACGGCGTGAGCGGGAAGACGGTGCTGACCGAGGATGGCCCGGTCCGCATCGAGGTCCCCCGCGACCGCGAAGGCAGCTTCGAGCCGCTGCTCATCCCCAAGCACGAGCGCCGGTTCACCGGCTTCGACGACAAGATCGTGGCGATGTACGCGCGCGGGATGACGGTGCGCGATATTCAGGGCTTCCTGGCCGAGCAGTACGGCACGGAGGTAAGCCCCGACTTCATCAGCTCCGTGACTGATGCGGTGATGGCGGAGGTGACGGTCTGGCAGAGCCGTCCACTCGAGTCGATGTATCCGGTGGTGTTCTTCGACGCCCTGCGCGTCAAAATCCGCGAGGACGCGGTGGTTCGCAACAAGGCGGTGTACCTGGCGCTGGGCGTGCTGCCCGACGGCACACGCGACATCCTGGGCTTGTGGATTGAACAAACCGAGGGCGCCAAGTTCTGGCTGAAGGTCTTCAACGACCTGAAGACCCGCGGGGTGAACGACATCCTGATCGCGGTGACCGACGGCCTGAAAGGCCTGCCGGAGGCCTTGTCGGCGGTGTTCCCGGCGACGACGCTGCAGACGTGCATCGTGCACCTCATCCGCAACAGCCTCGACTACGCGTCGTGGAAAGACCGCAAGCAACTGGCCGCCGCCCTGCGGCCGATCTACACGGCCCCGACGGCCGAAGCGGCCGAGGTCGCGCTGAACGAGTTCGAGGCCTGTCCGTGGGGGCAGAAGCATCCAACGGTCGTCGCGACCTGGCGCCGGGCCTGGGACCGGGTGGTCCCGTTCTTCGCCTTCCCGCCGGAGATCCGGCGCGTGATCTACACCACCAACGCCATCGAGAGCCTCAACAGCCAGTTGCGGAAGATCATCAAGACGCGGGGGCACTTCCCGAGCGACGACGCGGCGAGCAAACTGCTGTGGCTGGCCATGCGGAACATCACGGCCGACTGGACGCGCTCAGTTTACGAATGGCGGCAGGCGATGAACCAGTTCGCGATCGTCTTCGGCGACCGCTTCACCCGACCCACTTAACAAACGGCCTCGCACACAGAATTTCTGACAGGCCCCTTTGAGCTGACCCGCAAGGGAGCCCTGAGCCTGGCTGAGCGCGGCACGCTGTATCTGCATGAAGTGGCCGAGTTGGCCCCGCGCTCGCAGGCTTTGTTAGTGCGCTTTCTGGAGACCGGGGTCTATTGCCCGGTCAACGGATCTGACCACCTCAATGCAGATGTCCGTGTGATCGCTTCTTCAAGCCTGCCGCTGGAAAATTTGGTGGAGTCGGGCCGCTTTCGAAACGACCTGTACTACCTGCTGACGGCCGTGTGCATCCGTATGCCCAAGCTCAACGACCGGCTTGAGGATATTCCTATGCTAGTGCAGGGCATCTTGCGCGACATTGGGCTGGGAGGACAACGCACGTTTGCACCCAAGGCGATGCTGCCTTTGTTCCAGCATAGCTTCAACGGCAACCTTATGGAGCTACGCAACATCGTGTTTCGGCTGGTGCATAACTTTCATGACCATGAAATCACGGCCGAGCAAGTGAGTTTTGCATTGCGCGGTGATGACCACTACGAGTCGGCATTTCGTGAGGCCTCGCGTCAGCCGACGCTCAAGTCGGATTACATGGGGCTGGAGGCGTTTGGAGCGCCTGTGCGTGCTGAGCTCCAATCACCAGTCGCGCAGGCGGACAAGCCTGATACAGCAAATTTAAATGCCGTATCCCGCGAATCGATGCAGGCTTTTGATGCGTTGAGCAAGCCCACGCGCTTGCGCGATCTAGATGGCGCGATCAGTCCAGAAGACCGTCAGATCCTGGCCTCGTCTGAGCCATTGGCACCATCGCTGCGTCCTGATGCGCCCGTAGCAACTCCCGTAGAACCCGTACCTGACAATGCATCTGCTGCGTTTCAGCCGAAATATTCAATGGCTGGTGCACCTTTGTCCTTGCGCGAGCAAGAAAAAGAATATTTCAGGCAGTTGCTGGAGTTTTGCAAGGGTGACAAGAAGCAGGCCGCAGAGATTGCGGGTCTGACCTTGCGTACCCTTTATCGAAAACTGGAAGAGCTTTGAAGCCTTCGCACGTCGGGCCGCCACCCGGTTTTCGAATATCCCCCGTTTGCAAAGTGAGATGTTGACATGTCTACCATCCCAACCATTGTCAGAATTCGCAGTGATCGCGCCATTTATGGCGTAGGCGATGTGTCGTTGCTGCGCGTTGAGTTCTCGGAAGCGGTCGCGGTGCAGGCTACATCCGGGTTGGTGCCCGTGTTGGCTTTGAGCAACGGTGCGGTGGCCAGGTA
>JAURHS010000123.1 GCA_030833205.1 Prosthecobacter sp.
CCAATCCACAGATCCTGGGTGGCCAGCACCAGCCCCATGAAATGAAAGCGCCGGGTCTGCACATCCAAAAAAACCGCTGGATGCCCGCCCACCCTGATCCATGGCAGCGCCGCGTAGAACGCGATCAGCAACCAGGCGACGAGACGCCTTGCTTTTGTGAGGGGACCGCGCACATCGGCTGGGTGCACGAAACGACGCGAGCCATCGGCCTGGATGGTCGAGAGCGATTCGAGGCTTGGCGGTTTCATTGGCGCTGTGTGCGCAGGGGCGAGTCGGCGGCAAGCGTGAAGGGTTCGCCCTGCCGATGCTTGCTGAGGATGAAGGCCAGAACCTCAGTGACGCGTTGCAGGCCGAGTTGCGGTTCCCATGGCGGCATGCCCTTGGTGACATCTGGTGCGCCACGGCGAATGATGTTGAGCAACTTCACTGGCTCGTGCCCGTGCTTCCATTCCTGATCAATCAGTGGCAGGCCAGGCAATTTGGCCCCAGCGAGCTTGCCGCTGAGGTCGGGTCCATGGCAGGCGACGCAGGTCGTGGCGTAGGTGGCCTGACCTGCGGCCACCACCTTGGGGTCGCGTGACATGTCCCAGAGTTTTTCGTCGGTGATGTTTTGCAGGGCCTGCTGCTGCACCTCGGCGATTTTGGCCAGGGATGCTTCCACCTCAGCCGTGGGTGAGCGGCCCCAGCCGAGTTGATAGTAAGCCGCCCAGGCCAGCACAAACCAGACCATGGTGATGTACCAGGTGGCCAGCCACCAGTTGGGCAGCTTTTGGTCGTATTCCTTGATGCCATCGTACTCGTGTGGGCGCAGGATTGGGCCTTCTTGTTGGGGGTCTTGTGGCTTCATGGCAGCGGCTCAATGCTGCCATCGCCGCAACTGCCCCTGCCTGCTTGCCCTTCCTTGGCGCAGAGAGATCCAATCTTGCGCCGCCTTCAATCCTGCGCCGCCTGCGCGCTGTCAGCCCTCCGCGTCCAACTGCGCCTGGGTGTCGAGGACCTTCTGCGTTTGGGTGGCGCGAAACTCCTGCAGCTTGGTGGCCAGCGCCGCGTCCTGCAAGGCGAGCAGGCTCACGGCAAACAGGCCGGCGTTGGTCGCCCCGGCATGGCCAATGGCAAAGGTGGCCACTGGCACGCCGGCAGGCATTTGCACGATGGAATAAAGGCTGTCCACACCGCTGAGCGCCTTGCTTTGCACCGGCACTCCAAGCACGGGCAGGGTTGTCATGCTGGCGGTCATGCCAGGCAGGTGCGCGGCGCCGCCTGCACCGGCAATGATGCACTGCAGTCCGCGGCCTTGGGCCTTCCGGGCGTAATCGTAGAGCAGCTCAGGGGTGCGGTGTGCGCTGACCACCTTTTTTTCAAAGGGCACCCCGAATTGGGCGAGCATCTCTGCGGCGGATTTGAGGGTGGGCCAATCAGAGATCGAGCCCATGATGATGCCGACTTTGGGACTGCTCATGCGAGGTGGGAGATGGGGTTGGGTGCTGGACTCAGTTGAAAACCACAGTGCGATTGCCGTACACCAGCACCTGATGGCGGGCATGCCACCACAGGGCCTTGGCCAACACGGTCTTTTCCAGATCGCGTCCAAGGCGCACCAAATCCTCGACGCTGTCCTCGTGGCTGACCCGCATCACATCCTGATGGATGATCGGGCCCTCATCCAGCTCAGCGGTGACGAAATGGCTGGTGGCGCCGATGATCTTGACGCCTCGTTCATGGGCCTGATGGTAGGGTTTGGCGCCCACGAAGGCGGGCAGGAAACTGTGATGAATGTTGATGATCTGGTTGGGGAAGGCGGCGATCATGTCCGCGCCGATGATCTGCATGTAGCGGGCCAGGACCACGGTATCAATCTGGTGGGAGCGCAGCAGCTCAATCTGCCGCAACTCCTGCTGCTGCTTGTTCTGTGGCGTGATGGGCAGGTGATGGAAGGGGATGCCGAAGCGCTCGGCGGCCGGGCGCAGGGTCTCGTGGTTGGAAACCATCAGCGGGATGTCCACCGGCAGGTCACCGGCCTCATGGCGGGCCAGCAGATCGTAGAGGCAATGGTTGTCGCGGGTGACAAAGAGTGCCACGCGGCGGCGCTGACTGCCGAAGTGCAGCCGGGTGTTCATCTCATGGCGCCTGGCCAGCGGCTGCAGGCGATCCATGATCTCGCTGGCCTCCAGAGTGAAGTTCTCCAAGCTCCACTCCAGGCGCATGAAGAAGGCGCCTGCCTGCGGGTCAATGTGTTGCTTGAGGTCAATGATGTTGCCGCGGTGGGCAAAGATGAAGCCGGTGACATCGTGCACCAAACCGGGGCGGTCCGGGCAGTGAATCAGCAGGGTGGCGGTTTCAGCTTGAGCCATGGGCAGGGCCCACCGTCCCTGAAGCGGGGCCGATGTCAACCCTCGGCAGGCTCCATCGTTGCCCGCATCGAGCCCTGGCTTTTGCCGGGCATGCGCAGATCAGGGCCAAAGGACTCGATTTGCTCGACCCGCAGCTCGGCCAGCTCGCGGTGGCAGGTGGCCACCACCACGCGGCCGAACTCATCGACGATGCGGGCCAGTTGCATGCCGTGCTTGAAGTCATAGCCAAAGATGGCGTGCAGCATGGCGATCACATACTCGTAGGTGTGCTGATCGTCGTCGTGCAGAATGACATGCCAGGGCGGCTCCATGGCCACCAGCGGTTCCGCCTGCGGCTTGGCAGGTAGGATTTGCGGTGATGAGGGGGTGGCGGCGAAGATCAACGGCATGGGGTGGATCAGCGCGGGGGTGGCATTCGCAGCATCGGTAAAACTGACCGCACTGAAGACGGCTTTGTCACGGGGCGCAGCGTGGGAGTGGGCAAGGCCCAGTGGTCTCGCGGAAAATGAACAAGGCCGACACGAGGGAACGCGTCGGCCCATGAACGATGCGGATCAGAGAGGCAAGGTCATCCGCTGACCCAATGGCCGAGGGGCTTACTCGCCGCTCACGCTGATGCTGAGAACCTGACGGCCGCGATAGTAACCGCAGCTCGGGCAGGCCACATGGCCGGGGATGGTGGTGCCACACTCAGAGCAGTTCTTGAGGGTGGGGGCTTTCCAGCGCTTGGAGCCCTGACGAAGGCGCTGACGGCACTTGGATTGGCGGCGTTTTGGGTTGGCCATGAGACAGAAAGGGGGGCTTAGGGCTTTTTGAGTTGATCGAGACGGTCCCAGACTCCTGAAGGCGGGCCTGGAGGCGGCTGGGATCCTTCTGAGGGGTCAGGAGAATCGAAGCGACCGAAGGCCGGACAACTCCGCGGCTCGATGTTGCCATCTTCGCAGCGCGGGAAGTTAGGGAGAGTCAGCAAGATGTCCTCGCGGACGGCCTCTGTCAAGTCAATCGTATCTGCTTCGCCCACAGGAAGCTGGGCGTGGTAGTGGGGCAACAACGCCCGCCGCTTGAGCAGGCCAAGGCAGCGGCCACACTCCAAATCAAAGCTGGCATCAAGCCTTCCGCTGACCAGCAAATCGCTGCCGTCGCGCTCGATGCGAAGGCTGTAAATGACTGGTCCTGAGGCCTTGACGCTGTCGTCTGGGCGCAGCTCCAACCAGGAGGCAGGCAGTTCGCCCTCCAAGCTCTTGCCCTCCTCGGGCAACTGGCGCAGGTCGATGAGCAGCGGGTTCATGCCCCTTCCTGCCACCGATTCTGGGGAAAGTCCAGTGCCGGACTTCAGGCCAGCAACGGGCGGATGAGCCGCCCATGCACATTGGTCAGGCGCATGTCCAGGCCCTGAAAGCGCACGCTCAGGCGGGTGTGATCAAAACCGAGCAGGTGCAGCAGGGTGGCGTGCAGGTCGTGAACATGGACCTGGTCCTCAATCACATTGAAGCCAAAAGGGTCCGAGGCCCCATGGGTCAGGCCTGCCCTCATGCCACCGCCGGCAAACCACATGCTGAAGGCGTTGGGGTGATGATCGCGGCCATCGCTGCCGCCCTGCACCATGGGCGTGCGCCCAAACTCGCCACCCCAAATCACCAGAGTGTCCTCAAGCAGGCCGCGTTGTTTGAGGTCACTGACCAAGGCGGCGCAGGCGCGGTCGGTCAGGGCGCATTGCTGGCGCAGGCCGCCGACCAATCCGCCGTGATGGTCCCAGGCCTCGTGGAAGAGTTGGACAAAGCGCACGCCGCTTTCAATCAGGCGTCGTGCCAGCAGGCAGTTGTTGGCAAAGCTGGCCTCGCCGGGCTTGGCGCCATAGGCGGCGAGCACCTCGGGCGACTCGCGGCTGATGTCCATCAACTGCGGCGCGGTCTGTTGCATGCGGTAGGCCAACTCAAAGCTGTGAATGCGCGCTGCGATTTGCGGATCGCCCACCTGCGCGAGACGCTCCTCATTGAGGGCCTTGATGGCATCGAGACTCTGGCGTTGTCTGCGCTCGCTGATGCCGGCGGGGTTGGCCAGATGCAACACCGGCTCACCACTGCTGCGCAGCGGCACCCCTTGGAAATGCGTGGGCAGGAAGCCGCAACCAAAATTCGACAAACCGCCGCTGGGTCCCTTGCTGCCGCTTTGCAGGACCACAAAGCCGGGCAGATCGCGGCTTTCGCTGCCCAGACCGTAAAGCGTCCAGGCACCAAAACTGGGGCGGCCAAAAATCTGTGAGCCGGTGCTCATCAAAATCTGCGCGGGCGCATGATTGAAGGCATCGGTCTTCATGGAGCGCACGATGGTGAGATCATCGGCGATGCGCGAGAGATGCGGCAGGAGCTCACTGATTTGCGCGCCGCTTTGGCCGTGCCGCGAGAACTTGAACTTCGGCCCCAGCAACTTGCTGTTGGGGTTGATGAAGGCAGCGCGGTAGCCCTTGAGCAGGTCCGCCGGCGGCAGTCTGCCGTCCCATTTGGCAAGCTCCGGCTTGTGATCAAAAAGCTCGAGGTGACTGGGCGCGCCGCCCATGAACAAATAAATGACGCGCTTGGCCTTGGCGGGGTGATGCGGCTGCGGCAGCGCCGCCGCGTTGCCTGGGCCACTGCCGCCCTCAGCGCGCAGCAGATCGGCCAGGGCCAGGGCGCCCATGCCCACGCCGCAGTCCTTGAAAAACCAGCGCCTGCGCAGCAGGCGGGCCTGCTCCTGCTGCAGCTCGAGGACTGGGGAAATGCGCTTGGCCATCAGGCGGGTGAGAGTCGAGAAAAAACGCAGTGCCGATGGGCAATCTTCAGCCCTTGGGCAGGCGGCCTGAGTTTAGGGCCAGACAATGAGACTGCGGGCCACCTCGCCGCGCAGCAGGCTGGCGTAGGCCTCGTTGATTTGTTCCAGCGGCCAGGTCTTGGTCAGCAGGCCGTCGAGGTCCAAACGCCCCGCCCTTGCCAGGGCCATGAGGCGCTCCAAATCCACCCTCGGGCGCATGTGGCCATAGAGGGTGCCTTTGAGGGTCTTTTGGCCGTAGACCAATTGATTGGCGTTGATGCCCGGGCGCGCATCCTGTCTTGCAATGCCGCTGACCACGCAGGTGCCACCCTTGCGCAGACTGTCGAAGGCCCACTCCACACTCTGCGCCAGACCAACGGCCTCGAAGGTGAAGTCGCAGCCCTGCCCCCCACACAGCGCACGCACGGCGGCCACCGGATCGCTGTGGCCATCGGCATGCACAAAGTCTGTGGCACCGAGCTGGCGCGCAAAGCGCTCTTTGGCGGCGACATTGTCCACCGCAATGATTTGTCTGGCGCCCACCAGCCGCGCGCCTTGAATGATGTTGAGGCCGATGCCGCCACAGCCAAACACCGCCACCGTGGAGGCCGCAGGCACCTGCGCGGCATGAGTCACTGCGCCCACGCCAGTGATCACTCCGCAACTGATCAGGGCCGCCTGCTGCCAATCCACCGGAGGCTCAATGCGCACCACCGCCGCTTCGGGCATCACACTCAGGGAACTGAAGGTGGACACTCCTGCGTAGTGGTGGATCGGCTGGCCGTTTTGCCGCCGCATCCGCGTTTTGCCATCGGGCATCAGGCCGGTGAAACGCATCGCCGTGCCCAAATCGCAAAGGGCAGGGCGCCCGCTTTGGCAAAAATCACATCGCCCGCAACTGCTGCGCCAGATCGGCCACACCGCATCGCCGACTCGGACGGAGCTGACTCCGGGGCCCACGGCCTCCACCACGCCTGCGCCTTCATGGCCAAGCACCAGTGGCATGGGCATGGGCAGGTCACCGGCAATGACATGCCAGTCGCTGTGGCAGACCCCAGCGGCTTTCATCCGCACCAGCACCTCGCCCTGTTGCGGCTCATCCAGTTCAATGGTCTCGATGACCATGGGTTTGCCGGGCTCCAGCAAGACGGCGGCAAGGGCTTGAGGCATGAGCGGGGTAGGGCGGGGAGGAAGTCAGAGACATCAGCAGTCTTGGGCGCAGCAGCGCCGTGGACTCAGGAGGATGCCTTGGCGGCGGCCATGGCATCAAGCAGGGCCTTGGCGCAGGCCTCGGCAAACAGGGGGTCGTTGATCTCGCAGTCCAGCGTATGCAACGACACCTCAGGCTTGAGATGATCGCGCAGGGATTGCAGCAAGGCCGCATCGGCCTGCGCATCGTGGAAGGGCTTGCCCTTGGCGCTGATCACGCTGATGGCGCGCGTGGGCACCATGACCTGCGGTGGCCTGGAGTAGGCATTGAGCTTGGCGGCGATGATGCGGCCCAGCTCGCGGTTCTCCGCCGCCGTCGTACGCATCAGCGTGACCTGCGCGTTGTGCACATAAAAGCAGCGGTCCTTGTATTGCGCAGGCACACTGGCTGCCTCGCCGAAGTTCACCATGTCCAAGCAACCCGGAGCCACCACCGCGGGCAGGCCCATCTTGCCGGCGGCCTCCAGTCGGGTAGGCCCCGCTGAGAGCACGCCACCGCAGAGCTCATCGGCCCATTCGGTGGTGGTGATGTCCAGCACGCCACTGACCAGGCCGCTCTCGATCAGGGCCTCCATGCTGCGCCCGCCATTGCCCGTGGCGGCAAACACCAGCACCTCATAACCTGCCTGCTCCAGCACCTCCTTGGCCCGCGTCACACAGGCGGTGGTGTTGCCAAACATGCTGGCCACCACCAGCGGCTTGTCCTGTGAGTTGGCCCCTTGGGCCTGGCGCGCTGCCGCCGCTTCCACCATGCCGCAAATGGCCCCGGCAGCGTTGTCAAAAATCACCCGCGTCAGGCGATTGATGCCTGCCACATCGGCAATGGCTGGCATCATCGTGATGTCGCGCGTGCCCACATAGGGCGCGGTGTTGCCACTGGCCAGCGTGCTGACCATCAACTTGGGCAGGCCAATGGGCAGGGCACGCATTGCCTGAGTGCAAATCGCCGTGCCGCCGCCACCGCCCAGCGAGATCACCCCATCCACCCGCCCCTGCGCCACCAAATTCTCAAGCACCTTCTGGGCCCCGGCCGCCATCAGGCTCACGCACTCACCGCGATCCTGGCGCTTGAGCACCTCCTGCCAATCGCTGCGTCCACTGGCCTTGGCCACCTCACTGGAGGGCACATCCACCGCCAAGGCAGGCTGCGCCAGACTGCCTGCATCAATGAGCAGGGTTCGGTGACCGCGCGCGCGGATTTTGTCGGCCAGAAAGGCATGCTCAACACCCTTCGAATCGTAGGTTCCCAAAATGGCAATCGTGCTCATGACAAGGTGCCATCAAAGGACAGATGCCATTGCCATGCAAGACCAGAGCTTGACCGGCAGGGCCGGCAGTGTCGTCACAGTGGGTTGACCTCAGAGCTGGGCTGCCTCAATGCGCAGGGCCTCGCCCTTGAGCAGGCGCCGCGCCAAGGCCTCAGCCTGCTCGCTGCGGTCCGTCAGATGGATCTGCAACCCACCGCGCGCGCGACCGGCCCTCAGCAGGCCCTTGGCCTTGAGCAAATCACGGGTATGAGCCGCGCAGGTGCTGGCACTGTCCACCAAGCGCACCTTGCCACCCAACATTCGCCGCAGCAGCGGCACCAACATGGGGTAATGTGTGCAGCCCAAGAGAAGCGTGTCCATTCCACGCAACAGCAAGGGCTCCAGATACTGCCCAAGCACCAACTCCAAGGCCGGATGCCGCAGCCAGTCCTCCTCCACAAAGGGAACCAACAAGGGCGTAGCCACCGCCTGAATCTTCAGGCCTGGACGCGCCGCCTTCAGCGCCTGTTGGTAGGCCCCGCTGCGAATCGTGCCTGTGGTGCCGATGATGCCCACATGCCTGGATTGCTCATGGGCCAGCGTGGCCTCAACCCCAGGCTCAATGACTCCAATCACCGGCACCGGACACTCGCGGCGCAAAGACTCCAGCGCATGCGCACTGGCCGTGTTGCAGGCCACCACCAAGGCCTTCACGCCCTTGGCCAACAGAAACTGCGCATCCTCACGGGCAAAGCGGCAGATCGTTTGTGGCGACTTGTTGCCATAGGGCACCCGCGCCGTATCCCCCAGATAAATCAGCGACTCTGCCGGCAGCAGACGCCGCAGGGCCCGCACCACCGTCAGCCCACCCACCCCGGAATCAAACACGCCCAGGGGCGCCACAGAAGCCGCGCGCGCGCCCCTCGCGGCGGACTTGCGCCGTGAAGACCGAAGACCGCAAGCCCCATCCTTTCCGTTGGCAGGCGCAGAGTCAGGAAGCGCTGAAGCGCTGGAAGAGGAACGGACGGAACGACGAGCAGGCATACAGCGAGGCCGCGACTCAACACCACGGGCAAGCTCAGGGCAAGGCCAGACCGGATGCGGCGAGCCATCGCTGCATCTGCCGCGGGCCTTCACCGAAGCTTGGTGGCCAAGTGCGCCGCAGAACCAAAGCAGGAAGACCAAACTGCGGGCCGCAAGCAACCCATGCCCCTGCTCCTGCGCAGCGCGAGCAGGGTGAGGCAAGCCAGACCAACTCACCAGTCGGCACTTGGAGTGTACGCACCATGCCGAATCTGGGCAGCCGCAACGAGGGCCGCTGGGCTCAGATTGGTCAAGGCCAGTCCTTCATTGGAAGCCAAAGAAGCCTGAAATTCCCTCAACTTTTTGTTGACGGGTTACCCTGTTCGTATGAAGACGATGATCAAGGTTACTCCAAATCACAATCCTCTTCCTTCAGTCCCCATGAGCCCCAATTTTCAGCCTGATTCTCTGCCCCCAGTCAGGCTTGGGGTCTGAGGCTCCACACCTGACTTGCCATGCCCACCTTGGATCCAACCCTCATGAAGGAACTCTGCTTTGCGGGTCCTTTTGCCATGGGCTCGGTGTTCGGTGGCCTGCTCTCCTCCTGGCTTTTCAACATCGCCTCACAGGAACGCAGGGACCGGGTCAGGTACGAGATGGAACGCGAGCGCGAGCTGCAAAAACAGATCGAGATCAAAGAACAACGCATCGCAGCACTCCACACCCTGATGGGTCAACAACGACTCCAGCTTCCATGAACTTCATCTCGATCATGCTCCTGAGTTTCCTAGGCCTTGCGCCCGCCCTGTGGGCCATGCTCAAGCAGCGCCGCCTGGCGCGCCTTGCCAAGGCCGAGATGAGGATCGCTCAGGCTGTCACCGCCATGGAAGGTCACCTTCTCAAGGGCAGCACCAGCAAGGGCATGGTTTATCATGACTTGGTATTTCAAACCATGCTCAAGGTGCAGAGAACAAGGCGTTACCAAGTGCGCTGGAACCTCTTCAAGTCGCCTTCGCCCAGCCAAGCCGAGATGCGTCAACGCCTCGACTCCGAACTTGCCGCAGGGGAGGCCAAGTTCGAAGGAGAAGTGGCCAGCTTCTGCGCCGCCTACTTTGAGGCCTTCGGCCACAAGCACCCCATCCAGCAAAAGCTATACCTGTTTTATCTCTTCTGCGTCGGTGCCGGCGCCGAGGGCCTGCTCCTGATTCTCCGGCAACTCCTCGGCAGACTCGATCGCAACGACCAGCTCAGACAGCAGCGCGCCCGTCAATTCTTCATCGAAGCCAGCACCCTCGACGCCGAACCAGGCTCCGGCGCCTTGCGGGCCCAAGCCTGATGGCAGGCGGGCCGCTCAGACCTGCCCGACCAATCTGAGGCCGCCAATGTCTCCGCTGCGCCATGGTGATGAGGGGCCTCAAGGCGAGAGCTACGCTCGTGTATCTACGCTCGCATGGCAGCGGATCTGGAATCAGAGCGGAGAACAACCTGATGCCATGGTGATGAGGGGCCTCAAGGCGAGAGCTACGCTCGCATGGCAGCGGATCTGAAATCAGGGTGAAGGACGACCTGATGCCGATCGAGGTTGATGATCATCGAGGGTCTGGTTGCTGATGCTGCCATGGGGATCGAGGTTGCGCTCGCGGCGCAGGGCCTGAGTCTGGTCATCGTGGTGCGGGCACTGAGGTCTTCCAGAAGGGTGAGGCATTGGTCGTTGAGGTGAAGGCCGATCTCGGCGGGCAGCTCCTGATCTAGGGCGGGTGAGGTCGCGCCACTGGTCCAGTGGATGTCGAGATGAAGTTGGGACTCTGACGGATTCATGCCTGGTTGCTCCAGCGTTGCAGGATTTGTTGCGCGAAGCTGTCCAGCGCGGGCATGGGATCGCCGTGGTAGGTGCCTGTGATTTCATTGTCGAGGGTGGCCTCCAGTGCCGTGCCTTGATCGCTGACTGCCCAGAGGTTTTTGGGATAGCCGCGGCGCATGTGCGCGCTGAGCAAACCGCGCTTGACGCCCTCACGCAGAAGGCGCAAGGCCTCGGCACGAGAGAAGATCCGCACGCCATCGCCAAGGGTTTTGCCCGGTCTTGGGCCAAGCGGAGCGGCAAGGGCAAAGTCGCCAGGATGGCGTTTGTGCTCAGGGTTGCCGCCGTAGCGGATGACCCTGCGCCAGTACCGCAAGTCCTCGGGG
>JAURHS010000008.1 GCA_030833205.1 Prosthecobacter sp.
CGGTGGCGTATTTTGGTGCGGACTGGATGCGCAGCCTCAGCAATGTCACCCTGACCCGGGTGTTTGGCGCCGTGCTCTTCATCATGAGCCTGCGCATGTTGCTTTGGGGCAAGGCCTGAGGCGGCAAGCTGCGCACAAGTGGCAAGGCCTGGTGGGGCGGTGAATCCTGATCGCTGAGGCCACAGCGCAGCAATGCCCAATCAAGCGGTCTGCAATGCAGACAACCGCAAGAGCGCTGCGCAGTACTGCCACAGACTCCACGAGGTCAGGGAGAGATGCCCCTGTGCCTACTCGATTTGGATGGGTCGGATCAGTTGGATGCCGCCTGTGTTGGATTTGCCTTGGATGGGGCTGTTGGCTCGGCTGAACTGGCCAGCGCCAATGTTGGTGTCCAGGGGCGATGCGGGCAGACGCAGCACTCCCTTGAAGGTGTTGGTAAACAGGCCCTGAGTCACGCTGCCGCTGAAAATGCCGGTGGCTGGCGCATAGGTCAGTCTCCAGGTCAGGCCAATGTCGTCGAGGGGAGCAAAGCGGTTGGTGGCGCTGTCGAGTTTGATGGCGCGGTCAAAAAGATCTGCGCTCGCGCCGCTGGTGAGGTTGTGATGCAAAAAGACCAGGGGGTTGGGATTCTCTGGTGAGATGCCCATGAGCAACCTCAGCGGCAGTGTTGTCAGATTTGGCGTCAGCCATGGGTCAATGGAGAGCGCACAGTGCAGCGGGCCGTAGCCGTTGACATAGCTGCTGTCGGCGGCGTTTGCGCTCTTGCGCAGGGTCACTGTGCTGCGCGCGAGACGACGGCCCTGAAGTGGCGGCAGGGCCGCAAGATTGGGCGAGAGCGTCATGGAGAACTGCCCTGCAAGTGACGAGTCCACCCGCTTGTGGTGCTGGACAAAGAGCCGGTAGCCCGGGTCGGCGCTGATGTCGGCGGCCAGCGAAGCGGTGAAGCTGCTGCCGTCGCCCAAAGTGCCGGAGATTTTCATCCCGCCGTTGCGATCGACGCTGGCGTTGCCGTAACCGAAGCCGCCAGGGGCATCGTTGCCTGAGGGAGTGCTGCCGTCTGAGGCCATGACACCGGGCTCCAACAGCAGGGTGTGCTGGCCGGCGTGGGTGATGGTCCCTGCATTGGCCTCAAGCAGTCGCAAGCCGCTGAAGGCATGTTCCGCTGCTCCCTTGGCGATCACGCCCTCAATCCGTCCGCTGCGGCGCAGAGTCAGAGACTTGAGGTGCAGGGCACCTGGTGTGGGCGCACTGGCTGTCGCAGAGACGAAATCGCCGCTGCCGTCCAACTCAAGCCCACCGGCAAAGGAGAGGGCTGTTGTGCTGGGATTGAGGTGGCTGATCAGGCTGGCGGTGAAGGAGAGTCTCAGCGCGGGGGCTGCGAGGCTGCCTGTGTTCTTGATGCTGGTGCAGGCAATCTTGATCAGGCCCAGGGGATGATGCGGCTCAGCGGAATCGAAAATCAGCGCCTCGTGGTTGCTGCCAAAACCCTCAACGGTGAGCGTTGCTGGCACGGCGATGGGCAGGTAGAAACGGCTGACCCCCTTGCTCAGTGTGATGGGGTAATTGCCGGCTGGTGAAAGCGGATTGGCTTTGCAGCTCGCCACTGGTGCCGTGGTCCATTGCGCGTCTGCCATCTCGACCTGATTTCCCAGGGCATTGTGCAAGGCGTAGTCGAAGGGTGGGTTGTCTTTCATGACCCTGCGCTGCTTGGGGTTGGCGACCACCCAGAGCGGCGCCTGCTTGATCACCAGACTGCCTTTCAGGTTGGGTTTGCCAGCGTCAGTTCCTCCCAGAGTGGCAATGACCGGATAGGTCCCCGGCTCACTGACAGAGGGCATTGGTGCTCCGCCGGCGCTGTAAGTCAGGGTGGCATTGCCGCCCACAGAAAGCCCAACCACCTCCGCACTCTTGCTGCTGCCGTCGTAGAGGTGCGTCAGATTGATCAGCGTGGGCTTGGTCGCGGCGATCACATTGACCTTGAGAAAAACATACTTCGCGGAATTGAAGCGGATGTCCCCCGCCTGAGAAGCTCGAAGGGTGACCAGACCGGCAGCAGCGCCAGGAGTCAGCAGGTAGCCGTCGGCGGCGTTGCCGCTCAGGTTGGCTGCGGTTCCTTCGCTGCGCTCCAACAAAACGGGCAGGCCGGCGCTGGAGTAGGCATGGATCTTGACTGGACTCTGGCCGATGTAGAGGGTGCTGGGGCCAACGATGCTCAGTGTTTGCGTCAGTGGCGCCTGATTGTGGCATTGGCCGCTGAGATGAAAAAGATACTGAGGCGTAGCGCTGTCATCGGTGCTCAATACCCAATCCTGACGACGGAAGATCCCGGGATAAAGCGCGGGCTTGAACTCAAGAGTCACGGTGGCGCTGGCCGCCGGATCAAGGCTGGCTGGCAGGCCGCTGATGAGGAACTCCGACGAGGTGGACAGGTTGCTCAGTGCGATGGCGGTGCTGCCCTGATTGGTCAGGGTCAGAGTGCGCAGCAGGCTTTGCCCAGGCGAGGTGCCGCCAAAATACAACGAGTCCTCCAGGGATAGCATTTGATTGTCCTCGTCCCTGATCACCAGGTTGGGCTCGACGACCACAAGGCTGAAATCGCGGCTTGCGGTCTGGCTGGCGGCGTCCGTGATCTGCACGGTGAAGTTGTAGGTGTTCGCCGCTGCCGAGACGGTTCCGCTGATCAGGCCAGTGTTGGGGTTGAGACTGAGCCCCGCTGGCAGGCTGCTGCCCGGCGCAGTGGCATAGCCGTAAGGCGCGCTGCCGCCTGCCGCTTCGAGGTCGGCGGAGAAGGCGTGACCGCGCAGGGTGCTGCCCAAGTCTGCTGCGGTGCTCAGGCCAAGCACAGAAAGGGTGAAGGTCTTGCTGGCCATCAGCGGCGGTGTGGTGCTGGTCTCCACATTGACCACGAAGCTGTAGTTGCCAGGCTGGGTGGGCGTGCCGCTGAGCAAGCCAGAGCTGGAATTCAGGCTCAGGCCCTGTGGCAACGAACTGCCCGCGCCCAGATCCCAGTAGAGGCTGCCTGAGGTTCCCGAGGTCTGCAGGGTTTGGGAGTAAGGCTGATCGCCTTTGGCCAAGGGCAGGGCTGCGTTGGTGCTGATGATCGGGTTGATGGTCAAACTGACGGTCTGGTTGGCAGTGGCGGAGGCATTGTCAGTGACGCGTACCGTGAAGCTGTAGATTCCCGCCGATGAGGGAGTGCCGTTGAGAGCCCCTGATGAATTCAAGGTCAGTCCAGAGGGCAAAACGCCTGCTGGTTGGCTCCAAGAATAGGGGGTGGTGCCGCCACTGGCACTGAAACCGTACGAATAGGCTGCGTTCACGGTGCCAGCCGTTGCCGTGGCCGCCGAGGTGATGCTCAGTGGTGGTGCCTGCACCGTGACCGTGGCAATATCCGAATCCGTGATGAACTCAATGGTCTCATAGGTGTAGATGACCTTCACCCGGTAGCGTTTGTTGGTTGAGAGGGTTGGCGTGGTGTAAGTGGAAGAGGTCGCAGTGGCGATCAGGTTCTCGGAGTTGTTGGGCTGGACCTCATACCATCTGTAACTCACGGCGCCTGCAGCGCTGGCCGTGACGCTCAGTCTTGCGGTCTCGCCCGATGCGATGCTTTGCGACTGAGGCTGGGCACTGATGCTGGGCTTTGCGGCGGCAATCACCGTGAACGACCCGTTGGTGGAATAGCGCGCGCCGTCCCTCGCCGTGATGGTCACTGCCGTTTTTGTCTGGGCAGTGGCGGTTCCACTGAGGGTGGCCGTTTGCCAGTTGCCTGTCAGGGTCAGCCCCGACACCGAGGGGCTCATGGTCCATGTCGGAGCGCCGTGAGAAGTGCCTGAGATGGCGAGACCCGCACTGGTGGAACTGCCCACCACGAATACGAGCTTACTGTCCTGCCGCGGTGCGGTCTGCACCACAGAGGTGGCCCCAGCCACACTATCGTAGGCGCCCAGCCCAACGGCGGTGGCCACCACAGCCTTTGCCGCCTCAAGGGCGCCGGCAGAGGCAGCGAGGTTGAGTTCGGGCACCAGTGCCTGTGCCGTGGCTCCGCCGCGCTGGAAGAGCATAAGCAGGGAGGTGGCGCGCTTGAGTTGGCGTTTGAGGCGGGTCAGCAGCGGTTGTGCGTTCATGGAGTCGGGGACGGTTGGTTTGATGATGGAAAGTTCGCGCTTAGTTGCAGCCGCAGCCGCCTCCACCCACGCCGCCACCGCCAAAGGTGGACTCGCGTGAGAAATAGCTGTGCTGCAGCATGGCCAGCAGCAGGGGCTCGCGATCTGGCAGCATCAGGCGATTGGCCAGGTGGCCGCGCTGGTATTGCTTGACGCGCACCAGCTTGGGGTTGCTGCAGCTGGAGAGCATCAGCACCGCAGAGGCAATGACGAAGACAAGGGCGGTTTTCATGCGGCGGCTTGAATCAGGTGTTGTTCGAATCGGGGAGTGAAATGCAGGCCGCTGTCGTCCTGCAGGCAGGCCTCGATGCCGGGTGTGGCTCGGGCGAAGTGCAGGCCCTCATCGCGGCCCAGCACCACCAAGGCAGTGGAGACAATGCCGGCCAGTAGGGCATTGGCAGCCAGCACAGTGACGGCATGCAGTGGCTTGGCGCAGGGCCAGCCGCTGCGCGGGTCGAGGATGTGGCCGTAGCGCTTGCCCTCGCATTCAAAGAAGCGGGTGTAGTTGCCCGAGGCACAAACGGCAATGCCACTGGCGGCGACACCCGCAACGCAGCGTTGGGGATCGCGGCCGTCCTGCAGGCCCACATGCCAGAAGGGTTGTCTGCCATTGCCGCCCAGGGCCATGATGTCGCGCCCCAGATCCACAAGGCAATCGCTGAGGCCGTGGCGCTTGGCGATTGCTGTCACCTGATCCACGGCGTACTCCTTGCCAAAGCCGCCAAAGTCCAATCCCATGCCGGCCTTGGGTAAAAAGACAGCCCCGGGACGGCGCTTGATGAGGCTCCAATCGCAAAGGCTTTTGGCCTTCTCAATCTCTGCGGCGCTCGGCAGTTGCGCGTGCTGGCGTTGCCAGTCCCAGAGCAGGATCAGGGGCAGGGCAGTGGCATCCAAAATACCGCGGGTAAACTCGTGCATGGCGGCGGCGCGGTCGAGCATGGCTTCCATCGCACGGTCCACCGCCACCCAGTCGCGGCCGGCCGCAGCGTTGATTTGGCTCAACATGGAGCTGGGACGAAAGCGTGAGAACTGCGCTTCAAACTGCTCCAGCCAGCCCAGAGCCTCGTTTAGAAACTGCAGGCTATTTTGCTCACTCAGCCCGCGCCATTGCAGGCTGCACTGCGTGCCCAAGGCCTTGAACTCCACACGGCAGACTCCGTTGGCATCGGGCTGGATGCGCAGGGGGGATGCTGTCGTTGCGCTCATGGCTCAGAAGATGAGGTTGAGCCCGAGCGTCCACATGGTGGCGGTGGCATAGGCTGCGGCTGGAGCGGGATGCGAGCCGATGCCGTTCATGTCGTACTGCTCGAAGGCCAGTGAGAGCACGGCTCGCTTGCCCAGGTAGGCGCGGGCCTTGAGGCCCAGACTGAGAGTTGCCATGGAAGAAAGCCGGTAGTCGGCGCTGTAGACATCACCGGATCCGTCGGGGCTGATCCTGGGGTTTTCGATGCCCGCCTCATTGAGGCTGCGGTAGTAGAAGTCTGCGGCGGTTTGGGTGTAGAAACGAGCGTAGGGAGTAAGATCAAAGTGTTGGCCCAGGCCCTGCCGCCATTCCAGTTGGGTGGTCTGTGAGTAGACTCCGTTGCTATCTCCACCCAGGCGCAGGCTGAGGTCGGCAGCGCCGTTGAGCGAAGCAACAAAGCGCGTCAACTGGGCTTGAATGACCGCCCTTGTCTTGTCGCGCGGGCGGTTTTCGCGGTAGAGCAGATCGACCGGAAAGGTGAATGCTCCTCCGTTGCCATCTGGGATGCTCATGAGGCGTCGCAGTTCAATCAGCTTGTATTGCTCGCTGAGAAATCCACGCGCGGCTCCGAGGGTCAAGTTGAGGCTGAGGATGGTGTCCCGGTCCAGCAGTTGTGAAAGGCCTGCAAACAGATCCAAGGTCTGTTTGCGCTGATAGCCCACGGTGCGCAGCAGCACATCGTCGTGCAGGAAATTTAAACCGTACGACAGAGTGGTGTTTTCTTGGTTGAAGAGGGAGCGCCCACTCAGGGCGAGCCCCCGAGAGAGGTAGTCGCTTTCTCGACTCTGCGAGAGCTCCAGTTCGACACTGTGGTCGCCGATGCGCTGATTCAGGGCTGCGAGCACGCCGTTGCGCACATCGGTGATGTCAACCAGAAAGGGTTGGCGGCTACCCGGATTGGAGCCAAGAGGCGAGCTGCCACTGATCGCATCCCGCAGCACCTGATAGCGGAATGTCGTGTCCGCGTTGAGCTTCATCTCTGTGCGCAGGTACCAGGACTCGACGAACATGCGGCCGGCTGCCTCGTCATAGGTCTGGTAGCTGCTGTCGAAGCGAAAGCGCTCTGTCTCCCCTTGAAGGATGGCCGGCACACAGACCGGGGTAAGCCAGAGCAGGCTGGAGGGACGAAGGCTTTTCTGACTCACGAGGGCGGATGCAACGATCTAAGGTTAATCCCTAAAACCTCAGCCGTACAATGCCGATTTTGGCTTTCCTCGTGCCTTTCTGAGCTTGGGCCTGTGCTGCGGGGCCCAGCCTTTGGAACTCAATCCAGGGGTAGCCATTGGGCCGCATCGGCCACCACGAATCCATTGGCCCCGGCATTGCTGAGCCGAACCTCCCCTCTTGCCTCGAATCGGAATTCGCCCAGATCCAATCCCTCGGGCCCGGGCTTGATGCGTTGATTGACGCGCAGCCGGCCTTCGCCTCCGGCATGCCTGATGACGACCTCGGCATTGCTGGCGCGGTTGGCATTGGCCGGGAAGTGCAGCAGGACACGGTAGCGCCCGGCCTTGGGCAGTGTGGCGGAAAAGCTCAGGCTCTTGGCGGGACTGGAGCTTTTGCCATCGTGGGCATAGCCCTCGCCGATGAAGTCTGAGGAGGCTTGGCTGCGGCTCCACTCGCCGCCCTCGCTCACGGCCTGCAGGTCATCGACCACGATGCCCTTGAGACTGGAGGCGGCGCGGCCCTTGTCGTGGGCGCGGCCCTCGTAGGCAAGTACCTGCCCGTCCTTGAGCAGGACGGCCTTGAGTTGTTCATAGGGCAGGTCCTGCAGGGCCAGGCCCTTGTCCATGGCCAGCACGGCGGCGGTGGCGGCGCTTTGGCCCAGGATCATGAAAACGGGCTCCATCCGAATGCTGCCGTAGGCGATGTGGCTGGCAGAGACGGCCACCGGCACGCTGAGATTGGTGACTTGCTTGCGCTTGGGCAGAATGCTGCCGTAGGCAATCGCGTAGGGGCCGCCTGTACTCACGCCGATGTCGCCCTCGTTTTGCACGCTGCCCTCAGGGGTGATGTAGCGTTGCACATTGTGACTATCAATGGTGTAGCTGCCCATGCCGATGGAGTCCGGAGTTGGCTTGCGTTTGCGCAGCTCATTTTCGGTCATCACAAAACTGCCGATCATGCGTCTGGCCTCGCGGATGTAGAGCTGATGCGGCCAATGGCCGTTGTCCTTGAATTCATCCTTGGGCAGACCCCATTGCTGCACCTCGTTGCGAAGGGCAGGCGGCACGCGCGGGTCATTGGCCACAAACCAGAGCAGGCCCTGCTGATAGCGACGGTGTTCGGCGATGATCTCGCGGCGCCGCTCATAGGAGGCCTCCGGGTAGCCATCGTTGCCGCCGATGAAGTCGAAGCTGAAGGGGCCGTGGTTGTTGGTGTCGGTTTTGAGATTGGGAATGGGGTCAAACTTTTCAAAGAACTCGTCCCAGCCGGCCTGAAGCACGCGCAGCAGCAGTTCGTAGCGTGCGGCATTGTATCCCTCGGGCTTGGGGAAGGGGATGCGATTGGATGCCGCATTGGTGAAGCAGGTGCGGAAGCAGTAGGCTTGAAGGCGCTTGTCGGCCTCGCCGACGCGGCCTGGGTCGGCACTGCTGATCTCCGGCAGCACCCCGCTTTTTGGATCACCGGGCAGGCGGTAGGGTGAGATCGGTTGCTTGAGCACTCCGAAGTGATGGCGGTGGTGCAGGATGCCGGTTTGCACGCCGTTGTGCTCCTCGCCGTAGGTGGCGTTGGATTCGCGGCCCACATGATAACTGACACCGGCGGCAGCCATCAAGTCGCCTTCATAGGTGGCATCAATGAACATGCTGCCCTCGTAGCGCTGACCCGAAAGGGTGGTGATGCCCAGGATGCGTCCATCCTTCTGGCTGACGCCGTCTTGGCGATTGAGCCATTCATCCCGGTGCAGCTCGATGCCCTGTTCCCGCACCCAATTCTCGAACACCTGCTCGGCGGCGTGCGGCTCAAAGATCCACATGGTGCGTTGCTCGCCGTCAATGGCTGCGGTGCCCTGTCCCTTGTTGCCGTAGGATTCGCGGCTTTGTTGGCGCCAAGCCTCGGGTTGCTGGTAGTGCTTCCAGATGCGGTGGTAAAATTCTCGTGACAGGCCGCCAATGACGGCCTTGTTGCCGGTGTCCGTGAAGCCAAGGCCGCCGCTGCTTAGCCCGCCGAGGTGGCGATCTGGAGAGACGACGATCACGCTTTTGCCCATGCGCTTAGCCTGCACGGCGGCAGTGACAGCCGCGCTGGTGCCGCCGTAGATGATCAAATCGGCTCGCTTGGCCGAAGGTTGCTCGCCGAAGGCCTGAAGGCAAAGGCAACACAGGAAAAGGGCAGTTTGGCGATTGCGCATGAGGGGAGGACGGCCATTCAACGGGTTGGCGCTGCCTTTTTCAAGGCAGTTTGTCTTGGCGTCGCGGGCGCCAACTGAGGCCTTGCAAATTGCCCTGCCCGTTTCATGTCTTGGGAGGGCGCCTCCTGCGCGGCCAGTCGCTGATTCATGGACCTGCAGAAATTACTCTTCCTCGCGGCGGCGGTGGTGTTGGCCTTTGCCTGTCGCAGCTTCGAGCATCGCGTGGTGCGCAAGCTGGGTTTGGTGGCGATGATGCTGGCCTCTTACCTGCTGGGCTATTTTCTCACCGGCTCGCATTGGGCGGGGGGCTTTGCCGTGGCGCTGTGGTTTGTGATGCCCTGGGTGGAGATTGCCACCAGCGTGCGGCGCCTCCGCTTCCCCGTGGTGCGCGAACTCAAGGGCCGCCTGCCGCCCTCGCGCGACGGATTCCCGGAACTGGAGGATCTCACTGGCGAGATGATGGATCACGGGTTTGAAGCGATCGAGGATGCCGGTTGGAAGTGGGAGAGTGCCGATCACTTTCTGCGCCTGCTGTACCATCCGAAGGCACGGGTGGAGGCGACCATCGGATTGGCGCGGCAGGATGGCTTTGGATTCTCGTATGTGAGCATCACTTCGAGAACCCCTGCGGGCACGGCCTTCACCACCACCAACTACCCTTTTGCCCCGACAATGCAGGAGTCGCCTCAACATCGCCTCAATCGTCATCCCGACGCCGAAAGCCTTGATGACCTGCTGCAATCCCACGAACAATTCCTGGGCCGTGCAGGGCTTGGAGACGCTGACTTCGCCAGCGTGGATCCAGAGTCACTCTCGGCGCGCCTGCAACGCGACATGGGTCAGCAGGTCGAGTACAATGTGCGCATGGGCATCATCCAACTCATGGGGGATGGGCACTTTCGCTACTCCTGGCGCGGCTGCTTCTTTTTGTGGCGGCAGGTGATCCGCGACATGCTGCGCCTCTAGCAGCAGGCACAACAGCGAAGGACAGCCCCTGCAGAGCTCACCAATTGGC
The DNA here is from genome assembly GCA_030833205.1 of Prosthecobacter sp. GTDB lineage: Bacteria > Verrucomicrobiota > Verrucomicrobiia > Verrucomicrobiales > Verrucomicrobiaceae > Prosthecobacter. The sequence continues at coordinate 9,777 of JAURHS010000008.1, forward strand.
AAGGTCGTCGTGCAGGGTGTCCATGGCGCGGGAGTGAACCGCACGCTCAGGCAGGTCCTCACATCCAAAGGGCACAATTTCCACCTTGTTGTAGCGCAGGGCGGTGATGCCGCTTTTGGCCTGTGGATCGAGCAGGGACTTCCAGGCTTCCTCGGCAAAGCGCGCCGCCAAAATGCAGTCCCCGGGAGTGGCATGGCCGCCGCGCTGCAAATGCCCAAGGACTGAGGGCCGCACCTCCAGATCCGGGAATGGAGCGCCCTCGCGGCCAAAGTAGCTCTGAAAGGCGTCGCGCAGCACATAGGCACCGTTGCGATTTTGTGCAGGCTCAAATTTCACGCCCTCGGCGATGAGCACGATGGCATGGCCGCGGCCGCGGGTCATGGCACCCTCGATGCGCTGGGCAAGCTCGCGCATGCGCGGCTCGGTCATGGGGCCGCTCTCGGGAGTGATCACCATTTCTGCGCCAGAGGCCAGAGCGGCCATGCGCGCCAAATCGCCGCTCTCGCGGCCCATGGTCTCGAGGACCATCACGCGGCGATGACTGCGCGCTGTGTCAATGAAATGGTCCACGGCCCAGACCAGGGTGTGCACGGCGGTGTCCACGCCCAGGGACATCTCGGTGAATTGCAAATCGTTGTCGATGGTGGCAGGCACACCAATGATGCGCAGGTTGCTTTCCTGGGCCAGCAGGCGGGCACCGCTGAGCGAGCCGTCGCCACCGCAGACAATCAGGCCGCCGATCTGCAATTTCTCGAGCAGGTCAATGACTTCGCGGCGCACCTGTGGTTTGTGGAACTCCAGGCAGCGCGCGCTGCCCAAAATGGTGCCGCCCTTGCCCATGATGCCCGAGACGCTGGCGTGGTCCATTTGGATGATGCACTGCTGCGCATCAATGAGTCCGCGATTGCCGACCTGGCGCTCAATGTCCTGACAGAGGCCGATGAGGGCCTCGCCGTCGCCGCCGACCTGCCGCGCAGCGCGCACCAGGCCGCGGTAGCCATCGCGAATGCCGTAGACGGGGCGGTGGTGGCGGTTGAGGCCAAGGCGCACCACGGCACGCAAAAAGGCATTCATGCCAGGGGCATCGCCGCCACTGCATAGGACGGCCACGGGTCGGGAGGGAGAGGGGGACATGGAGAAATGGGGCAGGCCCGGCAGTTGGCAGGCAACCAGCAGCGGGAGGTTCAGTCATAGCCAAGGACGGGGCGGAGGCAAGTGATCCTCAGGCCGGAATGTCACAGAGCTCTGGATTGCTCCTGTGACAGCGCGCCGCTCTATGCTATGCAGGGGCAGGGCTCCTCGGTTTGCCAAGGGGCCTTGCCTCAGTCTCGCAACTCCGCATGCCCAGTCCTCGGTTCAAGCCTTCTCTCGCCTCGCTGTGGCGGCTGGGGCTGCTCGTGCTTGTGTTGGGTTGGCTGGGGCAGGAGGTGCGCCGCCGCGATGTGCTGGCTCAGGGGCGGGAATTGACTCCGGAGCGCCTGCGCGATTTTTTGCCCCAGGCCCAGCGCCTTGCAGCGCCTGGCGACGAGGCCCAGCGCTGGCAGGTGCTCGACGAGCATGGGCAACTGCTGGGTTACGCGGCGAGCGCCGCGCCCTTGAGCGATCGGATCATCGGCTACAGCGGGCCCTCGCGTTGTCTGCTGGTCTGGGATCGCCGCGGGGCCTTGCTTGGGGTGCGCCTGCTGCACAGCCACGACACGCCCGAGCATGTGGCTGAGGTGGTGGCCGATCGTGGATTTTTTGCGCAGTTCAAGGGCTGGGACGCGGCGGCCAATCCGCAGGGGCCGCAGGTGGTCAGCGGCGCGACGCTGACCAGTGCCGCCATCGCCCAGGGCGTGTTGGCGCGGCTGGGCACGGCAGCGGGGTCTTCGCTGAAATTCCCCGAGCCCATCGGCCTGGCGGAGGTGCAGGCCCTGCGACCGGCGGCGCGGCGTCTGCGCCCCAGCACAACGCACAGCGCAGCCCTTGAGGTGCTCGATCAACAAGGCGCGCTGATCGCGCTGGCCATGCGCAGCGCACCGGCTGCCGATGCGGTGATTGGCTACAAGGGCCCCAGTGATTGCCTGCTGCTGCTCGATGCTCAAGGCCGCGAATTGCAGCAGGTGGCCCTGCGCCGCAGCTACGACTCCAAGCGCTATGTGGGTTATGTCACCGGCGACCGCGACTTCTTAAAATCCCTGGCCGGCCGCAGTTTGCAGCAGTGGGCGAGTTTGGATTACAAGGCCGAGAAGATCGAGGGTGTTTCCGGGGCCACGGAGACCAGTTGGGCGCTGGCTGAGGGTATCAAGCGCCGTGCCGTTCAGGCGCTGGCCTCGCCGCCTGCGACAGGTCTTGGGCTGCGCTGGCGCTGGCAGGACTGGGGGCATTTGCTGCTGATGGCCTCGGCGGCCTTGATGGCCCTGACCTCCCTGCGCGGGCGTCCCATGCTGCGCCACCTGCACCATGCCTTGTTGGTGATTTATGGCGGTCTGGTCAGTGGCGAGTTGTTGAGTCAGGGCCTTCTCGGGGGCTGGGCCTCGCATGGTTTGCCCTGGTCCTCAGCGCCGGGGCTGGTGCTGTTGTTGGCGGTGGCTCTGTTGGCTCCGGTCTTCACGCCGGTGCAGCTTTACTGCCATCATCTCTGTCCGCACGGAGCCTTGCAGCAATGGCTGCTGCGGCGTCTGCCCTGGCAGTGGCAACTGCCGCCAAGGCTGCAACGCGCCCTGGAGCGCCTGCCCGGCCTGCTGCTTGGGTTGATGGCTCTGAGCCTGCTCCTGGGCTGGGGCTGGAACCTCAATGCCTTTGAGCCCTTCGATGCCTTTGTGCTGCGCTCTGCCGCGCCGGCAGCGTTGACTCTGGCCTTGCTGGGACTGTTGTGGAGTCTGGTTCAGCCCATGGCCTACTGCCGATTTGGTTGCCCCACGGGGGCCCTGTTGCGTTGGCTGCGTGCCGGCTCGGCTGGGGGGCGTCTGCCTTGGCGCGATGTGCTTGTGGCACTGTTGTTGGCATTGGCCTGGGGCCTGCGTCAGGCCTTGGGTTGAGTGCGGCGTCGATGCAGCCCCCAGGCCGCAAACCACAGCGGAACAAACACCGCCAGGGCGTAGGGCCCGACGAACAAAAACACCAGGGCGGACTGCGGATCAGGGTGCAGCTTCGTGTCGCGCCACACCCAGGCAAACCAGAGCAGGTGCGCCAAGGCTGCCGTCCCCAAAAGCGTCTGCACCCCCAGGCTGCGCCAGCGCGCGGCGAGCACGGCATTGGCCAGCAGCGGACCAAAACAAAAAGGTAGGAACAACAGCGCCCCAAGCAAGCTGGTTTCGCGGCCCATGAACACACTGCCGCCCAAGGTGAGAATCAGGCTCAGCAGAGCCGCAGGGGAGCTGAGAAGCATGCGCATGTTCAGGCGATTCGTTGATGGCCTTCGGGCAGTGGCAGCAGTTGCCACTGCCCCGTGGAGAGGTGCTCGATGCCGTGGCCGGCAAAGGACTCGCGGTGCAGTTGGGTCACGCGCAGTCCCTGCGCAGCAAACATGCGCCGCACCTGATGATAGCGGCCTTCCTGGAGGGTGAGGCGCGCGCGCTGGGGTTGAAGAATCTCCAGCTTGGCCGGCAGGCAGGGCGTGGGCTCATTGCGCAATTGCAGTTGGCCGGAGGCGAAGATCTCGATCAACTCCGGCCGCAGATTGCCTTCCACCTCGGCCACATAGACCTTGTCGATCTGCGCCCGCGGCGAGGTGAGACGCTGCACCAGCGAGCCGCAGTCAGTGATCAGCAGGGCGCCGCTGGTGTCCTTGTCGAGGCGGCCAATGCTGGTGACCACGGGGTTGCGCCGCCGCCATTGTGGGGGCAGCAAGTCGTAGATGCTGGGGCCCTCGTTGCTGCTGTGGGTGCAGCTGTAGCCCACGGGCTTGTGGAGCAGGGCCAGCAGGCCCAGAGGCGCCTCCAGGGCGCGGCCCTGCCACTGGACCTGTGTGACATCGCGAACCTGTTGCTCAGGCTTGGTGATCACTTCTCCGGCCAAGGTGGCCACACCGACCTCGATGAGCGAGGCCACCTGCCGCCGGTTGCCATAGCCCAGGGAGGCGAGGAGTTGATCGAGCCGGGGCATGGCGGGTGGAGGGTTTTTGCGCCAGTCCCCTGCAAAGCGCAAGCCCAAGCCGCCGTTTGGCTCTTCATGACCCTGACCCGTTTTTCCCTTGCCCTGCTCCTGCTGGCCACTGCCCTGCCCGCCGCAGAACCCCCTGCAGGCTTCCGCGCCTTGTTCAATGGGCGTGATCTGGAAGGCTGGCACGGTCTCAATCCGCACAGTGTGGCCAAGCTGCAGGGCGAGAAAAAGGCGGCAGCTTTGGCGGCCATGCGCGCCGATTTTGCCAACCATTGGCGCGTGGAGAACGGCGAGTTGGTCAACGACGGCCACGGCCCCTATGCCACCACCAATGAAGACTTCGGCGACATCGAATTGCTCATCGAGTACAAGACCGTGCCCAAGGCCGACAGCGGCATCTACCTGCGCGGTTTGCCTCAGGTGCAGATCTGGGATCGCAACCAAGTGTTTGATCCCAAGAAACCGGATCGCAAGCCGCACCTCGGCTCAGGAGGTCTCTTCAACAACACTCCGGGCAAGCCGGGGCGGGATCCTCTCGTGGTGGCCGATCGCGACTTCGGCCAATGGAACCAATTCCGCATCCGTCAAATCGGCGCGCGCACCTGGGTCTGGCTCAATGACCAACTGGTGGTCGATGGAGCGGTGATGGAAAACTACGAGAAGCGCGATCAGCCGCTGCCGGCGCGCGGCCCCATTTTGTTGCAGACCCACGGTGGTGAAATTCGCTGGCGCAACATCTTCATCAAGACCCTCAAGGGCGATGAGGCCAAGCCCTGAACCTCAAGGCGCGATCAGGGCTCGTAGAGATCCTCGCGCGCGGTCTTGGCCAACTCGATCAAATACTGCGCAAAGCGCGCGCTGAGCCGCTCGAAGTAGGCGCGGCCTTTGTCCGCAGTGGCGGCGCGCGGGTCTCCCGTGCCGGTGTCCGGACTGATCCGGCTCCAGGGCCGTGGTGCCCAGGCCCAGCGTTCCCGCATGGCCTTGAGGGTGGGTTTTTTCTCCTGGCCCTCGCCCCATTGCGCGCGCGGCAACACCCACTGCGGATGCAGGTGCAGCATGAGACTGGTCTCGCGCTCGTCGGCGTGGTCGCCCAGGACCTCAAACAGATCCGCACCCGCATCGATCTGAAACCAGCTCACCGTGCTGAGATGGATTTGCGGATGGCGGGCCTGCAACTCGCGCAGCATCTGCTTGAAGCAGTTGCCGCCGTGGCCGTTGAAAAGCACCAGCTTGGGCAGGCCAACGCCCTGCAGGCAGGAGATCACATCGCTGAGCACCGCCAACTGCGTGCTGGGGTTCATGTGGATGCAGAAAGGGATGTCGAGCTGGCCGGCCTGCACGCCAAAGGGCACATTGGGAAGGATGGCCACCTTGGCGCCGCCCTCCCAGGCCTGACGCCCGGCCTCAGCGCAAAGGGCCTCATTTTGCAGGCTGTCGGTGGCGTAGGGCAGGTGGGTGTTGTGGGCCTCGGTGGCCCCCCAGGGCAACACGGCCACCTCATAGGGATTGTCGCGGATGTGCTTCCAGTTGGTTTCGGCGATGATCCAGGGTCTGGGGGCTTGCATGCCGCATGTTGAACGCCCCTGAGCACCCTTGCCAAGTGGGAAACGCAAGGCTTCCGGACCCCAGGGCGTTGGCTAAACGCTTGATTTTCCCCGCGCCTGCCCGAACATCCCCGCCCGTCGCCCCGATGGGACCTGCTGCATCCCCGTCATGAAGTTTGCCATTTTTGGAGACATTCACGCCAACCTGGAAGCCCTCCAGGCGGTGCTTTGGGATGCCCATGAGCAAGGTTGCAGCCACCATGTCTGTTTGGGTGACATCGTCGGTTACGCCGCCAATCCCAGTGAGTGCCTGGAGCTGGTGCGCCAGCTCAACTGCCCCACAGTGCGCGGCAATCACGACGAGGGCGCCGCGGGTGAGAGCGCCCTGGAAGAACTCAACCCCCTGGCGCAATCCGCCCTGCTGTGGACGCGTGAGCAACTCAGCGCAGAACAACGCCAATGGCTGCGCGAACTCAAGCTGGTGCGTCAGGTGCGCGACTTCACCATTGTGCATGCCACGCTGGATTCCCCCGGCAGCTGGGGCTATGTGACCAACCGCTTTGATGCGATGGCCAGCTTCAGCTATCAGTTCACCCAAGTCTGCTTTTACGGGCACACCCATGTGCCGCGAATTTTTGAAAAGCAGGAAAGCGTGCGCGCCGAGCGCGGCACCGAGGTCACCCTGCAACGCGGCGTGAAGTACTTCGTCAATGTCGGCTCCGTGGGCCAACCGCGCGATGGCGACTGGCGCGCCTCCTACGCCATCTACGACCTGCAGGCCCAGAGCATCATCATCCGCCGCGTCCGTTATGATGTCGAAGCTGCGCAGGCCAAGATCCTTGCCGCCGGCCTGCCCTCGCTGTTGGCCGAGCGCCTGCTGCTGGGCAAATAAGGCCTGCCATGAACGGCGCGCCTGCTCCTGCTTTGGCCAACGGAGGCATGGCCGCGCTGGCCTTGGCCGACGAGGTGCTCATCGTCAAGCCCTCCTCCCTGGGCGACATCATTCACGCCCTGCCTGCGGTGCATGCCCTGCACTTGGCCAAGCCAGGCCTGCGCCTGCGTTGGCTGGTCAATGAGGAGTGGGCCCCGCTGCTTGAGGCCCTGCCTTGGCTGGATGCGGTGCAGCGTTTTCCGCGCCGCCGATTTCGCGGGGTCTTGGGCCCGCTGCGCGCCATGCTCTGGGCAAGACGCCACCTGCCGTCGGCGGGAGGTCAGGTTTTGGCCTTGGATTTCCAAGGCTTGCTGCGCAGCGCCTTGCTGGCCCGCGCGGCCAACCCGGCCTGGGTCATGGGCCTTTCAGATTCGCGCGAGGGGGCGCGGCACCTGCACGATGAGGTGGTGAAGGTTGACTCAGGGGCGCATGCGCTGGAGCGCTGTTTGGCGATGGTTCAGGCCCTCGGCATTGAGGCGGCGTCGGACTCGACCATCTTTGAGGGGCTACAGGCGCCCTGGCCTGCGGGATGGCCGCAAAGTGATGAGCTGGTGGTCCTGCATCCCTGGTCGCGTGGCGCGGGCAAGTCGCTTGAGGACGGCGTGTTGCAGGCGCTTTGCGATGCGCTGGCACCGCGGCCTGTGGCCCTGGTGGGCATGCGCGCCGAGCCATGGCGTCCCAAGGGAGGGCATGTGACGGATTTCAGCGGCCGCACCAGTCTGCCGCAACTGGCCTTGGTTCTCAGGCAGGCCAAGTGGGTGATCAGCGTGGACAGCGGGCCCATGCACCTGGCTGCCGCGCTCAATCCCAACACCGTGGGCATTCACACCTGGAGCGATCCGCGTCGCGTGGGCCCGCACCGCGAGCAGTGCTGGGTGTGGAAGGCAGGCTGTCTGGATCATCGCAAGGCCCTGAGCGCGGCGCAATGCGCCACGGAGTCGGCCTTTGCGGAGGCGGACGCCCGCCGTCTCGGGGCCTGGATCCTGAGTCGCTGAGGATTCAAGCCTCCGGCGATGGCGAGTCTTGTGGTGCCGCGCTCAGCGGCTTGGCCAGCAGGGCCTGTTCCAGACGCTGCCTGAGCAGGTCGAGTTGTGCGGGATCGCGAAGTTTGCCGCCGTCCTGACCTTGGATGTAAATGGCGTCAATGGCCATCCCCTTGTCCGTGCAGATGCGGGCGTGGGCCACGCTCAAATCGAGCTGGCCAATCGCCACCATGACCTCGTGCAGAAGGCCGAGGCGGTCGATGACCTGCAGTTCGGCCACGGTGTGATCGGGCGAGACCTCGTTGTTGATGAAGATGCGTTGGGGGATTTCGCCGGCCGCTTCGCCGAAGTCGGGCAGGCGCTGGCGCAGGGCGGCAATGGCCTCGCGAAAATCGAATTGGCTTTGCAGCAGGGCCTCGCGCAAGGCCTGCTCGACGCGGGCCTTGGCGCTCTTGCTGGTGATGGCGGCGAAGTTGGTGTTGCAGACCCGCAGCACATCGAGCACGAGATGATCGGCGCGCTGGAAAAAGTCAGCGCTCAAAATATTGATGCCCTGCGCCGCCAACGCTCCGGAGAGGCGCGCCAGCAGCAGGTGACGATCCCAGCCCACGACTGTCAGCTCGCTGTAGCCCACGGCAGGAAAGTCCTGCCAGCGCACCACAGGCAACAGGCCGCTGTCGCCGTCGCCCTGGCGCAATTGCTCGAAGAACTCGCGCATCTGGCGCACATGGGCGGCGATGGCTGCGGCTTCGCGGAAGTTGAAGTAACTGCGCGGCATGTGCTGGAAGTGCGCGGCGGTTTCAGCCTGGTAATCCGCACTCAGCGCGGCCTGCACGGCTTGCTGCAGTTCCTCAAGCGGGGCGCTGGCGCGGCGCATGAAGTCGGCTGGCGCATCGAGGTAGGCCAGCGTGCTGTGGTAGAGGCCGAGGATGCTGGCCTCCTTGTAGCCGGTCCAACTGCCTTCGCTGGTGCCGCGCGAGTCGGCATGGGTCATGACCAGCAGGGCATCGAGATACTCCTTGCTTTTGACGATGCGCGCCACCTCGCCGATGACCAGCGGATCCTCGAGATTGGAGGTGGTGGCCGTTCGGTACAGCAGCAGGTGATTGTCCACCAGGAACAACAGCAGGCGCCGCCGCTCGCCCTTGATCATCAGACGGCGGCAGACGGCGTCGGCCAGCAGCGTGCTTTGTGCGTCGTGGGCGCGGGTGTTGGCGGCGCGGCCCGTGTCATGCATCAGCAGCGCCAGATAGAGAATCTCGGGTTGTTGGATTTGTTGGAACAGGCGCCGATAAAGCTCGTGGCCGCTGCCGGGCTCGAGGAGTTGATCGAGCATGTCCAGCGTGCGCAGGGTGTGCTCATCGGCGGTGTAGCGGTGGAAAAACTCGTGCTGCACCAGGCAGGTCAGGGCGCCAAATTCCGGCAGGTAGCGGCCCAGCAGCCCCACGCGGTGCATCTGCCGCAGCACCCGGGCCACTTCGCCTCGGTGGCTGAGGATTTCCAAAAACACCTCGCGCACATCGCGCTGATAACGCAGGCCCGCATTGACCAGTCGGAAGCTGCCCTGCATGAGTTGAAAGAGCTGCGGACTCATGCGCAGGTGGCGCTGCTGGGTCAGCAGGAAGGTGCGCATCAGGCGTGCTGGATCCTGGCGGTAGATGTTCTTGTCCTCGGCAAAGAGGCGCTCGTTGCGGATGATGAAGCCGTCGGTTTTTTCGCTGCGGCCCGAGGGACGGCGGCGGATCATGAAGCTCAGCAGGCCGCGTCGTTTTCCGCTGTCCTCTTCCTGGGTGGCCAGATTGAGGCTGTCCATCACCTCACTGCTGCGCTGCAAAATGTCCCGCGTTGCGGTGTAGTAATCGCGCATGAAGGCCTCGATGCGGCGCAGGATGCGCTTGTGACGGTAGCCCAGGTTGGTGGCCACCACGCCCTGCAGGCGCAGGGTGAGCAGATCGCCGGCGCGGCGCTCGCTGTAGTGCATTTCATTGCGCGTGCGCAGGATGAAGTTGTAGGCCGCGGAGAGTTCGCGCCAGGCCAGTGGCGACATGAAGCCCTTGGCCACCAGGTCGCGCGGGTTGAGGGTGCCCAGACGGGCAAAGGTCACCCAGATCAGGTTTTGGTAGTCGCGCAGACTGCCGCAGCCGTTTTTGACATGGGGCTCCTGCACGCAGTGAGTGTTGCCAAATTTGTGATGGCGCTGGGCGAGGTCATCAAGGCGCTGGCGCAGGAATTCTGCGGTGCGGTTTTTCATGCACTCCGGCCCGAAGCGGCGCTGGAATTCCTCAAAGGGCGCACCGTCGCCGCAGATCAGCCGCGCCTCCATCAGCGCGGTCTTGGTCATCATGTCCTCGTTGGCCTGGCGCAGGCAGTCGCCCACCGAGCGCGTGGCCTGCCCGACCTTGAGTTTGAGGTCATAAAAAAAGAGCAGGAATTCCGAGATCACCTTGGCGGCCTCGGTAGGCACCTGGGTGCCGTTGCCTGCCAGCATGAAGGTGAAGTCCACATCGCTGTGCGGCGCCATCACCCGCCTGCCGTAACCTCCATGGGCCACCACGCTGACAGCACGCGCGGGGTGATCCTTGTCGGCGGGAAGATGGGCCAGGCACTCGCGCCACAACTGCCTTGAGAGCAGGTCCACCACATCACTGTGCATGCGGCAGACCTCTGCTCCGTCCACGCCGGCGCGATGGCGCTGCTTGATGCGTGTGGCCTTGAGCTTGAGAAAACGCTTCGCCAGCTTGAGGGTCTCGTTGCGGCTGCGCGGCAGGGCGTCAGCCGGGCCAAAGAGGCGTTTGCCGATGGCCTCAAGGTGGCGCAGGTATTCCTTCTCAGTCATGATCAGTAGCGCAGCGGGCAGTGAACGATCGGGCTCTGGGCCAAGCGCTGTCGGCCCTCGAGAAAGGTCAGTTCAATCAGGAAGCTCGAGCCCACCAGCGTGGCACCGGACTGGTCAATGAGTTGCAGCGCCGCAGCGGCCGTGCCGCCGGTGGCCAGCAGGTCATCGGCCAACAGGACCTGCTCGCCGGGGCGCAGGGCGTCCTCGTGCATCTCGACACTGGCAGTGCCGTATTCCAGGGAGTAGTCCACGCCTCGGGTGCGCCAGGGCAGCTTGCCTTTTTTGCGAATCGGCACAAAGCCCGCACCGATTCGTTGGGCGATCATCGAACCAAAGATGAAGCCGCGCGCATCAATGCCCACCACCTTGTCGATGCGCCTCTGCGCAAAGGGCTCGAGCATCGCGCTGATGGCCTGCGCTGTGAGGGCTGCGTCCGCCAGCAGGGGCGTGATGTCCTTGAACAAAATCCCGGGCTTGGGAAAGTCGGGCACATCGCGGATGGCGGCGTGCAGTGCGCTCAAATCAGTGGCGGCCATGATGGCTGCAGTCTGGAAGCGCGTGGCTTGAGCGCAAGGAAAGGATGCGGACAATTTTGCCCCGCGGCTCAGGACACCGGCGTGATCAGCGCCTCGCCGCGCAGATGGGCGCGCACATTGGCCAACACCAGATCGGCCATGGCCTGTCTGGTTTCGTGGGTGGCGCTGCCGACATGCGGCAGCAGCACGCAGCGTGGGCAGTCCAGAAGGGCCTGTGGGATTTGCGGTTCCTGCTCGTAGACATCGAGGCCGGCAGCGCGAATGCGGCCGTCCTGCAGGGCGCGGACCAGCGCATTGCTGTCAACCACGCTGCCGCGGGCGATGTTGATCAGCGTGCCCTGGGGGCCCAAGGCGGCAAGCACCTCGGCGTTGACGAGATGCAGGGTCTCAGGGCCGCCAGGGCAGGCGGCGATGAGGAAATCACTTTGTCGGGCCAACTCCCTGAGACTTGAGCACCAGGGCCAGGGCAAGTCGGGTTGCGCGCGGCGGCCATGGTACGCGATGGTCATGCCATGAGCCTGCAGGCGCTGGGCAATCGCCTTGCCAATGCGGCCCATGCCCAGAATGCCTGCGGTTTTGCCGCGCAGCGCATGAGCCAGCGGCAGGGACCCTGCCAGCCAGCGTCCGGCGCGGGTGAATCGCTCGGCCTCACCGAGGTTGCGGCTGGTCATCAACACCAGCGCAGTGGCGATGTCAGCCACATCATCGGTGAGCACATCCGGGGTGTTGGTGACGGCGATTTGACGCTTGCGGCAGTATTCAAGGGGCACGCCGTCGAAGCCCACGCCAAACACGCTGATGAGCCGCAGGGCGGGCAGGGCATCCAGCCATGTCGTTGAGAGGGAAAGGCCGCCAGGCACCACCACCACCTCACAGCTGGCTTCGGGGCTGCGGTGCGCCTTGCCGAGTTGCTGCAGCGGTCCGGTGAGAAAGTCAGGCAGGACGGGGTGGAGAAAGAGATCGGACATGATGGAAGGGCTTAGGGATTGGGGCCGCGGCGGCGATGGCGGCGCACCATGCCCATCTGCTTGAGTTTGCGCTGCAGGCTGCGGCGGCTCATGTTGAGCATCTCTGCGGCTTCGCTGCGGTTGTTGCCGCAGCGCTCCAGGGCCTCGACGATGAGTTGCTTTTCCATGGCATGCACATCCAGCGGCGAGCCTTCAGCGGCATGTTTTGAACCAGGGCTCGCGGGTGCGGATGGGGCGCCACTGCCGCCCGCGCCACCGCCGGCCACGGGGCTGCGCCAACCCAGGCCGCCGGGTCTTGAGAGGTAGGCCGGCAGATGCTTGGCCATCACGCGTCCGGTGTTGCTCATCACCACGCCATGCTCAATGGCCGCGCGCAGTTCGCGCACATTGCCGGGCCAGTCATGACTCATGAGCAGGGGCAGGGCATCCTCGCCCAGTGGCTTGAAGGCCTTTTGATTGGCCTGCGCCAACTCCTTGAGGAAGTGCTCGGCCAGCACGGGAATGTCGCCCTTGCGGCTGCGCAGTGGTGGCATGGCAATGGTCACCACGCGCAGGCGCCAGTAGAGGTCCTCGCGGAATTTGCCTTCGCGCACCATCGCGGCCAGATCGCGGTTGGTGGCCGCAATCACGCGCACATCGACCTTGATGGGCTTGGCACCGCCAACGCGCTCAATGGTTTGCTCGCCCAGGGCGCGCAACAATTTGACCTGCGTGTTGGCGTCAATCTCGCCGATCTCATCCAAAAACAGGGTGCCGCCATCTGCCAGCTCAAAGCGGCCAATGCGTTTTTCCTGTGCGCCGGTGAAGGCGCCTTTTTCATGGCCGAAGAGCTCGCTCTCCAGAATTTGCGGTGAAAGTGCGGCGCAGTGCACCGTGATGAGCTTGGCCTTGGGCCGGTTGCTGAGGTGGTGAATGGCGCGGGCCACCAGTTCCTTGCCGGTTCCGCTCTCGCCCTCGATGAGCACCGTGGCGCGGGTGGGCGCGACCTGCTCAATGGTCTGCAGAATCGGGCGCAGGCTGTCGTCGCGGCCCAAAATGCCCTGCACGCTGAACTTCTCCTCAACCTGCTGGCGCAGGCTGTGATTTTCCTGCTCGAGGCGGCGGCTGCGCAGGGCGCGTTTGATGAGCAACTCCACCTCATCGAGGTTCAGCGGCTTGGTGACAAAATGATAGGCGCCGCGGCGCATGGCCTCCACGGCGGTTTCCACGCTGCCGTAGGCGGTCATCATGATGCAGACCGGCGGCTTGGGCAGGGCCATGGCCTGCTCCAGGAGTTTCATGCCATCATCGCCGCCGAGGCGCAGATCGGTGAGCATCACATCAATGCCGTCGTGGCGAAGATGCTCCAAGGCCTCCGTGGCATTGGAGGCCACAAAGCAGTCGAACTCGTCCTCCAGCGATTGACGCAGCCCCTCGCGGGTGTGGCGTTCGTCGTCGACGATGAGCAGGGTGGCCAGGTCATTCATGGTCGGTGGCGGTTGCGGAGGGATCGGACTCGGGCGGCGGGCCCTCACCCAGAAGGCGGATGCGGCGCTCGTGCAGCGGCAGCCAGAGACTGACGCGGGTGCCCTTGCCCACGCTGGACTCGATGTCGATTTCACCGCCGTGCTCGCGGACGATGCGGCGTACGATCAGCAGGCCCAGTCCGGTGCCCGTGGCGCGGGTGGTGGAGAAGGGCTGAAACAGGCGTCCCATTTGTTCGGCACTGATGCCGCGTCCGCTGTCCTCAAAACAGAGCCGCACTTCAAAGTCGTTGAAGTGCCCCTCGATGCGCAGCCTGCCGCCATCGGGCATCGCCTGTGCAGCATTGCGGATCAGGTTGTAGATGGCCTGCTTGATCTGATCGGCGTCCAGCAGCAGCGAGGGCAGGTCGGCGCGCAGCTCGAGCTTCACTTCGATGCGGTGTTGCTCGAGTTCCGGGGCCAGCAGGCGCAGCGACTCGCGCAGCAACTCGCCGAGATCACAGCGCTGCAATTGTGGCTTGGTGGGCCGGATGGCCGCCAGGAATTGGCTGATGATGCCATCCATGCGCTTGATCTCGCCAGTGGCCACCTCGAGGTGCTCCTGCAGGCTTTCACCGCCCTTGCCCAGACGCTTGAGTCGGCGCTGCAGCAATTGCAGGTGAATGGTCAATGAGTTGAGTGGGTTGCCCAGTTCATGGGCCACTCCGGCGGCCAGCAGGGTGAAGGCGCTGAGGCGCTCGCTCTCGATCTGCTCCTGAGTGCGGCGACGGTTTTCAGTGACATCGCGGATCAGCATCACAAAGCCCTGCTCACGGCTCTCATCGATGCTGGCGATGTAAAAATTCAGGAAGCGGTTTTCAGGATAGAAGACCTCGAGGTCGCGGCTGACCACGGCCCCGGATTTCAGCAGGTCATTCCAGTCCAACCCCCGCATGCCCTCGGTGAGTTTGCGTCCCAGGACCTGATCGGCCTGCACTCCAAAAAAACGGCAGGCGGATTCATTGACATAGGTCACCACGCCTTGAGTATCGAGCAGGATCAACCCTTCCTGCAGGGCCTGAAAGACTCGTTCCAGAAAGCCTTTTTCACGCAGCAAATCCAGCATGACCGCCTGAACCTCAGCCGGTTCAAGGCGATCCATGCGCTTGAGCAGTTTGTCGACGAAAGCGGATCGCATGGGCCTGACGGTGATTACGCCGCGAAGCTCATCTTGGGGCGGATTTCTGCGGTGTCAATCTGGCACCTCGGGCATGGCGGGTGGGCCTGCGGATGCGCCAGCTTGGCAAAAGCAAGAAGGGGTGGACAGGGACGGGGCCTCGCTGCAAAATCCCCAGCGCTGCGCGTATCGCCAGCCTGTGATTCTCTCATGCCACGACCGCACCTTTGCCTCCTTGCGCTGCTCAGCCTCTGCCTGAGTTCCTGTGCAATTGTGCAGGACTTCATTCAGGCCCAGTCCGGCGCCCCAGTACCCTACCTCGAGGCCTTCCCGCCTGAGCGTGTGCCGCATTCCGCGTTGTACAATCAGGACCTGGTCTCTCATTGGGACGGCGACGGCATGGCTGGTGAGCCCAGCATCATCATCGATTTGAGCGACCAAAAGGCCTACTTCTACAAAGGCGGAAGGCTCGCCGGGGTATCGGCCATCTCCTCCGGCGATGAAAAGCACGGCACCAAGACGGGTCGCTTTAAAATCATCGAGAAGGACCGCTGGCACAAGTCCAATCTGTACGGCGACTTCGTCGATGGCAGCGGGCGCGTGGTGGTGGCCAACATCGACATCTCCAAGGATCGTCCCCCGGCGGGCACGCGCTTTGAAGGTTCCAAGATGCATCACTTCATGCGCTTCAGCGGAGCCACGGGCATGCACGAGGGCTTCCTGCCCGGCTATCCCGCCAGCCATGGATGCGTGCGCATGCCGGCGCGCATGGCAGAGATTTTCTACCATCATGTCGGCCCCGGCACACCGGTAACCGTGCGGCCCTGATGACGCGGGTGTTGCCGTCCGTGGAAGAACCCTGCGCCCGATGAGCGTTTAGTCGGGATGACCCCGCGACTGATCCTCACCGTTCTGGCCTTGTTGGTTTCGCTGCAACCCTTGAAGGCGGCCTTGCGCGCCGGGGCGGCCACCAGCAACATCACCCCGGAGCTTGGAGGCGAGGTGGTGGGCGGATTTGCGCCCTTCCCCTGCACCCACATTCACGATGAGCTGCATGCCCGTGCCCTGGTGCTTGACGACGGCAAAACCAAATTGGCCCTCGTGGTCTGTGATCTGTTGGGGATGCATCGCAGTGTCTCGCTGCAGGCTCGGCAATGGATCGAGAAGGAGGCCGGCATTCCCGCTGCAAATGTACTCATCTCCTGCACTCACACTCACAGCGCCACCAATGCCCTGGGCGGGCCTGTGCGGCATTACAGCAGCGATGTTGAGTTGACCGACTACCAGCGCTTTGTGGCCCGACGCATCGCTGATGCCGTGCGCCGCGCGGCCAACCTGTTGCGCCCGGCGCAGATCGCCTTCGGTAGCCTGCAGGCTCCAGAGCATGTTCACATTCGGCGCTGGTTCCTCAAGGAGGGCGCCATGCCACCCAATCCCTTTGGCAAGATTGACCGCGTGAAAATGAACCCAGGGGCGGGCAACCCCGCCTTGATTGAGCCCGCGGGCAAGCCCGATCCCACCGTCAGCGTGATTGCACTGCGCGAGCCCAATGGCCGACTCATCAGCACTTACTGCGCTTACTCGCTGCATTATGTCGGTGGGGTGGGCGAGGGCCACATCTCCGCGGATTACTACGGCTACTTCTGCCGGGCGCTGGAGCGTCAACTCGCCAAGGCCGATCCCGAGGCCCCCTTTGTGGCGATGATGGCCAATGGCACCAGCGGCGACGCCAACAACATCAACTTCCGTCAGCCCGGGCCGCGTCGCCCCGCCTATGAGCAGATGCGTCTGGTGGCAGAGGACCTGGCGGCGAAAGTCCAGAGCCTCATGCCCTCACTGCAGTGGAAGGATGAGGCGGCCTTGGCCGCCTCCTACCGCGAATTGCCCATCGCTTGGCGCCGCATTGAACCCGAGTTGCTGGCCTGGGCCAAGCAGACTGAGCAGAAGGCCCCGCGCATTCAAGGCAAAGTGGATCTGGGCGTGGCCTATGCCGGGCGTGTTCAGCGTCTGGCCCAGGCCAGTCCGCAGACCAAGTTCCCCGCGCAATTGCTGCGCCTAGGCGACATTGCCATCGGCAGCTCGCCCTGCGAGACCTTTGCCGAGACGGGCGTGGCCTTCCGCCAGCAAAGCCCGATTGCCCACAGCTTCATGGTGGAGCTGGCGCACGGCTACTACGGCTACATGCCGCATCCACGGCACTTTGAACTCGGCGGCTATGAGACTTGGCCAGGCACCAACAATCTTGAGCCGCAGGCCTCGGAGATCATGCTCAAGGCCTTGCTGGAGATGGCCGCAGACTTGAAATAAGCGGGCATCGGGTACCCCTGCGGTCAGGGCGCTTGTGAAATTTTTCACAAATTCACCTTGCCGCCCTTGGGGGGCGTAGAATACTGGCCCTCCACGCCTCCTGCTCAATGCCTACCGTCACGCGCGAATATCAAGCCCCCGACACGGCTGCCCAGGCAGCAGCGAAGGCTCAGGCCCTGGAGCAGACCACCACGGATCTCGTGGGTGAGAAGCTGGTGCTCAACATGGGTCCTTCCCACCCGGCAACCCACGGGGTGCTGCGTCTGGTCCTTGAGCTCGACGGTGAGGTCATCACCAAGGCTGATCCGGATGTGGGCTACCTGCATCGCGGCGACGAGAAGATCGCCGAGAACATGCACTACAACCAGTTCGTGCCCTACACGGACCGCTTGGATTATCTTGCCCCGTTGGCCAACAATGTGGCCTACGCCATGGCCTGTGAGAAGCTCATGGGCTGGGAGTTGCCCGAGCGCGGTCGCGCCATCCGCGTGATTTGCTGCGAGTTGGCCCGCATCTCAGCCCACATGCTCGGGGTTGGGGTGTTTGCCATGGATGTCGGCGCGATGACGGTGTTCCTCTACACCTTCACCGAGCGTGAAAAAATCTACAACCTCTGCGAGCAACTCACCGGCGCGCGCTTCACCACCAGCTACACTCGCGTCGGTGGGCAGGTCCGCGACCTTCCCGACGGCTTTGTGGAGAATGTGCGCCGCTTCCTCAATGAGCTTGAGCCCGTCATTGACGAGGTTGACAAGCTGCTGACGCGCAACGCCATCTTCATTGCCCGCACCCAGGACTTGGGCGTCATCAGCGCCAAGGAAGCCGTGGAGTGGGGCATCACCGGCCCCAATCTGCGCGGAAGCGGTGTGCGCCACGACCTGCGCAAGGCCAATCCCTACCTCGACTACGAGCGCTACGAGTTCGATGTGCCGGTGGGCAGCAAGGGCGATTGCTACGACCGCTACCTGGTGCGCATGGAAGAGATGCGCCAGAGCGTGCGGATTCTGCGCCAGGTTCTCGACCAACTGCCTGGCGGCCCCATTCAAGTCGCCGAAGCCAAGGGCCTGCTGCCCCATAAGGAAAAGGTGCTCATGAAGATGGAGGAATTGATCCACCACTTCATCATCGCCACCCAAGGAATCGACGCCCCTGCCGGTGAAGTTTACTTCGGCGCCGAGAACCCCAAGGGCGAGCTCGGCTTTTACATTCACAGCAAGGGCGGCGGCGTCCCCTACCGCCTCAAAATCCGCAGCCCCTCCTTCATCAACCTGAGCATCCTGCCCAAGATGCTGCCCGGGCATCTGCTCAGCGATGTGCCCTCCGTCCTCGGCAGTCTGGATTTCGTCATGGGCGAGTGCGACCGTTGATTGCGCCCTGACCCTTCCGCCCAAGCCCACCCCATGTCCCTGGCCCTCCCCGCTGAATTGGAACAGAAGATCGACGAGGTCATCACGCATTACCCCGTCTCCAAGCGCAGCGCCGTGCTGCCACTGCTGCACCTGCTTCAGCATCACTTCCGCTTCATCGGCCCAGAGGCCGTGCAATGGGTGGCTGACAAACTCGGCCTCGAGCCGGTGCAGGTTCTTGAGGTGGTCACCTTCTACCCTGGTTTCCGGCAGAGCGCCCCAGGTCGCTTCCACATCCGCGTCTGCCGCACGCTGTCCTGTGCGATGGCCGGCAGCTATGAGTTGATGGAAGCCCTTTGCCGCGCGGCCAACATTGACCGCAGCCACAGCGATCATCATCACCCGATTGCGGTCAGCCCCGATGGGCGCTACAGCATCGAGTTTGCCGAGTGCCTTGCCAGTTGTGGCACGGGCCCGGTCTGCATGGTCGAGGACGACTTCCACGAAAAGGTGGATCCCGCCAAGGCTGCCGAGCTGCTGTCTCGTTACGGTTGAGACAGTGAACGAATCAGGCTGGCAACCTGCGCCCCTGAGTCTCGTGTCAGCCTGGCCCTCGAGGCTGTCCAGCCGCTGGCAAGATCGCAATCGCTGCGGCCCATGGAGAGCCGCAGCGTTTTGCATCGGGTTGAATCAGCGCCAGGAGACGATGTCGTCCTTGGTGTTGGCGATTTTGTCCGGGCCGTAGCTTTGCACTCCAATGGTGCGCGGCAGGAACTGCGGCGCACGGGCCGACACCCTCTGATCGGAGTTCTTTGCGTCGGGGTTCGTGATTTGGTTGTCGAGATTGCTGTCAATGATGATGGAGTAGGGCATGCCCCAGATGTCCACCAGACGCATGTTACCGGTGGCACCGCCGCTGAGGATCACTCCAAAGCTCTGGCCATTTTTGGCGATCGCGAGGTCAATAAACTTGATCCAGCGGGAGTTGAAGGACTTGGCCTCGGCATTGCTGTTGGGATCGCCCATGGCCATTAGCACTGCAATGAGCGGCGTTTGATCATTGGTCAGGATGGGTTGGATATCGCTGCCCCCGCTGTTGTTGCTGATGGTGATGGGCATGCGGTTGTACTCGGCGCGGAAGTTGCTGATGGCCACCTCCAGGTCCTTCATCACTGCCTTGGTGCGAAGCTCGTTTGCGCGGCGCATCACCGAATTGGTCACGGGCACGGCCAATGAAGCAAGAATTGCAATGATGACCACCACCACAAGCAACTCAACCAGAGTGAAGGCTTGTTGGAAGCTGCGGAAGGCGCGGGAGCTTTGGACTTTCATGATGTCGGGAAGGATGGGTTGGAGGCGATGAAGAGGAAGCGTGATGATGGTTAAATCACAATCGAGGCGCCGCCGTCAAGACTGCTGAAAAAATGGCGCGCGGGAAGGGGGGCAACTTTCTGTTGTCAAGTTGTGCTTGCATCTTATACTGCTTTCTTCATTATTCCTTTTTAACCAACACCCAACCCCTCATCCACGCCGATAGCGTCCCTAATTTTATGGCAAAAGCAGCGAGCAAAAGCAGCAAGGCAGTCAAGTATGTTTACTCCTTCGGAGCCGGCAAGGCAGACGGCGACGGGTCCATGAAGTCCCTGCTTGGCGGCAAGGGCGCCAACCTCGCTGAAATGAGCCGCATTGGCCTGCCAGTGCCTCCGGGGTTCACCATCACCACAGAAGTCTGCACCTACTACTACGCCAACAAGCGCAGCTATCCCTCGGTGCTGCAGTCGCAGATGGAAGCCGGCGTGGCCGCCATGGAAAAGATCATGGGTTGCAAGTTTGGTGATGCCAAGGGCATGCCGCTGCTGGTTGCCGTGCGCTCCGGCGCCCGTGACTCCATGCCTGGCATGATGGATACCATCCTCAATCTTGGCCTCAACGACCAGACCGTGCTGGCCTTGTCCAATGCCACTGGCAACGAGCGTTTCGCTTGGGATTGCTACCGCCGCTTCATTCAGATGTATGGCGATGTTGTGCTTGGCGTGCAGAAGCGCGAGGGCGAAGACCATGAGCCCTTTGAGACCGTCATTGAGTCCTTCAAGCACGAGACCTATCATCGCGACATCATCGACAGTGAACTCACTGCAGCGGACCAAAAGGAACTGGTCAAGCGCTTCAAGGCACTGGTCAAGGAGCGCACCGGCAAGGTGTTCCCCAACGACCCCTGGGACCAGCTTCGTGGCGCCGCCGGCGCAGTGTTTGGTTCCTGGATGAATGACCGCGCCATCGTCTATCGCCGCAAGTACAACATTCCCCATGAGTGGGGCACTGCCGTCAATGTGCAGGCCATGGTCTACGGCAACACAGGCACCGACTCCGGTTCTGGCGTGGCCTTCACCCGCAACCCTGCCAATGGCGTCAATGAGTTCTACGGCGAATTCCTCATCAACGCCCAGGGCGAAGATGTGGTGGCTGGCGTGCGCACCCCTGAGCCTGTGGCCCAACTCCAGAAGGAGATGCCCAAGGCCTACGCCGAGCTCATGAAGGTCCGTGCCATCCTCGAGAAGCACTTCAAGGATGTTCAGGATGTTGAGTTCACCATCCAGCAGGGCAAATTGTTCATGCTGCAGACCCGCAACGGCAAGCGCACCGCCGCCGCCGCCCTGAAGTTCTCCATGGACATGGTCAAGGAGAAGCTCATTGATTGGGAAACCGCCATCCTGCGCAACCCCGCCGATCAGCTCGACCAACTCCTCGCCCCCATCTTTGATCTGGCGGAAGTCCGCAAGGCCAAGGAACTCGGCAAGGGCCTGCCCGCTGGTCCTGGCGCTGCCTCCGGCATCATTTACCTCAACGCCGACCGCGCCGCCGCCGCCGCGGAGCGAGGCGAGAAGGTGCTCTTGGTCCGCAATGAGACCAGCCCAGAAGATCTGCGCGGAATGATCGCCGCTGAGGGCATTCTTACCGCCAAGGGCGGCGTCTCCTCACACGCTGCTCTGGTGGCCCGTCAAATGGGCAAGGTCTGCATCTGCGGCGCAAGCGCCGTGGAAATCGACTACGAAAAGAAGACCGCCACCATCAGCGGCCAGGTCTTCCGCGAGGGCAAGGACCACCTTTCCATCGACGGCACCGCCGGCACCATTTATGGCGGCCAGCTCAAGACCGCCCCCTCGGAGATCATCACCGGTCTGCTGCACGGCGACCGCGCCGCTCAAGCGACCGAGAAGTTCAAGGCCTTCCGCCAGCTCATGGACTGGTGTGGCAAGGTCACCCGCATGCAGGTGCGCACCAATGCCGACAACCCCGAGCAAACCCAGAACGCCATCGCCTTTGGCGCCCAGGGCATCGGTTTGACCCGCACAGAGCACATGTTCTTTGAGGGTGACCGCATCGACGCCATGCGCGAAATGATCCTCGCCGACAACCTCAAGGACCGTGAAAAGGCCCTTGCCAAGCTGCTGCCTTACCAGCGCGCTGACTTCACTGGTATCTTCAAGGCGCTCAAGGGATTGCCTGCCACGATCCGTCTGCTTGACCCACCTCTTCATGAGTTCGTTCCCCATGAGACCTCGGCTCAGGCGGACTTGGCCAAGAAGATGGGCGTGACCGTCGACAAGGTGAAGGCTCGCGTTGCCGCCTTGCATGAGTTCAATCCCATGCTCGGCCATCGTGGTTGCCGCCTTGGCATCGCTTATCCCGAGATCACCGCCATGCAGGCTCGTGCCATCTTTGAAGCGGCTGCTGATGTCGCCAAGAAGGGCATCAAGGTGAAGCCCGAGGTGATGATCCCGCTGGTCGGCTTCAAAAAAGAGCTAGACCTTCAGGTGGAAATCGTTCACAACACCGCGAAGGCAGTTATGGCCGAGAAGAAAATCAAGCTCGACTACATGGTCGGCACCATGATTGAGGTGCCCCGTGGAGCACTCACCGCTGACGAAATCGCTCAGTCGGCGGAGTTCTTCTCCTTCGGCACCAACGACCTCACGCAGACCGCTCTCGGCATCAGCCGCGACGACATGGGCAGCTTCCTGATGCCCTACACGGAGAACGAGATCTTCAAGAAGAACCCCTTTGCCACGCTCGACACCACGGGCGTCGGTCAACTCATCCGCATGGCCATCGAGAAAGGCCGCCGCACCCGCCCCGACATCAAGTTGGGCATCTGCGGCGAGCACGGTGGTGATCCTGACTCCGTGAAGTTCTGCCATCAGGTGGGGCTGAGCTATGTCAGCTGCAGTCCTTTCCGAGTCCCCGTTGCACGACTTGCCGCTGCGCAGGCCGCCATCGAGGAAAAGCGCGCCGCTGCAAAGGCCGCTGGAAACAATGTCCGTGGTGGCGGTTCCGCCGCCTCCTCGGCAAAACAAAAAAACAAAGCAACCAACAACAACACAAACACCATGGCTAAGAAAGCTGCAAAGAAAGCCGCCAAGAAGGCCCCCGCGAAGAAAGCCGCCAAGAAGGCCGCCGCCCCTAAGAAGGCCGCTCCGAAGAAGGCCGCCAAGAAGGCCGCCAAGAAGGCCAAGAAGTAAGTCTTGACCACGGCGATCCTGTCGCCGCCTGAAAACGGCAATGACATCGCCTCAAAGCCCTGTGGGGAGCAATCCCCACAGGGTTTTTTCTGCCCCACGAGATGCGCATCCTCCCTCCTGCTGTGCGAGGTGGAAACGCGCAGTGTGAGGCAACCACCTGAGCAGGTGGATGAAGGTGCCTCTGCGTGGAGGACGCGATTGCCAAGCCACGCGGTTCTGCTTGAATGAGGTCATGGCAGTTGTGGAGGTTGAATCCGTCACCAAGCGTTGGTCCACCGGACGCTTGGCCTTGGATGCAGTGAGCCTGCAACTGCGGCAGGGCGAGATTCTCGGTCTGTTGGGCCACAACGGAGCCGGCAAGAGCACGCTCATGGGCATCCTGTTGGGCATGGTGAGGCCAGATGCCGGCTCGGTTCGCGTCGCAGGACATTGCATTGAACGCGACAAGGTGGCAGCACTGGGTCGGGTTGGGGCGATCTACGAAGCGCCAGCCTTTTATGACTATCTCACCGGCATGCAGAATCTGCGGGCTCTGACGGCGCTCTCCGGCTGGTGGAAGCCCCGGGAAGTGGAACGCGTCGTGGCCATGGTTGGCTTGAGCCAGCGAGTGCATCACCGCGTGGGAACCTACAGCCATGGCATGCGGCAGCGCCTTGCCTTGGCACAGGCCCTTCTGCCGATGCCCAAGTGCCTGTTGCTGGATGAGCCCACCGATGGACTCGATCCTGAAGGCATTGTGGAATGGCGCGAGTTGCTGTTGCGTCTGCGGGCCGAGCATGGCTTGAGCATTTTACTCAACTCCCACCTGCTCTCGGAGGTGGCGCAACTTTGCGATCGCTGTGTCATTTTGAGACAAGGCTCCAAGGTTTACGAAGGCGAGGTTCGTCTGCGTCAGCGGAAGGATCACGCCCCGGCCTATGTCCTTCGGGGGCCTGATGTCATCCTCATCAGGCAGGTTTGTCATCAGGCGGCATGTTCCTGGGATGAAACCAGTGGGGTCGTCAACCTGCCCGAACACCTCAGTGGAGCGGATCTGCTGCGCCGATTGGTGGAGGCCGGTGCGCGCATCGAGCACTGGGTCGTGCACCAGGCTTCCTTGGAGGAATTGTATCTGAGCCTGAGCAAGTCATGACTGTTTTCTTCCGCCAGTGGAGCGCTGAAATGCGCAAGTTGTTGGCGCGCAAGCGCACCCTCATGGGTTTTGTGGCCTTCCTGTTGTTGGAAGCCGCAATCCTGGTGCTCTTCAAGTTCATGGGCGGGGAAAAGCGCCTGGCCTGGTTTATCGAGCGCCAGGGACAGCAGTTTGGCCACTACGACTCCGCATTGACACTGGCGATGATCGTGATCGGGCTGTCCATTCTTTTGCTCGGCAGCATCTATTTGGCCCTGGTGGGCGGGGACATGGTGGCCAAGGAAAGTGAGGATGGGCACTACCGACTGCTGCTGATCCGTCCCATCAGCCGTCTTCGCTTGCTTGCAGTCAAATACCTGAGCCTAGCCGCCTACACGGTGTTGCTGGTGCAGTTCATCTGCTGGAGTTCACTGGTGCTTGGCCTATTGCTGAAGGGTTGGGGCGGAGGGTTCTTTGTCTTCATGCGCGATCCGCCGCTGATGGAGTTTCATGATTGGAACGCGGGGCTGTGGCGCTTTGCACTCAGCACCCTGACTTCCTCACTCGCGCTGCTGACCCTAAGCTCGTTGGCCTTTTTCTTTTCCTGTCTGCCCATCAAGCCCGCGGCGGCGAGTGTTGCCGCGCTGACTTACTTCCTCATTGACCGCATCTTGATGGAGAGCTCGTTCATGGAAAACCATGACGACTTTCTTTTAAGCAAGCACATTGTCTCCTGGGCCTTTGTCCTTCGCGATCCCGTCCCCTGGGCTTGGATTGGTCGGGGTTTGGTGACCTTGATGGCCGTCAATGCCAGTCTCTTTGTCTTGGGCCATGCCGTGTTTGCCAACCGCGATTTGAAATCATGATCCAGCTCGATTCTCCTGAAGCCCTTCGGCATTGGCGTCACCAAGGCCCGGCCGCATGTTTTGTGCCCACAATGGGGGCCTTGCATGAGGGCCATGCGGCCCTGGTGCGAGCCGCAAGGCAGCACGCGGGTCCATCAGGGCGGGTGTTGGTGAGTGTGTTTGTCAATCCGCTGCAGTTTGCCCCGGGCGAGGACCTCGATCGCTACCCGCGCACGCTGGTGCAGGACTTGGCCCTTTGCGAAGCCTGCGGCGCAGATGCGGTGTATGCTCCGCTGACAACGGACTTTTACGCCGCAGACCGCAGCATCAGCATCAGCGAGTCCTCGCTTTCCAAGGGGCTTTGCGGGGCGAGCCGCCCCGGGCATTTTGATGGAGTCTGCACCGTGGTGGCCAAGCTCTTCAACCAAAGTGCCTGTGCTGATGCCTTCTTCGGCAAAAAGGATTATCAGCAATTGGCCATCATCAGGCGCATGGTGCGAGACCTTGACCTGCCGGTGCGCATCCACGCCCTGGACACGGTGCGCGAGGCTGATGGCTTGGCCATGAGCTCGCGCAACCGGTATCTCAGTGTCTCAGAGCGGGAGCAGGCCCCGGCCATTTATCAAGGCCTGCAGCGGGTGCAGGCTTTGTGGCGCGGCGGGCAGAACTCTGCCACACCGCTGCTGGAGGCGCTCAAGGCCCATTTGCTGGCCGAAGCGCCCTTGGGCAGTCTGGATTATGCGGTGCTGGTCAACCGCGACACTCTGCAGCCCGATGAGATTGCCGACAGCCACAGCCTGTTGGCGCTGGCTCTGCGCTTTGGCGGGGCAAGGTTGATCGATAATCTCGAGCTGCAGCCCTGAGTCAGGCGGGTCTGTTGGCGCCTTGGTTTAGACATCTCTCCTTGCGGGAGGGGCAGGTTTGCTGCCAATAGTGGCGCACTCTCCCCGCCGTGAAGCCCTTTTACATCACCACCGCCATTGATTACACCAATGCGCCTCCGCACATTGGCCACGCCTACGAAAAGGTGCTGGCTGATGTCATGGCGCGTTTCCAACGCGCGCAGGGGCGTGAGGTGTACTTCCTGACCGGCGTCGATCAGCACGGTCAGAAGGTTCAGAAAAGCGCTGAGCAGGCCGGCCAAAGCCCCGAGGACTTTGTAGCCGGGGTGACCTCTCATTTCACGGCGCTCTGGCAGCAACTCGAGGTGCGCCCCGATGGCTGGGCCGCCACCACGGACGAGCGTCACAAGCGCGTGGTGCAGGCCATGCTGCAGCGCCTGCATGATGACGGCCAACTCTACAAGAAAAGTTACCGTGGTTTTTATTCCCTGCGCCAAGAGCAGTTCCTGACCGACCGCGAGCGCGATGAAAACGGCGAATTTGGCCCGCAGTGGGGCGAGGTCGTGGAGTTTGAGGAGGAGAACTGGTACTTCCGGCTGGGGCAGCATGTGGCCTGGTTGCGCGAGTTTATTCGCAGTCACCCGGACTTCATTTTCCCGGCGCACCGCGCCGCCGAGGTGCTGCACGCCCTGGAGGGGCCCGAGCAGGACCTGTGCATTTCTCGTCCCATTGAGCGTCTGAGTTGGGGCATCCCGCTGCCCTTTGATCCGCGCTTCGTCAATTATGTGTGGTTTGATGCGCTGAGCAATTATCTCAGCTTTGCCGGCTATCTGGGTCAGGAGTGCGGCAATGCGGATTTGCCGGCCTTTGAGCCCTTGTGGCCAGCCGATGCGCAGATCATTGGCAAGGACATTCTGGTTCCCGCCCATGCCGTGTACTGGCCCATCATGCTCCATGCCCTGGGCTTCAGCGATGAGCAGATGCCGCGTCTGGTGGTGCACGGTTGGTGGAATGTGCGCGGGGCCAAGATGAGCAAGAGCCTGGGCAATGTGATTGACCCGAAGCTCTTGGCGGCCACCTTCTCCGGGGATGGTCTGCGCTATTACCTCATGCGCGACATCGCCACCGGCTATGACAGCGACTTCAGCGATGAGCGCCTGCTGATGAGTTACAACAAGGAGTTGGCCGGTGGTCTTGGCAATCTGCTCAACCGCAGCCTCAACATGGCGCACCAGTATCTCGGCGGCGTGGTGGATTGGAGCGATCACGACGATGAACACAATCAGGCTTTGCGTCGCACGGTGGCTGAGGCCCTGCCGGCCTACCTCAAGGCCATGAACGGTTGGGGCATTGACGAGGGCATTGCAGCGGCCTGGAGCGTGGTGACCGCCGCCAACGCCTTCGTGGACGCCACCAAGCCCTTCATGTTGGCCAAGGACCCGGCGCAGGGGGCGCGTCTGCGCAGCGTGTTGGCGCATCTGGCTGAGGCGCTCTGGCATGTCAGTGCCCTGCTGGATCCTGTGATGCCCACCGCCATGGCCAAGGTGCGCGAGCAGTTGGCCCTGCCTCTGCCCGATGGGTTCCGGATTGATCAGTTGGCTTGGGGTGTGTTGCCGCAGGGGCATCAGTTGGCCAAGCCCACGCCCGTGTTTCCGCGCATTGATCCGGCCAGCCTGGCGCCTCCTGCCTCAGCCTGAATTCAATGTCCTGGGAGCAACTTCTGCTACTTGGGTTGACCGGCCTTGCGGCGGGATGGATTGACGCCATTGCCGGCGGTGGTGGCTTGCTTACGGTGCCGGTGTTGCTTGGGCTTGGTCTGCCCCCGGCGACTGCCTTTGGCACCAACAAGATGCAGTCCAGTGTGGGCACGGCAGTGGCAGTCTGGCGCTACGCCCTTGCGGGTTGGCTCAGGGGTCAGCCGCTGGCGCTGTTGATTGCGGTGGTTGCCCTGGCCTCTGCCCTTGGGGCTTGGGCGGTGACGGTTCTCGATCCGCACTGGCTGCGCCGGTTGGTGCCCTGGCTGCTGATGCTGGTGGCCCTGCAGATGGCCCTGAGCCCGGGGTTGGGCCGTGAGCCATCCAAGCAGCGTTTGCGCTGGCCGCTGTTTGTGGCCTTGGCCGGCTTGGGCCTGGGCTTTTACGATGGGTTCTTCGGCCCTGGCACGGGAGCCTTCTGGGCCATGGCTTGGATGATGGGGCGAGGCAAGACCATGGAGCAGGCCACGGCCTTGACCAAGGTGGTCAACCTCACCAGCAATCTCGGCTCGCTGCTGATCTTCATCGCTGCAGGCCAAGTGCTCTGGTCAGCCGCTGCGGTGATGATTGTCGGGCAGATTGGTGGCGCGGCCTTGGGCGCGGGTTTTGCCCTGCGCCATGGCAGACGCTGGATTCGTCCACTGCTCCTGCTGGTGGTGCTGGCCCTGGTGCTGCGCCTGCTCTGGTCCTAGGCCGGGTCCGATCCTGCTTGCACCCTGCCGCCTTGGGCGGTATCCTTGAAATTCCGCGCCTTGCCGCAGCGTTTTCAACGCCTCTGCCATGTCTTCCCAAGCCCATTTGCTTAGCACCGCGCGCGCACCGCGGCGTCTGCGGGGTTGGTCCTGGGCCTTGTTGCTGGTGTGGCTGTGTTCCTCCCAAGTTGCCGGGCCGCTGCTTTGGCAGGGCGCGCTGAGTCTTCTTGGCGAGCATCAACTCGAGGCCTGCGGCTCGAAGAATGGTGAGATGCGCATGGTGCTTGGGCATGCCAAGCATGCGTCCGGCCGCACGGAGCATGGTCCCTCGCAGGTGCAGGCCTCCTCCAGCGATGCGCAGGAGGACCATGTGATTTGTCTCAAGGCCATTGAAGATCGCGGCGGCGAAGCCCGTCGCTTGGTCAGCTTAGGCCAGCAGGCTCAGTGGCTGCCGCTGGCCTGGGGAGCATCGGTGGAATTCAGACGGCCAATGGATGTCGCTGCAGGCTCCAGGCTTGTGTCCGGCTTCAGGCCCGGTAGCGGGCCGCCCAAGGCCAGTTCCCTGCCCACAGCTGTCAGGCAGTGTTGAGCCCACCCGCGCCTGATCAGGCGCGTTCCAGCCTCTGACCGGCGCATCCTCGATGCGTCATGCCCATGTTGGCGTTTGCGGTCTTGTTGTCCTTTTTCCCCCATCCGGTACCTCCTCCCTCCTTTTTCTCATGAAACTCTCTGTTGTCTTTTTTGTCAGCACCATGGCAGCCGCCACCGCCGAACCCGTCAGCATTGATTCGCTGGTGGCCAAGGCCCGCGCCACTCACCCCGAACTGCGTTTTTACGAGGCCCAAGTCGATGCTGCCAAGGGCGGCTTGACCAAGGCCGGCGAGATCAAAAACCCCGAGCTGATGACCGGTGTGGGCAATTGGCGGGTGCGCGATCTGAGTACGGGCGGGCTGAGCAATGGGCCCACTTGGGCGGTGCAGCTCACCCAGCAGGTGGAGTGGGCGGGGCGCCTCTCCCTGCGCAAGGCGATTGCACAAAAGGAGATTGAGCTGGCGCAACTGGGCTTGGAGCAATTCCGCCTGACCTTGAGTGGTCGTGTGCGCCTGCTGGCCTGGCGCCTGTTGGCTGCGCAGGAGCAGTATCGGGTGACCCACGAAGTCTCCAAGCGCTTCAGTGAGTTGGCCAAGGTTCTGCTGCAACGCGATCCCGCCGGAGCGGCGCCGCGTCTTGAGGCGCGCATCATTGAGGCCAGTGCCCTGACGCTGGGCGCTGAGGTCACGGCAGCGCGCAATGAGATGGAAAGCGCGCGCTTTGAGCTCAATCAAATCCTCGGTGAGCGCCCCGAGCATGCCCTGCAGGTCAAGCCACAGACCGGCATGCTCAAGGCTCTGCCTGCCCTGGAGCAGCTGTTGGCTGAGGCGCGCAACCGCAACTTCGATCTGCGCGCGCGCATGGCTGAGGTGCAGCAGCAGGGCTTTGCCGTGGCCCTGGCCAAGAACGAGCGCTGGCCCTCGATCAGCGTCAGCTCCTACCTTCAGCGTCAGACCAACAACACCCGCGAAACCCAGGTTGGCATTGGGCTGTCCCTGCCCCTGCCGTTGTGGAATCGCAACGAGGGCGCCATTGAAGGGGCGCGTGCCAAGCAGGTGCAGGCCGAGGTCATGCTCACGGCGGAGTTGCGTCATTTGGAGCGTGAGGTGGCTGCGGAGGCCAGTCATTACCGGCTGCATGTCGAGGAGCTTGCCAAATGGCCCGCCGACACGCTGCAGGACTTCTCCAAGGCCGCGGCCGAAGCCGATGAGCATTACCGTCTGGGCGCCTTGCCCCTGTCCACCTACACCGAGTTGCAGCGTCAGTATGTGGAGAGTGTGAAGGCCGTGCTGGCCTCGCAGGTGGCCGCCGTGGAGGCCCGCATGGGCCTTGAGCAACTCACGGGCGTGAAGCTGGCTGACTGATCCCCAACACTCACCTTCTCATGCTCAACGCCCTGTTGGAGTTTTCGGTGCGGCAACGCGCCCTCGTGGTTCTTGGCGCCATCCTGCTGCTGGCAGGCGGCGCCTACAGTCTCATGCACCTGCCCATTGATGCGGTGCCTGACCTCACCGGTCCGCAGGTGCAGGTCAATGTCAGTGTGCCGGCTCTGGCTCCGGAGGAATCCGAGCGCGCCGTCACCCGCCCGATCGAAATGGCTCTGGCCGGCATGCCCGGGGTGCGCGACTCGCGCTCGATCACCAAGTTTGGCCTGGCCCAGGTGACCGTGGAGTTTGAGGACGACACGGACATCTTCCGTGCCCGTCAATTGGTGACCGAACGCCTCACGGCAGTGATGCAGGACCTGCCGCAGGGCTGCCAGCTTTCCTTGGCGCCCATCAGCACGGGCCTGGGTGAAATCTTTTATTACACCCTGCACTGGAAGAAGGACGCGCCTCAGCGGCCCAAGGATGAGCAGGAAGGCCTGATGCGCCTGTGGGAGACCCATGAGTATGTCGTCAAACCCATGCTGCGCACCGTGCAGGGCGTGGCCGAGATCAACAGCAACGGCGGCCACCAGCGGCAATTGGTGGTGGAGCCGGATCTGGTCAAACTCAAGGCCGCCAATCTGACGGTCAGCGAGCTGGCAGAGATCATCGGCGGGAATGTGGAAAACAGCGGCGGCGGCGCCATTGATCAGGGCGATGAAATCCTCACGGTGCGCAGTGTGGGGCGGGTGGCAACGCTGGCTGAAATCGAGCAGTTGCCCATCAAGTTTGGTGCTGCCGTCAAGCCGCTGCGGGTGATGGATGTGGCGCAGGTCAGGTGGGGCAGTGCCTATCGCGCAGGTGCCGCCACCATGGACGGCGATGAGGTGGTGTTGGGCACGGTGATGATGCTCATGGGCCAGAACGCCCGCGTGGTCTGTCACCGCGTGGCGCCGCGTTTGCAGGAGGTGCGCGAAAAGCTGCCCGAGGGCATGGATGTGACCATTGTCTATGAGCGCTCCGATCTGGTGGAAGCCACGGTTCAGACGGTGGAGAAGAACCTGCTTGAAGGCGCGGTGCTTGTCGTGGTGGTGCTGCTGTTGTTGTTGGGCAATTGGCGCGCCGCCTTGATTGTGGCGCTGGCCATCCCCCTGTCCTTTTTGTTTGCCATCAGCGGCATGGTGCAGGGCGGCTGGTCGGGCAATTTGATGAGTCTTGGCGCGGTGGACTTCGGCCTGATCATTGATGGCGCGGTGGTGATGGTGGAAAACATCGTGCGCCGCCTCGGTCTGCGGCAGCACCATCTCGGCCGCAGGCTCACTCCCCGCGAACGCAGCCAGGAGGTGCTTGCCGCCAGTCGTCAGGTGGCCAGCCCCATGTTCTTCGGGGTGCTGATCATCACCATCGTGTACCTGCCCATCCTCACGCTCACCGGCATTGAGGGCAAGATGTTCCGGCCGATGGCCGTGACGGTGATCTTTGCGCTCTGCGGCGCCTTGATTCTTTCCCTGACCCTGATGCCTGCCCTCTGCTCATTTCTGTTGGGGGGCAACATCGCGGAGAAGGAAAACTTCCTGATTGCCGGCCTCAACCGAGTCTTTCAACCGCTGCTGCGTCTGGCCCTGCGCCTGCGTCTGCTGGTGGCCTTGGCGGCGGTGGGTTTCTTCGCCTTCTGCCTGATGCGCTTTGCCCATCTCGGGGCGGAATTTGTGCCCAAACTCGATGAGGGCAGCATTGCCGCCATGGTCTACCGCAAGGTGGGCATGAACCTGCGCGAGTCGCTGCATCAGGATCTGGAGTTGGGGCGCAAAATCCGCGACAAATTCCCCATGGTGACCAGCTTCTTCTCGCGCAGCGGCACCAGCGAGGTGGCCACGGACCCGATGCCGCCGAATGAAACCGACATCTACATCTTCTACAAGCCCCTGAATCAATGGCCGAAGGGCGAGGGTCTGCCGACCACCAAGCAGGAGCTGATTGAGGCCATCGAGAAGGAAGCCAACGCCGAACACGAGGGGCAGACGCTGGAGTTTGGCCAACCCATTGAGACGCGTTTCAATGAGATGATGGAAGGCACCAAGGCGGAGCTTGCGGTGCGCATTTACGGCAACGACTTCGACATCCTTGAGAAGCTCGCCACGCAGGTGCGCGACATCATTGGCAAGGTGCCCGGTGGCCAGGCTGAATTCGAGACCGATGGCCGCCCCGGCAGCATGGTGCTTGAAGTCAAACGCGACATGCTGGTGCAATACAATCTGCCGCTGGCCGAGGTGAATCGGGCGGTGTCCGCAGGCCTCGGCGGCCAGGTGTCCGGTCAGGTGGTGGAAGGCAATCGTCGCCGCGACATTGTGGTGCGTCTGGCGCAGGAGCAGCGCGGCAAGCGCGAGGCCATCGAGGCTCTGCCGCTGCGCGTGGGTGAGTTTGGCATGATGGACCTGGGCAGGGTGGTCAACATCCGACAGGAACGGGCCGTGGACCCCATCCGTCACAGTCGCACCCAGCGTCGCGCGGCGCTGATGGTCAGTGTCAAGGGCCGCGACATGGAGGGCTTTGTGCACGAGGCCATGGCGCGCATCAAGGCTGAGGTCAAATTCCCGGAGGGCTATGACTTTGAGTTCGGCGGCACCTTCGAGAATCTGCAGGAGGCCAGGGCCCGTCTGGCCATTGTGGTGCCCACGGCGCTGCTGATGATTCTCATGCTGATCTTCTTTGCCTTTGGCAGTCTGCGCCAGACCTTGCTGGTGGCCACCGGTATTCCGATGGCCCTGACTGGGGGCATCCTTGCCCTGGAGTTGCGCGGCATGCCCTTCAGCATCACGGCAGCGGTGGGCTTCATCGCGCTCAGCGGTGTGGCGGTGCTCAATGGCTTGGTGCTGGTCAATTACTTCAATGAGCTGCGCGAAGAGGGCATGGCCCTGCGCGATGCGGTCTTAAACGGTGTGGCCACGCGACTGCGTCCGGTGATGATGACGGCGCTGGTGGCCGCGCTGGGTTTTGTGCCCATGGCACTGGCGCACGGCGCTGGCGCTGAGGTGCAACGCCCTCTGGCCACCGTGGTCATCGGTGGCATCATCAGCTCGACGCTGCTGACCCTGCTGTTGTTGCCCATGCTGTATCATTGGATTGAGGGCAGGGCAGGGCCACCCAAGATCCAGCCGCAGGTGGAGGCCTGATTTTACCATTGTCGGCAGCTTCTGGCGCTTGCAGTATCGCCGCCATGAGCCAAGCCAATCTTCTGCCGCTGCGCCGCCGTCTGGTGATGCGCCTGCTGCTTGCTGCGGCGGGCTTGGTGCTGGTCTTGGGCCTGGGATTGACGCGCTGGGTGGATGCCCAGCAGCGTCGCCAGCAGGAGGAATTGTTTTTGCAGTTGGCGCGTGCTGATGCGCAGTTTGTGCGCGGCTTGAAGCTGCCGCTGAGCGCCAAGCTTGCTGCGGACCTGGGCTCGCTGCTGGGCATGCAGGTGCATTTTCGCTTTGCCGATGGCAGGCTGGAACCGGCCCTGCAGGAAGTTGAGCGGCAGCGGGTCTTGCTGGCGCTTGTGGAAGGCCGTGTCCACGCACTTGATCAGGGCTGGCAGGCGGTGGCCGAGCCGGTGAGCGCTCAGGCGCAGCTGATTTTGTTGCGCCGCGTCGAGCCGTTGACCATGTCGCTTGCCAATCGCGATTCGCGTTGGGTTTGGCCGGCCTTGTTGGTGGTGGGCAGTTTGTTTGCCCTGTTGCTGGCCCGTCTCCTGGTACGGCCCATTGAGGTGCTCACTGAAGAGTGGAATGCGGCCTTGGATCAACCGGGCAAGCCCCTTGCGGGCATGCAGCGCGATGATGAAATTGGAGTCTTGGCGCGGGCCTTGGTGCAGGGTCGTGACGCCTGGCATGCCGAGCGTGAGCAGCGTCTCAGTGCCGAGCGTCTGGCGTTGCTGGGCAGGATGGCAACTGCCCTGGCGCATGAGATCAAGAATCCGCTGGCAGCGATTCAACTGCATGCCCAGTTGGTGGATGTGGAGCGCTTGGATGGCGAATCGCGGCAGAGCCTTGAGTTGATGCAACGAGAGGCCACGGAGATTGAGGGCTTGGTCAATCAGTGGTTGTTTCTGGCCAGGCCTGCGCCGCCACAGCAGCACCCGTTGGATTTGGTGGAGTTGTTGCATGCGGCCATGGAGACGGTGCGTGCCCAGGCTCAACATGCCCAGGTTGAGGTGCGCATGGCGCCGCCGCCGCAGGCGCCCTGCATGGTTTGTGGGGATCGAAGGCGTCTGCTGCAGGCACTGCGCAATGTGTTGCTCAATGCCATCGAGGCGATGCCGGGCGGCGGCAGGCTGCAGGCCTCGCTGCAGGTGACCGCGGATCAGGTGATCCTTGCCATTGAGGATGATGGTCCGGGCTTCAGCCAGGAGGCCATGGCTCGCGCCAGCGAGCTGTTCTTCTCCCAAAAGGAGGGCGGCATGGGTGTCGGCCTCTGTGTGGTGCAGGAGGTGCTGCAGGCCCACGGCGGCAGGTTGGTGATTGGCGCGGCGCGGCAGGCGGGGGGCGCGCGCGTGGAATTGCAATGGCCCTCAGCGCCTGAGTGCTGAGTCGGGCATCGGCTTCAAGGCAGGGCGATGCTGCCCTTGCGCGGCAGGGCCTGCACCTGGGCCTTGGCCGCTGAGGAAAGCGGGATGCCCCAGAACTCGAAAAACTCGCTGAGGTTTTCGCCAACGATTTTGCTGTAGCGGGTGAGCAGTTGATCGCGGGCTTCCGCGTCATTGCGTGGCGGCTCACCAAAGCTGCCGTCGGCAAAGCTGTGCAGGTAGGCGCGCCAGCTCTGCCAGCCAAAGGCCTGAATCAATTGGATGTACATGTGCAGGGCGGTGAAGGGGTCGCTTTGCCACAGTGCCCATTTGTCCTTGGCTTGGCGCATGCGTTGCAGGTTTTCGCGTCTGGCCTCTGCGCTGATGGCGGGATGGCCCATGAGCCAGTCCTTGCCCAACACGGCTTCATAACAGTACATGCCCAGGACATTGTTGGTCACCTCGCCAGCGCCTTGAAAGGTGAAGCTGGGGCGCTGGTGATTGTGGCCGATCTCGTGGTAAAAGCCCCAGCCCGGGAATTTGATGCGGCTGAAGGTGACCATCTCAGGGGCGGCACTGGTCGGGATCATGATTGGATAGCCGCTGTGCATGTAACCGGCGCTGATCTGCACATCGGCGACGATGCGCTCGGGGCGGCGGCGCTCGGCGCCTTGATTGGCGATGTCGTCCTGCGCGGCAACCACGCGGTCCCAGAACTCCATGAGTTGGGTGGGGTTGGTGATGCGCGCGGCCACGCTGCTGGGGCAGGAAAGGATGAGGCGCGGGCAGGCCAGTTCCGCCCAGGGGCCGGGTTGATGGCGCAGGGTTTTGAGCCATTGCTCGTCGCTGTGTTGGCCCAACACAAAGCGTGGGCTGGGGATGCCGCCGCGCAGGGTGACCTTGATCGCCGAGGGCGGCCCGGCAAAGCGCTCTGGCACTTCCACATAGATCAAACCTCCGAAGGCGCTGGAGAGACGGGTGCGGCTTGAGCGAACCGGGGTGCCCACCGTGATGTCTGGTGCGCGCTGCCACTCCTTGAGGTGATAGAGCTTGTCACTGTGGCAGCCAATGCGCAGGGCAAAGCCTTGGTCTACGACGGCCTGCGGCACCTCCAGTTCAATGCTCTCTCCGGCCGCAGCATACAGGCCCGTGCTGCACCAGCCTGGGATGCGGGGATCAAGATCAATGGCCTGCTCCACACGGGGCACATTCCTGGCCACTGCGCCGGGGAAGTTGACATGGGCGGGATGCGCCGGGCGCGGGCGCTCCTCGCTGGCGGGCAAACGCAGCAGGCGGCATTGCATCTGCAACTGCAGGCGGGCCTGCAGATCCTGGGGCAGGCGCAGGGGTTTTTCGGCGCTGGGCAGGCGGTTGCGCGCGCTGGAGGCATCGCGGTTGAGCACCAGCTCCAGGGCGTGGCGGAAGGGGCTGGCGGCACTGCCCTGTGCGCCCAGGGCCAGTTCAATGCTGGCGCTGGCCTGCTCGGCGGCGAGGTCCATTTCTACCGGGTTGCCAGTGGGCTTGGCCACCCATTGCAGGGCGGTGGCGGCATGGATCAGGGCGCTTGGTGCCGGATTGCCCTCAAAGCTTTTGACGGCTTCAAAGCCGCCTTCCTCCGTGAAGGCCAGTCCTGCCTCCATCAGGGCGAGATTCAGCGCGTGATCCGTGGCGAGGTTGCGCCCAGCGCTGGTTTGCGGGTACGCCCAGCCGGTCATGCCAGCGATGAGGCCGCCGCCGCGTTGCACAAACTCGGCGATGGCCTTGGCCGCTTCGGGTTGATCCACGCCTTGGGCATTGAGGATGAGCACATCGACTTGGCGCAGTGTGTCGCTGCTCAAGGCCTCGATTTTTTCCAAGCGCAGCTTGGGCTGCAGGAGTTCAAGCGCCTTGGGCGAGATGCCAAAGTAGCCGATGCGCCGCGAGCCCTTGCTGTTGCCTGCGCACCAGAGGATGGCGTTGCGCATCAGGGTGAGGTGATCGCCCCCGGCCTGCCCATCGAGCAAACTGTTGTGACCGGTAAGCAGCACGCGGCCCTTGCCCCAGAGGCTGCTGGCCACCACAGCGCGCTGCACGCCGCGCGCATCGGCAGCGGCGAGGATGGCCTGGGCCTGAGGGCCCCAGAGGGCGATGGCTCCGGGGGCGCCGGGTTTGGGCAGACTGCCCACGCCCTGCAGCAAGGCCGGGCGTGCCTGGTTGGTCTTTTCCAAGCCTTGGGCATGGCTGGTTGGAGAGGAGATCAGGGGCAGCAGGGCAAGCAGGACGGCGGGACGGATGAGCATCGGCGCAGAGCTTGAACGCCGGCCGAGGATTTGACCAGCCCGCAGTGAGGGCGGCGTGTCGGTTGAGGTGTAGGCTGAGGGCGCGGATTTGCACTTGGACGCAAGAATTGGGTTGCGCCCTACGATTGCAGGCCTGTTGCATTGGCAACTCCACCTTCATGAAATCCCCCGTCCTGTTTCTTCTCTGTGCTGTCTCAGCTTTTGCGGCTCCTGATTGGGGGCGCTTTCGTGGTCCCAACGGCAGCGGCGTGGCGCAGACCACGGGCCTGCCCAGCACGGTGGACGCAGCCAGCACCTTGTGGAAGGTGCCGCTCGGCAAGGGCTGGTCCTCGCCGGTGATCTGGGGCGAGATGGTGCTGGTGACGGCGGAGACCGCTGCCAACAAGCGCGCGGTGATTGCCTTGAGCGTCAACGATGGCAGTGAGCTGTGGCGCCACGAGGAAACCTTTGAGCCGCACAATCTGCACCGCACCTACAACAGCTTCGCCAGCAGTTCGCCCTTTGTTGATGCGCAGCGCATCTACATCAATTGGAGCAGCGGCCCGATGATTCAGGCCCTGGCCTTGGACCACCAAGGCAAGCTGTTGTGGCGCAATGACAAGGTCACCGGCTATGTGCATGAGCATGGCACCGGCGTCTCGGCCCTGGTGGTGGACGGCGTGATGATCGTGCGCAGCGAGTTCGACTACGAGAAAAACGGCAAGGACCTCACCACCTCGGCCGATCAGAAGCAGTGGAAGAGTTGCATCGTTGGTCTGGACGCCTCAAGCGGCAAGGAGGTCTGGCGCCATGAAATGCCCAACTGCCTCAACACCTTCTCCACGCCCGTGGTGCGCGAGGTGCCCGGCGGTGGCCGCGAGGTGATCTGCGCCAACACCGGCAGCGGCGTGATGGGACTGGATGTGAAGACCGGCAAGCTCAACTGGCAGCACAATCCCGGCTACAGCCAGCGCAGTCTGGGCAGCGGCGTGCTCAGCGACAACTTCTACTTCTGCACCTTTGGCACCGGCGGCGGGGTCAAGGAGATTGCGGCTCTGGATCTGACCGGAGCCAAGCCCAAGCCGGTGAGCTTCGATATCCCCAAGGGCCTGCCCTATGTGCCTTCGCCCCTGGTGATCGGCGACAAGATGTACCTGCTTGGCGATGGCGGCATTCTGCGCTGCGTGGAGTTCAAGACCGGCAAGGTCATCTACGAGGAGCGCGTCGAGGGCAGTGCGGGCAGCGCCAAGTTCTTCAGCAGCCCGGTGGCTGGTGACGGCAAGATTTACTGCGCCAGCCAGCAGGGTGATCTCATCATCGTCAAGGCCGGCCCGAAGTACGAGCGTCTCAGTGCCAGCAAGCTCGATGGCCCGGTCAACAGTGTGCCTGCCATTGGCGAGAAGAAACTCTTCGTGCGCACCGCAGGCAGCCTCTACTGCCTGGGCTCCAAGACGCCCCTGCCTTAAACGCTGGGCGCGGTGGCGGCAGGCTGCTTCCAAATCACCCAGCACTCTGGTGGATCGGCCAGGCGATTGATGGGTCGCAAAAGCTGCACCTCAAAGCGACGCGGGTCGAGTTGTCTGGCCCATTCGTTGATGCGGGCCTGCTCCAGCTTGCCCTGCGCATGTCCGGGGTAAACGGCCAGCGTCAGCAGGCCGCGTGGGCGCAGCAGGCGCAGCGCGGCTTCAAGGGCGGGCAGGGTATCAGCCTCCTGGGTGGTGACGCTTTTGTCTGAGCCGGGCAGGTAGCCCAGATTGAACATGATCACGGCAATCTGGCCGTGCCATTGGGGATCAATGAGGATCTCCAAGTCGCGGTGATTGCCCTCGAGGACTTGGAGTTGCGGCGCCAAACCACCAAGGCCTTGCAGGCGCAGGTTGGTGGCTGCCACGGCGGCAGGCTGGACATCCACGGCCCAAAGTCTGCCCTGCGGGCCGAGGATTTGGGCCAGCATCAGGCTGTCGTGGCCATTGCCGCAGGTGGCATCAATGGCAGCCTCGCCGTCTTGCAGGCGATCGGCGATGAGCAGATGCGCCCAGCGCACGGCTGAGGGCAGGCCACCGCTGGCTGAGGCCAGTTGGGGAGAGCGGGAATTCACAGTGGCCTTGATGCCGCGGTTGAACGGCTCAGGCAAGGATCTTGTGTGCGACCTGACCGTGCACATCGGTGAGGCGGAAGTCGCGTCCGGCGTGGCGGAAGGTCAGGCGCTCATGGTCCAAGCCAAGAAGGTGCAGCACGGTGGCGTGCCAATCGTGGATGGGCATCTTGTCCTCGACTGCCTCATAGCCGTAGTCGTCGGTGCGGCCGTAGCGCAGGCCGCCCTTCACGCCGCCGCCAGCCATCCACATGCTGAAGCCCTTGTGGTTGTGATCGCGGCCATCGTCGCCCTGACTGTGCGGGGTGCGACCAAACTCACCGCCCCAAATGACCAAGGTGTCCTTGAGTAGGCCATGGGTTTTCAGATCCTTGAGCAATGCCGCGATGGGTTGATCAATCTGGCGGCAGTTGCGCTCGAGTTGTGCCTTCAGGTTGAAGTGCTGGTCCCAGTTGCCGTGGGTGATTTCCACAAAGCGCACGCCTGCCTGCACCAGTTTGCGTGCCATCAGGCACTGACGGCCAAAGGTGTCGGTCTCGGGTTCATCCAGGCCATAGAGCTTGCGTGTGGCCTCAGGCTCTGCGTTGAGGTCGAGCAGGCGCGGCACCTCAGCCTGCATGCGAAAGGCCAGCTCATAGGATTCGATGGCGGCCTCCAACTCCGCGTTGTGGCCGCCGTTTTGTTGCAGGGTTTGTCGGTTGATGGCTTGGATGAAATCGAGCTGGGCGCGTTGGGCGGCACTTTGCAGCCGCGGGTTCTTGATGTTGGGCAGGGAAGTGGGGCGCTGCTTGATGCCCAGGCGCTGGGCGATCTGGGCCAGGCCGGGAATGTTGGTGCCGCCGAGTTTGGTGGCCTGATAAATGGCGGGCAAAAAGGCGCTGCCGTAACTGCGGGCCGCTGCAGGCGGCGGGTTGATGGTGATGAAGCCGGGAAGGTTTTCATTCTCGCTGCCCAGACCATACAGCACCCAGGAGCCCATGGAGGGGCGCACGAATTGCGCCGAGCCCGTGTGCAGTTGCGTGAAGGCCTGCGGGTGCGCGGGCACATCGGTGCACATCGAGTGGATCATGCAGAGCTCATCGGCATGGCCGGCAAGCTGCGGCAGCAATTCGCTGATCGGCAGGCCACTTTGGCCATGAGCCTTGAAGGACCAGGGCGAGGCCATGAGCTTGGCCTGACCACCGCGCCCAGCGGCTGGGGGCGCGCTCTTGCCGCTGTCCTGCGTCAGCTTTGGCTTGGGGTCGAACAGGTCCACATGGGAGGGGGCACCTTGCATGCACAGGAAAATGACGCGCTTGGCTCGCGCCGGCAGCATGGGGGCCTTGGGCCTCAGGGGGCCGTCAGGGGAGGTCGCCCTCGCGGCGGATTGGGTCAGTGCAGCAAGAGCCAGCATACCAAGGCCTTGGCCGGATTGCTGCAGGAGGTGACGACGGGAAAAGTCCATGGCGGGGTCAGCGATTTCAACCCGGCCCC
>JAURHS010000204.1 GCA_030833205.1 Prosthecobacter sp.
CTAGATGCTGCATGAGCCAAAGAAAGCCACCGAAGCCAAGCCACAGCAGGGCCCAGCCCATGAAGCCACGCGAGATGGCGCAGAGTAAGGCGGCAAGGATTGGCAGGCCCAACAGCGCGCTGAGCAAGGCAGCCTTGAGGTGGTCACCCAAAAAAGTGCCGAGGCTGCAGCGGTTGAAGCCGGCCTGCTGCTCGATGCGAAAGGTCTGCCAGGCATCCAGCGGCAATTGGCAGAAGGCCAGCACGCCTCCGACAAGCCCGATGGCAAGCAGGTCATCGCCCAGACCGCCCAAGCTCTGTGTGCCGGCCCAATCGGCACAGCGCTGCTGCAACCAAGCCCAACCGCCCAAGGCCCAGAAGCCGATCACGGCGCCCAGGCCAAGGGCATCACGCCAGGTGTTGAGCGCGGCGTTTGCGGCCAGGTAGGCGCGACGATCCTCATCGCGCTCGGCGGGGAAGACTTGGCGCAGGGCGTCTGGAATGGGCAGAGCCAGTCGGGCAAGGTTCAAGGCGCGCAGGATCAGGCGCAGATGAAACAGGCCTGCCAGGGCAAGCATCAGCAGCAGGGCGATGGGATGATGGAGATTCATGCCGCAGTCGCCCTGCCGCCTCTCGGAAGCTTAGTCCTTGCTGTTTTCGGCGAACTGGGCGTCGAACACGATCTTGCTGGGCGGGAAGTCCAGCTTCTTGACGAAGGCGCAGGACTCGGTGGCGCCAAACTCGCGGTCCATGGCGCCGTCCTCCCATTCCACACTCAAGGGGCCTTGGTAGCCGATGTCGTTGAGAGCGCGGATGATGCGCTCGAAGTTGATGTGGCCACGGCCCACGCTCTTGAAGTCCCAATAGCGGTTGGGGCGGTGGAAATCCACATGGCCGCCAAACACCCCGGCCTCACCGGCGAGACCCCAGGCCACATCCTTCATGTGCACATGATAAATGCGGTCGGCGAATTCGTGAATGAAGCGCACATAATCCACGCCCTGATAGCCGAAGTGGCTGGGGTCGTAGTTGAAGCCGAAGGCCGGGTGATAGTCCACGGCCTGCAGGGCGCGGCGCGCGCTGGCGATGTCAAAGGCGATCTCGGTGGGGTGGACTTCAAGGGCGAAGCGCACGCCCTGCTTTTGGAACTCATCAAAGATGGGGGTCCAGCGCTTGGCGAAGTCCTTGTAGCCGGCGTCAATCTGGCCGGGGAGGTTCGGCGGGAAGCTGTAGCAAAGGTGCCAGATGCTGCTGCCGGTGAAGCCGTTGACCACCTTGACGCCGAAGCGCTTGGCGGCCTGCGCGGTTTTCTTCATCTCGGCGGCGGCGCGGCGGCGCACGCCCTCGGGCTTGCCGTCGCCATAGATGTGGGCTGGCAGAATTTGTTTGTGTCTTGGGTCAATGTTGTCGCAGACGGCCTGTCCGACCAGGTGACTGGAAATGGCGTGGCACTGCAGGCCGGCTTCCTTGAGCTTGGCGCGCTTGGCGTCGCAATACTTCTGATTGGCCTTGTCCACCTCGAAGTGGTCGCCCCAGCAACCCAGTTCCACACCGTCATACCCGAAGGCCTTGGCCTTCTGCAGGATGGTGTCAAAGGGGAGGTCGGCCCATTGGCCGGTGAAGAGAGTGACGGGTCTGCCCATGGTCGTGGAGGAGTGAGGGTTGTGGGTTGAGTTGCAGCACTGCGGCAGGGATCCGCAGGCCCGGATTTTTCGGGCATGGGCGCGCCCTTGGCAAGCAAAAGCTGGGCTCGCGGCAGGCTGCCGGATTGCAGGCGGCCGGGCGCAGCAAATCCGGCCTTGCGCCGGGGGCAGTTTGGGGTTCACCTACATCCCTTTTCCGCCACCCATGCAGAGCCTTTGGAACGAACAAGACGCCGCCGCCTTCAAGGATGATCTCCTCGGCCAGAGAGTGTATTCCTCGCGCCTGCTGGGCGCGCATCCTGATCTGGTGCTGCACGGCGGTGGCAACACCTCGGTGAAGCTCAGGGAACGCGATTTTTTTGGGCAGGAAGTGGAGCTGTGCTGCGTCAAGGGCAGTGGCTGGGATTTGGCCACCATCGAGCGCGCAGGCTTCGCTCCCGTGCGCCTGCAAGCCTTGTTGGCGATGGCCAAACTGCCCTCGATGAGCGATGCGGAGATGGTGCGCCAGCAGCGCGCCGCCATGCTCAACCCCGATGCGCCCACGCCCAGTGTGGAGGCCATTTTGCATGCGGTGCTGCCCTTTGCCTTTGTTGACCACAGCCACGCCAATGCGATCATCGCCCTGACCGGCCATGCCCAAGGCGAGGCGCGTGTGCGCGAGGTGTTTGGTCAGCGCGTGCTGGTGGTGCCCTACATCATGCCGGGCTTCCCCTTGGCGCGCGCGGTGGCGCAGCTGATCGAGGGCCGCGATCTGCGGGCCGAGGGCGTCGTGGGCATGGTGTTGCTCAAGCATGGCTTGTTCACCTTTGCCGACAGTGCCCGTGAGAGTTATGAGCGCCAT
Source organism: Prosthecobacter sp. (assembly GCA_030833205.1). GTDB lineage: Bacteria > Verrucomicrobiota > Verrucomicrobiia > Verrucomicrobiales > Verrucomicrobiaceae > Prosthecobacter. The sequence continues at coordinate 2,463 of JAURHS010000204.1, forward strand.
CTTGAGCTGGTCACCGAGGCCGAGCAGTGGTTGGCGGCCAAGGCGCCTGCGCGCGCAGCTCAGTGCGAGGCGCAGGAGGATCTGCATGCCCTGGCCCGCTTGCGTCGGGCGGTGAGTCGGGTTCGCGGCGCAGCGCAGATTGCTCGTTTGGACGCCTCGGCGCAGGCCGCAGGGTACGCCTCATTGCCCAATGCCTCTGACTTGGGGGCCCGCGGGCCGCTGACCCCGGATCACAGCATTCGCACCAAGCGCGTGCCCGTGGTGTTGGGCGGGGATGCTGAGGCCTCAGTGAAGGATTTTGCTGATCAATACGCGGCGTATTTCAAGCGCCATGCCAAGGGCGAGACCATGCTGGATGCGGCGCCGCGTGTGGCCCTCTGGCCCGGGCACGGGGTGGTGAGTTTCGGCGACAGTGTGCGCGATGCCGACATCGTTGCCGACATTGCGCAGCACACGGCTGCCACGGTGCAGTTGGCCGAGGCCAGTGGCGGCTGGC
>JAURHS010000131.1 GCA_030833205.1 Prosthecobacter sp.
GAGGCGGCCTTCTATGGCCCCAAGATTGATTTCGTCATCAAGGATGTGATTGGACGCGAATGGCAGTTGGGCACCGTGCAGGTGGACTATCAGTTGCCCATCCGCTTCGACCTGACCTATACCGGCGCCGACAATAAGCCTCACCGCCCGGTGATGATTCATCGTGCGCCCTTCGGCAGCATGGAGCGGTTTACCGGGGTGCTCATCGAGCACTTTGCCGGGCACTTCCCGACCTGGCTTGCACCCGAGCAGGTGCGTGTGCTGAGCATCAGCGAGAAAGTGCAGGACTTCGCCAACCAAGTCCACCAGGCGCTGCGCGCTGCCGGGCTGCGGGTGACGCTCGACGATGCCGCAGACAAGATCGGCGCCAAGATCCGCAACGCCCAATTGCAGAAGGTGCCCTACATGCTCGTCGTTGGCGAGAAGGAGGCGGCGGTCGGCTCCGTGGCCGTGCGCCACAGCAAAAAGGGCGACTTGGGGGTGCAGACCCTTGAGGCGTTTGTGCAGTCCATCACCACGGAAGTCCGCGAGCGCAGCCTCTAAGATCTCGTCGGGGTCTGGTCTCGCTCGAGCAAGGCCAGCACCTCGATGTGTTGGGTTTGGGCAAAGAAGTCGTAGGGTTGCAAGTCCCTCACCTGCCATCCGGCGCTGCTGAAGGCCTTGAGATCCCTGGCCAGAGTGCCAGGGCTGCAGGAGAGGTAGGCCAGGCGTTGAGGTTGGTAGCTTTCGATGAGAAAGCGCAGCACTTCCGGCTCCAGTCCCATGCGGGGCGGGTTGACATAGGCCAGCGCCAAGCCCGGTGTCTGGATTGACCACTCCCGAATCTGCGGAAGCCGCGTGGCGCAGTGGCCAAGCAGACTTGAGGATCCAGGCGCGTTTTCTGCGGTGCAAAACACGGCCTCTGATGAGGACTCCACCCCAAGGCATTGCGCGCCCAGTTGTCGCCAGCGGCGCAAACTCGCACCCACTCCGCAATAAAGATCGAGCACCTTGCTCTCTGCATTTGCGCCAAGCCAACGAGCCGCCTCATCCAAACTTTGTTGATGCAGGTTTTCTTGGACTTGGACAAAGGAAGTGGGTCCGTGGCGCAGGCCGCTGCTGGTCTCGGACCAGAGCTGCCCGCGCAGCAGAAACCAACCTGCCTTGGCGAACATTCTGCGTCCGGCCGCCGGGTGCGCATGCAGCCAAATCGCCTTGCAGGCCTCGGGTAAATTCAAGGCGGCGAGCTTGGCCCGCAACTCGGGCAGGAGCGGCTCTACGGCACCGGGCTTGATTTTGCAGACGAGGGTGGTCTGGTTGCCATTCTGAACCCAATACCTCAGCGGCAGAGTCTCAGGCCCGGGCAGGGCCGCCATGATGGATTCAGCCGCATCGTTGATCCAGGGTTGATGAATTGGGCAGCGACCCAGGGGCAGAAATTCGCCGTGCGGTTCCATGCCCCATCGCCACGCGCCCTGCTGCTGTTGCATGGCCAATTTGGTGCGCGGTCGGTAGTGCCAGCGCTCTGCGTCGTTGGCACCGATGATTGGGCGTAGCTGGGACTTCCAAGCTGCCAGTGCTTGATGCAGGAAGCTCGCCTTTTGGCTCAAGCTGCGCTGGCGTGACCACTGGCGGTGCGGGCAGGCACGGCAGGCGGCAACGCAGCCTTCGGGCAGCGGGAATGGATCGCTGTTGGCAGGCATCGGGACGGCCGAGAACACCGCCGCCAATGAGAATGAAGGCTTGTGGGCCGTCAACCTCGGGGAAGGGGAAGGATTGACTTCGCCGCCGTCGGCTCCCAGAGCCAGACTCAGCGGGCCCAAAGGCTCGAGGCGCCTGGACGAGCCGGAACTGTGCCTGAGCAGAACGGTCCGCGAGCTCGCACAGCGCTGGCGGTTACTTCTTGGGCAGCATCGCCATGTACTTGGTCTCCAGAGCTTTGACCTTTTGGCGTGCAGGCTCGAGCTGAGGCTGCAGCTTTGCCAGTTCAGCGTTGATTTCGACGAGATTTTTTTGCCGCTGCGGGGTGTCCTTCTCAGCGGCTGCGATCGCGGCAGTGGCGTTGCTGAGTTTGGCCTTGGTCGACTCGAGGGCCTCACTGGCCTTGGCCACTTCGGCCTTGCGAGCGTCCACCAGTTTGATCTCGGCCTCCTGGGCCAAGCGTGCCGCCTTCTGCGCGGCTTCCTGAGCTGGCAGTGCCGCCTTGATCTGGCCGATGCGCGCGGTGACCGGGGCGGCCTTGGCGTCGTGCTGTGCGGCGAGGGCTGCGGGCGCGTTTTGCTTTTCCTTCAGGGCCTTGTTCTGGGCGGCAATCTCATTGTTGAGGCTGTCGCGCTGGGCGCGGTTCGGGGCGATGGCCTTCTCGGCTGCGGCCAATTCGCCTTGAGTTTGCTTCAGGGCCCGTTCCGCAGAGGCAAGGGCGGATTTGGTCTTTGAGGCTGCGGTGCTGGCGTTGTTATTGGCTGCGCGTGCCTCCTGAGTGGTCTTGAGGCTTGCAGATGCCTTCTCCTTGGCGGCTGTGGCCGAGCTTTCTGCATTGGCCATGGTGGCAGCCGCATCGGCGGCGAGCTTCTCGGCGCTGACCAGTGCGGCGCTGGCTGCCTGAAGGGCTGCCTGTGGCTTGTCCAGGGGCTGCTTGGCTGCGCTGGCTTTGGCCAGGGCTTGCTCGGCTCTGATCTTGGCGGCACGGGCAGCGGTGAGGTCACGACCGGCCTTGCCCGTGGCCGTGCGGGCCTTGCTCAGGGCAAGGTCTGCAGCGCTGGCGGCTTCACGAGCGGCCTTGCCTGCAGTCTCCGCATCGGCCAGAGCCTTCTTGGAGGCCTCAGCCTTGGCGGCTGCCTCGTTGCTGGCCAGTGTGGCGGCCTTGAGGGCGGCTTCGCGTTCGGCAAGCAGGGTTTTCTTGGCTGCGATGTTTTCCTCGGGCTTCTTGAGTCTGGCACTGATCTCGGCGAGCTTTTTGTTCAGGCCCTCGATGGTCTTGGCGATCTCTGCGGCGGCTTTCTTGGCGGCCTCGTTGGCTTGATCGCGCTCCTTGGCGAAGGTCACCAGCTCGGCTTCCCGAGCAGCGAGATCCTTGCGCATCTCCTCAAGCTTGGCGCTTTGATTGCGGTCGGCCTCGATCACTGGCTTGGCCTTGGCCTCGGCCTGCACCAGCAGTTCCTTGAGGCGCTTGAGCTCGGCCTCGTCCTTGGGCTGTTGCAGCTTGGCCTGAGCAATGGCGGCCTTTGAATCGGTGATGCGTTTGGTGTTGGAAGCAATGGCTTCTTCGTTTTCCTTTTTCGCGGCGCTGAAGTTGGCGAAATTCTCCTCGAGTTGCGCAAGCTTGTCCTTTTCACTGAGGACTCCAACATTGAACGCAGCCGCTTCGAGTTGGGCGGGCAGTTGTTGATGGACGGCGATCTCTGCCTGCTTGTCGCTGACGGCGTTGTTGGCCTCTGCCAGTGCGACCTTCGCGGATTCAACCTGCTTCTGAGCGCTCTCCGTGGCCTTGGCCAGGGCGTCAACCTGCTTTTGCGCAGCCTCGATGGCCTTGGGTTTGTCCACCAATTCCTTGCGAGTGGCTGCCAGTTGGGCGCTGAGTTGCTGCAGTTGCTTTTCCAGCTCGGCAGGTGCCGTTTTCGGGCCTGGGGTCTTGAGTTGTGCCTCCTTCTGGGTTGTTTTGGCAGCGATGCTTTTTTGGGCCTCGGCGAGCTTAGCCTCCTGCCCAGGGGCCTTGAGTGCGGCGAGACTGGCGTTGAGTGCTGTGATTTCAGCCTCGAGCTTGCGCGCCTGCTCCTGCGCCTGTTGTTGTTTCTTGACGGCCTCAGTGGCTTCGGTCAGGGCGGTCTTGGCGTCGGCAATGCGTTTCTCCTCCGCCTTGCTGCGGGCGGTCAGTTCCTTGGTTTTTTCCTGCAATTGCGCAAGGGCCTTCTTGCCCTCGGCAAGCTTGGCGGCGGCCTCTGCGGCCTTGGCATTGGTTGCTGTCAGGGCCTCTTGGGCCTTCTGCGCGGCGGCCTGCAGGCCTGTCAGCGCGGCCTGCAGCTTGGGCAGAGCTTCGCGGGATTGGGCGATGCGGTCACTGATCTTGGGCGGGTTGCTGGTGAGCTCGGCAATGGCTTTGATGTCGGCGGTGAGTTTCAGGAGTTTGATCTCCCCGCGCCAGTTGGCGCTGGCAGCCGTCTTGCCGTCATGCAGGGCAGTGACCTTGGTGACGATGTCGTTCTGGCTTGCGGACTCGGCCTTCTTGTTGCCGGTGAGGTCCCAAAGACGCACGCGGCCATCGTTGCCGCAGCTCAGCACCAGTCCTTCGGGAGTGAAGGAAACACTTTGCACGCCGTCGCTGTGGGCATTCCAAGTGCGCAGCTGTTTGCCTTCGTTCATTTCCCAGAGAATGATGCTGCCGTCCTTCGAGCAGGAGGCCAGCACATTGCTGTCGGCCCGCCAAGCCAGATCGTTGCATGCGGCCTTGTGCTGTCCGAGGATGTAAAACTCCCCGCCGTTGCTGGCTTCCCAAACCATCACATTGCCGTTGCGGTCTGCCGTGGCCAGCAACACGCCGTCCGGGCTGAACTTGGTGCCCAGCAACCATTCCGTGTGCTTGGAGATGGTGTAGAGTTCCTCGCCAGTGGAGGTGTCGTAGACCTTGACCTTCTTGTTGGTGCATCCGGTGGCCACCATCTTGTGATCCGGGCTGATGTCGGCAGCCATGATCTGGTCGAATTCCTTGCCCACCTCGACGATGCGCTTGCCGTTTTTCACATCCCAAACCACCGCATGGCCCATCTTGCCTCCGCGACCACCACCCATCACGAGCAGGCTGCCGTTGCGCGAGAATTGCAGAGTGCGAGCGTAGCCCTCGGCGTAGGGAATGATGCCAGCCAATTGCCTGGTGTCTGTGTCGTAGAGCAACACCTGCTTTGGCGCAGCGACGGCCAACAGCGAAGTCCAAGGACTTGCGGCCATGGCAGTCACGGCGGTGGTTCGCGGGGCCACAAAGACGGGCTCAAGCAGCATGTGTTCCGGGCGGGCGATGGGGCCCTCGGGACGGCCTGCGCTGACGGTCACGGCCATGTCTACCTTGGGTTTGGCAGACTTCTTGGCGAGACTGGATTTGGTCTCCAGAAGTCCCCCGGAAATCCACTGGGCAAGGGTCTCCAATTCCTTGGCGTTGAGCGGTGAGCCCTCCGGTGGCATGAAGGGCTCCTCCTTTTTGGCGCAGGTGGTCCAGAGCCGACTGGAATCCGAGTTGCCCGCATCCACAACGGCCCCACCGCCGCCGCCAGCCATCAGGGCGCCGTAACTCGTGAGGTCCAAGTCACCCTTCTTTTTGTCGGGGTTGTGGCAGGAGAAGCATTTGTTTTCAAGCAGGGGCTTGATGTGGTCCTCGTAGGTGATTTTGCCGGCGCTCTGAGCAAGCACAGGGGACGCGAGAAGCAGGCTTAGCAGGGGTGGCAGGGCTTGGCGCATGAAAGATTGGGGGGCAATGCTTCAGCCTTTACGGTTTGAGCAGGGGAAGACTTTCGATTTCCTTACGGCGCTCAGGCCTGTTTCGGTTGGCCAATTCGCGGCTCTTGGCCGCCGAGGCCGCAAGGCGGCAGTTCTCTGCCCGCCCCGTGAGGGACATCTGTGTTTTCTTGCTGGAAATCCTCGGATAGGCAGGCCTAGTGTGCCTGCCGCCCCTGCGGGCCTGAGTTCATGAGCGCTGAGTCACTGCCAAATCACCTTAAATTATTGGGCCGCAACCGATTGCCCACTCAGGGTGGCATGCTGTTGCTGCCCAGCAGGATGGACATCACCGAGCTCTCGGCGGTCATGGGCTTGCTGAGTTCCCGTGAAGTGGTGCTGCTCATCGAACAGGAGGGGGTGTTTTCTGCGGCGATGCGCGAGCACCTTGAGCGCGAGGAGGTCAAGGCCATGGCCTTTTCTCTGGCTCAATTCGATGCCGAGGGCTTGAGAGCCACCTTGGCTCGCGAGGTTCGCGAGGGACGGGTTGTGATTTTCATCCCTTCGCTGGCCTTGGCGCCGGCTGCGGCGCCTTCTGTTGGTGGTGATCTACTCAAGGCCTTGGTCAGCACGGGTGTGCCCCTGTTGCCGATCTGGGTGCAGCGACAGGCCGATCTGGCGCTGGGTCTGTTTTCGGGGCAGGGTGGTTGGATCGTGCTTGGCGAACTGTTGCAGCGGCCCACGCTGCCCCAGGTTCAGGAGTCGCTGCTGCAGTTGGGGCGCGAGGCCTTCGAGTGCCATCCCGCGCTTGGCATGAGTCTGGGATGGCTCATCGTTCAGGGGCTCAAGCGCTTTGGCTCCCAGCGCATCATCGACGGCAAGGAGCAAAGCGAGTTGACTTATGACCGTGTGCTCGCCGTGGCCATTGCGCTGTCGCGGCAGTTGCGCCAGGAAACGCGCAAGAAGCGTGTCGCAGTGGTCCTGCCTCCTGGCATCAGCGGCTTCATCGCCAACCTTGCGGTGGTGCTTGCCGGGAAGGTTCCAGTCAACCTCAACTTCACGGCCTCACTCAGCGCCATCGAGTATGCCATCGAGGCCGCCGATGTGGACCGCTTCATTACCGCGGATGCCTTTGTCCGCAAGCTGCAGCAATTTCCGTGGCCGCCGAGTCGCAGGCAGATTTTGTTGGAGCGGGTGATTCCGCGTCTAAAGGCTCGCGCAACAGCTTGGGGGCTAATCGCCAGATTGCTGCCGGCTTCCCTGCTGGCCCTGATGCTTGGCCTCCGAAGGCAGGGTGGGCAACAGGAGGCAACCTTGCTGTTCACCAGCGGCAGTTCTGGGACCCCCAAGGGTGTGGTGATGAGCCACCGCAATTTGGTGGCCAATGTCATTCAGTTCGGATCGCGTCTGGCGGTGGGGCCCCAGGACAGTGTGATGGCCTGCCTGCCTCTGTTTCACTCCTTCGGCTGCACGGTGACGCTCTGGTACCCTGCCATTTGCGGCATTGGCGTGGTGACCTTCCCCTCGCCAATGGAGAGCCGCAAGCTTGCGGAGTTGATCGAAAAGCATCTGGTGACGCTGATGATTTCAACGCCGACCTTCCTGCGAGGCTTCCTGCGTGGGGTCAATCGCGAGGCTCTGGCTTCGGTGAAATTTTGCGTCACTGGGGCAGAGAAGTTGCCTGCCAGCGTTGCCGAGGCCTTCACGGCGCGTTTTGGCAAGCCGGTGCTCGAAGGTTATGGACTGACAGAAACCTCGCCGGTTTCCAATCTCAATCTGCCCTTGCCCACGGCCTCAGCCACCGCCCAGCGTGAGTTGCCGCTGCTGCCCTGCCAGCGCGCTGGCAGTGTTGGTTTGATGGTCCCTGGGTTGGCACTGCGCATTTGTAATCCCACAACGCGCAAGCCGCAGTCCCTTGATCAGTCCGGTGTGATTTGCTTCCAGGGTGCCAATGTGTTTGAGCGCTACCTCAACGACGACAAACGCACGGCTGCCGTCAAGGATGAGCAAGGTTGGTTTTGGACCGGTGATGTCGGGCGTTTGGACGCGGATGGCTTTCTGTTCATTGAGGGCCGATTGAGCCGCTTCTCAAAGATTGCCGGTGAAATGGTGCCCCATGAGGCCGTCGAGGATGCCCTGCTGAGGGCATTGCAATTGCAGGGGGAGTCGATTCGGAAATTGGCTGTGGTTGGCATTCCTGATGCGGAGCGGGGCGAGGCTTTGGTGCTGTTGATGGCCTGCCCCGAGCGACAGCAGGACATGCTGCAGTTGCGCTACGAACTGTTGGAGCGCGGCGTGCCAGCATTGTGGATCCCGAAACGCATGCTGCGAGTGCCCGAGATTCCCATTCTCTCCTCAGGTAAATTGGATGCCCAGGCCTGCGAGAAGTTGGCAGCGACCTTGGTGCAGTAGCTTTTTTTGGACCACTTCACCGTCGCCTTAGCGTTTGGTTCCTGAATCATGATGCCACTTCTTGCCGCCGCCCCTCCTGTTGCCATCCCCAGCTGGCTGTTGGCACCCTTCGCCATGCTGCTGTTGGCCATGGCGCTGTTGCCGACCTTGTTGCCGCATTTTTGGGAGCGGCACTACGCCAAGGTGGCATTGGCTCTCGGGGCCGTGCCAGCTTTGTGGTTGGCGCTGGTGGCTGGCGACTGGCACAGCCTGCAGCACGCAGCGGCGGAGTACACCAGCTTCATCGCCCTGATTGGGTCCTTGTTTGTGATCAGCGGCGGCATTCAAATCACCGTGCGTGGCGAGGCCACCCCCTTGCGCAACGCGGCATTTCTGGCGCTGGGTGCCGTGTTGAGCAATCTGGTGGGCACAACCGGAGCCTCCATGCTGCTGATCCGGCCTTGGATCAGCATGAACAAATACCGCATCACTGGTTTTCATGTGGTCTTTTTCATCTTCGTGGTGGCCAATTGCGGTGGAGCGCTGACCCCAATTGGCGACCCGCCACTGTTTCTGGGCTATCTGCGTGGTGTGCCGTTTGGTTGGATGCTTGAGCATGCCTGGGCGCCATGGATTGCAGTTAACGCCATGCTGATTGGGCTGTTCCTGATCCTGGATTGGCGCAATTTCAAGCGTGCACCCAAACCGGTGCGCGAGGAGCAGACCCGGCAGGAGCGTTTCGCTTTGCGCGGCTGGCTGCAGGTGGTTCTGTTGCTGGGGGTGCTGGTCTGCGTGTTCCTTCCTGCGCGATTGCAGGAGATGCGCTGGCTGGGAATTCTAAGTGTGCCCGCAGTGGCAATGTCTGCCCTGGCTCTGGTGGCCTTCAAACTCACTCCGCCGCAGCGCCATGAGGCCAATGATTTTTCCTTTGGGCCGCTGCGCGAGGTGGCCTGGCTGTTTGTTGGCATTTTCCTGACCATGATTCCCGCACTGCAAACCCTGCAGCAGTCGGGGTTGAAATTCGACGCACCACTCATTGCCTATTTCGGTGCCGGCAGCCTGTCGGCCTTCCTCGACAATGCCCCCACCTACCTCGCCTTTTTGGCTTCAGCCATGGGCAGCGCCGGTCTGAATGTGGATCAACCCGCTGAGGTACTGACCTTTGCCCAGGGGCAGGCTCCTTTGCTGTTGGCCATCGCTCTGGGTGCGGTGTTCTTTGGCGCCGGCACTTATGTGGGCAATGGGCCCAACTTCATGATCAAGGCCATCGCCGAACAGCATTCGGTGAGGACCCCGACTTTCCTGGGCTACATGCTCCGGTTCTCCCTGCCGATCCTGCTGCCCATCCTGGCTCTGGTGGGGTGGTGGTTTTTGGGGCGTTGATCAGGGGCTGGCAGGGCTGAATTCCTTGCAGGAATCGGCTTCGGCGGAGCGTTAATGTGCCTCTCTCATGAAGTCTTCATTTCCCGCGCTTTGCGCTTCTTCGCTGGCTGCAATTGCCCTTGCCGCTCTTCCCGCTCTGGCAGCCCCCCAGGACGATCAATATGTTTTGGGCGCTGATTCCCAGGTCAAGGCTGGTGTGCCGCAGGGCAAGGTGACGGAAATGCCCGCTTGGTCCAACTCCAAGATTTATCCAGGAACCACGCGTCAATGGTGGGTCTATGTGCCTGCCCAGTATGATGCCGCCAAGCCGGCCGCAGTCATGGTGTTTTGCGATGGCGCGGGCTTTGTCCAGCCCAATGGACAGTTCCGTGCGCCAGTGGTTTTTGACAACCTCATTGCCGCAGGAGAGATGCCCGTGACGATTGGCATCTTCATTCAGCCGGGCAGCTTTCCCAGCGCCGACAAGAAGGCCAAGCCGCGCAGCAATCGCAGTTTCGAGTACGATTCGATGGGTGCGCTCTACTCGCGGTTCCTTCTCGAGGAAATCCTCCCGGAAGTCTCCAAGAGCTACAACCTCAGCAGTGATCCTGAGATGCGCGCCATCTGTGGCAACAGCAGCGGCGGCATTTGCGCCTTCACTGTGGCCTGGGAGCGGCCCGATGCCTTCCGCAAGGTCGTCAGCCACATCGGCAGCTTCACGGACATCCGCGGTGGCCATGTGTATCCGGCGCTGATCCGCAAAACCGAGCGCAAGCCGCTGCGCGTGTTTCTCCAGGAGGGACGCAATGACCTCGACAACCAGTTTGGCAACTGGCCACTGGCCAATCAGGAAATGGA
>JAURHS010000174.1 GCA_030833205.1 Prosthecobacter sp.
AGCGCCTGTGTGGGGTTTCCGCTTTTGAAGTGCCACCATCCCAGACTGTCCACATAGGCAGCCTGCTCGGGCGCGAGTTCATTGGCCTTGGCGATGAGTTCGCCAGCCTTGGCCAAGTGTTGATTGTCCTCGAGGTAAAGGAAGCCCAGGTAGTTCATGCTGTTGGCAGCATCGTCGCTCTCGTCCTTGGGTGTGAGGGTGATGGACTTTTCCAGCATGCGCGCCGCCTCCTGCCGTTGGCCCGCGGAGGCCAGGGTGATTCCATAGTGCCGATAAAAGCGGTGGTTGAGGAGATCGGGTTGCCCGTTCTCTGCGATGGCCGCCGCTGATTTGAGGTGTTGCAGTGCCTCTGTCCAGCGGCCCTGTGCGCTCCACGCGAAGGATGCCTGCAGATGAAAGCCGGGCTCCTGGGGATACAGGCCAATGCAGCGGCGGCTGATGTCTACGGCCTTGCGAAACTGATTGGTCTTCAGCAGCCATTGCCCCAGGGTTTGATAGGTTTCGGGATCTGCGCCAGCGCGTTGAATGACTGCCTCCAGATGGGGAATGGCGCGGGTGAGGTCGCCGCGCTGTTCGTAGGTCTCGGCAAGGTTGCGCCGGAGCTCGATATTGCCGGGTTCCCGCTCGATGATGTGTTCGAGCAGTTGCAGTGAGCGATCCTTTTCGCCGGCGCTCAGCAGCAGCTGTTGCAGCATCTTCTCCGCCTGCAGATTGCCGCTGTGTTGCAGCATCTGCTCGCACAACTGCCTTGCCTCAGTGAGTTGATTGCTCAGCAGGAGATGCCGCGCCACTTCCAGGCGCAGTTCATCCCCCTTGGGGCCGGGGTCAGCCAATTTGAGAGCTCGATCGTAGAAGGGCCGCATGCGGGCGGCGTGCTCTGCGAGTTGCTCCGGCTGCCCAAGCGGCCAGACTTCCTGTGCGACCCGCGCCAGCTCCATCCAAGGTTGGGCTTGAGTCCAGCCCGGGTCTTGCCGCAGGCTGCGTTCCAGCAGGGTGACGGCTTGGTTCCGTTGGTTCATGCTGAGGTGATGCAGCACACTGAAGACCAGCACATCACTGCGATCCGGGAACCTTTTGAGCATGTCCTGCACCAGACTCAGGCAGTCATCGGTCGTGAAGGGGTCTTCGCTGACATAGGTGCTCAGAAAGCGAATGAGATTGAAGTGTGAGCCAGGCAGATCAGGGCACTTGGCGAGATTGGCTTTGAGCAAGCCGAGGGCAGCATCACGGCCTTCGTACTGCAAAACCAATTCGGCGCAGCGTGCCACCAGATGGGTCTCTGTGGGGTCGAGTTCCGCGGCTTGCTTGAGGTGGGGCAGGGCGCTGCGCATTTGGCCCTGCTCCTGAAATTGGCGCGCCAGCATGTAGTGGGCCATCGCAGAGGCCCGCTTGGCCTGGGCCTCGGGCAATGCCTGATCGGCGGCGATGGCCGTGCCAGGGTCTGGCAGCGTCAGGTCAGCGCGATGCGATGCCGCAACGACGACACAGACCTGCGATGCAGCCCAGGCAATGACGAGCCGCAGGGCGACAAGATGAGCCTGAGGGCGGGGTTTCATCGGCTGTGCCGAGATCATGGGCCGTACTTTCGCAGGCGCAAGAAAACCTTGGCAACTTGCCCAGTCGGTTCGGCAGCAGGGCGGACCTGCTGCCGCTAGCCTTGCGCGGCGTTGGGTGACGGAAGGGCCACCTGCGCCGCCAGTCGTGGGCTTAGGACTTGTAGCGCAGGCGCTTTTTGTGACGATTGGCGCGCATGCGCTTCTTGCGCTTGTGCTTGTTGATTTTGGTCTTACGACGCTTCTTGAGCGAGCCCATGGGGTGTTTCCGGGGTTGGTTTCGGGTTGATCTGTTTGAGACGGCCTGCTGGATAGTGCAAGGGGGAGGGGTCGGCAAGCTCTCAGTGGACGATTTTATTCAGAGGGTACTCAACGATGCCCTCCGCGCCTAGGGCCTTGAGCTGGGGAATGATGACTCGGACGACGGACTCCGTGATCACGGTTTCGACGGCCACCCAGTCGCTATTGGCCAGGGGAGAGACGGTTGGCGAGCGTTCGCTGGGCAGGATCTTGAGCAGTTCCTGCATGGCTGCGGCTGGCAGATTCATTTTCAGGCCCACTTTGTCGCGGGCCTCCAGGGCGCCACGAATCAGGAGGACGAGGGTTTCCATCTTCTGGCGCTTCCAGGGATCGTTGAAGGCCTGCTTGCTGGCGACAAACTGAGGGTAGCTCTCCATGAGCGTGTCCACAATGCGCAGTTTGTTGGCGCGCAGCGAACTGCCAGTCTCGGTGATGTCCACAATGGCGTCCACCAATTCGGGCACCTTCACCTCCGTGGCCCCCCAACTGAATTCCACTTCGGCCTCGACGCCGTGGCGGGCAAGGTAGGCGCGGGTCATCTCCACGGCTTCGGTGGCAATGCGTTTGCCTGCCAGGTCCTTGACGCTTTGGATGGGGCTGTCCTCGGGCACCACCAACACCCAGCGGGTGGGCTTGGAGGTGGCTTTGGAGTAGCGCAGGTCGGTGAGAACCTCAACTTGAGCCCGGTTCTCGGCGATCCAGTCCCGCCCGGTGATGCCACAATCCAAAAAGCCGCGGTCCACATAGCCGCCAATCTCTTGGGCGCGAAGCAGGCGCAGCTCGAGCTCATCGTCGTCCACGCTGGGCTTGTACGACCGCGAGGAGACCACCACATGAAAGCCGGCGCGCTTGAGGAGTTCGAGCGTCGGCTCCTGCAGACTGCCCTTGGGTAGGCCGAGGCGAAGGGTGTTCTTGGGGGCGGGCATTGGCGGAGGGGGCTTTTGAGGGGGTAGGCAATGTACCCCTCCCTGTGCTCCTGAAAAGGGGAAAAAGCGGGGCTGGCCGCCCGACTAGGGCCGCCTCAATTCTGGTCAGGCAAGCTGAGATACCGGGCCCATTCGATGGCACGCAGCATGCCCATGGCCTTGTTGATGGTCTCTTGATACTCGCTTTGAGGGTCAGAGTCTGCCACCACGCCAGCACCAGCCTGAACATAGGCCTTGCCATCCTTGAGCACGCAGGTGCGCAGGGCAATGCAGGAGTCGAGGTTGCCATCAAAGCCAAAGTAGCCCACTGCGCCAGCATAGGCGCAGCGCTTGCTGGGCTCCAGTTCGTTGATGATTTGCATGGCGCGTACCTTGGGGCTTCCGCTGACCGTGCCGGCAGGGAAGGTGGCCCGCATCACATCGTAGACCGAGGCCTCAGGGCGCAACTCGCCGCGCACATTGCTGACAATGTGCATCACATGACTGTAGCGCTCGATGATCATCAGGTCGGTGACCTCCACGCTGCCATATTGCGCGACCCGCCCCACATCATTGCGCGCGAGATCCACGAGCATGATGTGCTCGGCGCGTTCCTTGGGGTCATGGAGGAGTTCCTGCGCCAAGGCGTCATCCTGCTCGGCGGTCTTGCCGCGCCAGCGCGTGCCGGCGATGGGGCGGATTTCAATCTCGCGGTTGATGCATTTGACATGCACCTCGGGAGAGCTGCCAACGAGCGAAAAGCCCTGCGGCAGGTCGAGGCAGAACATGTAGGGCGAGGGATTGACATGGCGCAGGGCGCGAAACAAATCCAGCGGGCTTCCCGGGTAATCGCACTCAAAGCGCTGCGAGGCCACGCCTTGGAAAATGTCTCCGGCGCTGATGTACTGCTTCATGCGTTCCACCATGCCGAGAAACTGTTCGCGGGTGGTATTGCTTTGGAACTGCGGCGCCTGCCCCTGGAGCGTGGGATTGAAAGCCATGAGAGGCTTTGCGGTGAGCGGCTTGGAGAGTTTGGCCACCAGGCCCTCGATTTGCGTCTGCGCCCAGGCATAAGCGGCTTCCAGGGAGTCGTGATTGGCCGTATGCACATGGGCCACCAGCATGAGGCGGCGGGTCCGGTGGTCGAAGATGAGCACCGTGTCGGTGATCATGAAGACCATGTCTGGCAGGCCGAGTTGATCGGCTGCCGCCTCGCCAATGCTGGGTTCAAAGCGGCGCACCATGTCGTAGGCCAGATAGCCCACCGCGCCACCGTGATAAAAAGGCGCGCCTGATCCTCCCAAGTGTGGTTTGAAGGGCGCCATGAGTTTTTTCAACTCCTCGAGGGCATCGGGCACGCCAGTTTGACGACGGACCTGGCCCTGTTCTTCGATCTCAATGTCGCCGCCGCGGGCGGTGAAAATCAAGCGCGGCGAACTGCCGAGAATCGAGTAGCGGCCGCTGTGCTGGCTGAGTTCTGCAGATTCCAGGAGGAAGGCCGCGCGACCGTCGTGAATTTTCTGGAAGGCCGACAGTGGGGTCTCGTAGTCGGCCGCCAATTCCACCATCACCGGCACCAGATTGGCCTGCTTCGCCTGTTGGCAAAAGCTGCTGAAGTCGGGCTGGAGTTGGAGGGAGGCCATGGGCGGAAGGAAGGCGCAGAATGAACCCAATTGCCCGCGGCGGCAACCTTCTTGGTGAGGCATGGCACCAGTTGCGGCGCCCAAAGCCCTGAAAACTTGGGCAGGCCTGCTTCGTTGAGGCGCTGCATGGGTTCTTTTTTCTCTAGGATCGCCTGCATGGGGGCAGGCTTGCTCTTGATTTCAGGGATGCAGGCTCAAGGGGCGCCAAAGCCCCTGCCCAGCAAGTCCGAAGCGCTTGAGGCCCTCAACCGCGCGCTGGCCCTCTGTCGGGGATTGGCCGTGCAGGGCGGCTATGCCTCGGCCTGGAGCAACGACTTGAAGGTGGGCAAGACCGAACACAGCGATTCGCCCACGGTGATTTCGATTCAACCGCCGGGCACCACCACGCTGGGGCCGGCCTTTCTGCTTGCTTACCGCGCCACTGGCGAGCAGCCCTTCTGGGAGGCTGCAGCGGCAGCGGCGCGCTGTCTGGCGCGCTGCCAACTGCAAAGTGGAGGCTGGCCCAGCGATTTTGACTTTGAGGCCAAAAAAGCCGCCAAGTTTTGGCTGCACCAGTCAGCAATGAAGGGTGATGTGCAGGGTGGAAAGCGCCAGAATTGGAGCACGCTGGATGACAACAAAACCCAGTCAGCGCTGCTTTTCCTGCTTGAGATCTCTGGGATGAAGGAGGCTGCTGGCGATGCTGAGATTCAGGAGGCCTGGCGCTTTGGTCTGCAGTGCCTGCTCGCCGCTCAAATGCCTTCGGGGGCCTGGCCGCAACAGTTCGATGGCCCGGCGGCGGCAGCCGATGCCAACTCCGCGGGGCTACGGGCGCGCTATCCAGCGCAGTGGCCGCGGGTCTGGCCACATGAGGATTACAAGCGTTTTGCCACGCTCAATGACGGCAACCTGCAAAAGGTAGGTGAATTGCTGCTGACGGCCCATGCCCGCCACGGAGATGCGAAGGTTCTGGCCAGCGTGAAGCGCCTGGGCGACTTCCTTTGCCGCGCGCAGATGCCCGAGCCGCAGCCAGTGTGGGCGCAGCAGTACAACGCGAACATGGAGCCAGTGTGGGCACGCAAATTTGAGCCGCCGGGCGTGACGGCTGGAGAGAGCCTCGGGGTGATGCAATTCCTGCTGGATCTCCATGCGGTCACTGGCGATGCGGCGCTGATTGCCGGAATTCCCGCAGCATTGAAATGGTATGAGCGCGCGTGCCTGCCCGATGGCAGCTACGCCCGCTTCTATGAGCTGCGGACCAATCGAGCCTTGTTCATGACCAAGGCCTATGAGCTGACCGAGAAAGATGATGATCTGCCCACCCATTACGGCTTC
>JAURHS010000006.1 GCA_030833205.1 Prosthecobacter sp.
AAAATGGTGTTGAGACTGTGGCCATTGTACTCCCGGCCACTGGGTCCGTGGTGTAACGAGAAGGACATGTCCGTGCGCTTGGTCAGAACGCCAAGCTGATCAAACAGACGGCAGAGGTGCGGGTAGGTCTGGTGATTGAACACCATGAAACCCGTATCCACCGCAAGCGACTGCCCCTCCTCCTCAAACTCCACGGTGTTGCTGTGGCCGCCGATGCGGGAATCGGCCTCGAACACGGTCACCTCGTGGTGTTGATGCAGAAAGTGGGCGCAGCCCAGACCGGAAATGCCTGAGCCGATGATGGCGATGCGCTTGGGAGACATGAACCCCCGATTATCGCCTCAAAACCACTCGTGGATACCAGAGCTTTTGGGCACCCCAACAAAGCCGCCCCAGGGGCCTCAGAACAAAAATACCGAAAGCCGTCCTGACTAGGCTGGCAATTGCCTGCCGCAGGACCAATCCTAGCCGATGACTCTGCTCCATCTCCTGGTGTTCGTCCTGATGGCCAACGGGCTTGCCGCCGCCGATGGACTCAAGAGCAAAACCACCTATGCCAAGGCCTATGGGGAGACACGCAACGCCGTCAGCGTGGATCCCTCCAAGGATCTGCCGAGACTGCCTGCCGTGGAGCCTTCGAAGGCGGCCTCGACCTGGAAGGTGCGCAGCGGCTTTGAGCTGCGACTTGCCGCCCATGAACCACAGGTCAGGGACCCCATCGCTCTTTGCTTCGACGAACGCGGTCGAATGTTCGTCTGTGAAATGATTGACTATTCCGAAATGCGGGACTCCAAGCCGCACTTGGGCCGCATCTCGATGCTCGAGGATCGGGATGGCGATGGCGCCTATGAGACCTCGCGCGTCTTCGCCGATGACCTCCCATGGCCGACGGGACTCTGCTGGGCCAACGGCGCCCTCTTCGTTGGTGCCACGCCTGACATCTGGCGCTTTGAGGATCGCGATGGTGACGGCCGCGCAGAGCGCCGGGAGGTGGTGTACACCGGTTTTGGCGCGGGCCTGAAGCTGCTCAATGTGCAGGGACTCATGAACAGCTTCCAATGGGGACAGGACTGTCGCATCCATGTGCTGGCAGGCGGGGGTAATCGAGGTGAAATCCGCTGCCTCAAGCGCCCGGAACTTGCCGCCGTCGAATTGGGCGGAAGGGATTTTTGGTTTGATCCGGTAACTCTGGAATTCGGCCTCGAACAAGGGGGCGCTCAGTATGGGATGAGCTTCGACAGTCTGGGCCGCAAGTTCGGCTGCTCCAATTCCGACCATCTTCAGCATTGGTTCTATGATGATCGCCTCACCCCCTCGGGTAGCCCCGTCTCCCTTCCTGCGGCGCGTGGCAGCATCGCCGTTGATGGCGGAGCGGCCGAGGTCTTCCGCATCAGCCCTGATGAACCCTGGCGCATCATCCGCACCCGCTGGCGTATTGCTGGAGTGGTCAAGGGAGCCGTGGAGGGAGGGGGGCGTGTCAGCGGTTATTTCACCGGGGCCACGGGCACCACGATTTACCGCGGCGACGCCTTCGGCCCCGATTTTGCAGACAATAGTTTTACCGGTGACGCCGGGGGGCAGCTGATTCACCGCAAAATCATCCGCCGCGCCAAGGACGGCATCCATCTCGAGGGCGAACGCCCCGCTGATGAGCGCGGCTTCGAGTTTGCGGCCAGCAACGACACCTGGGTGCGGGTGGTAAACTTTGCCAACGCACCCGATGGCTGCCTGCTGGTCTGCGACATGTACCGTGAAGTCATTGAGCATCCCTGGAGCATTCCCGATGAGATCAAACAGCACCTCGACCTCAATCAAGGCAACGATCGCGGTCGCATCTGGCGCATCACCCCGAAGTCCGGCGTGCCAAGGCTGGGCAGGCCCGTGGAACTCCATCGCAGTGATGTGGCCTCGTTGATTGCCACATTGAGCCATGGCAACGGCTGGCATCGCGACACCGCCCAACGACTTTTGGCTGAGCGAGTGGGGCAATGGAAGGCCTCGGATCTCGCGCCTTTGCTGAGTCAAGCCAAGCCTGCGCCAGCGCTGCTTGCCTTGGGCCTGTTGGACCACTGCCAGCGCCTTGAGGACCGCCATCTTCAAACCGCATTGGACCACCCCGATGAGTCCGTGGTGGAGCGCGCCATGATCCTGGCCGCCACCAGCAAGCCTGCAAGACCGCAGAACCTCAGCGCTGTCATTCAGCGCCGCAACCCTCGTTTGGATTACATCGCCGCACTTGCCTTGCCACGGTTGAGCCCAACCTCTGAGACACTCGCCCTGCAGCGCACGCTCATTGAGCGCAGCGCACCTGGCAGTCTCGGCATGCAGGCAGTGCTGGCCGCGGCGGGCGACAGTGCTGCGGCCCTGCTCGATTCGCTTGGGGTGGCTCACCCGGCTGCACCTTCGCTGCTTGAGATTCTCGCCTCCAAAGAATCGCCGGACCAGCTTCGGTCTCGTCTCACAGCGCTGGTGGACCCTGCGATCAACCCAGCGCAGCGTCTCGAGGGATTGCTCGCCATGAACCGTGCGATGGGCAGCCGAAGGCTGACCCTCACCAACCTCGATGAGTCCAAACGGATGCACCCCTTGTTCACCTCGGCAGCCGCTCTGGTTGCTGATGCCAAAGCCGCCACTGCGCAGCGCGTGATGGCCCTGCGTTTGTTGGCCCTTGCCCCAGCAGATCTGAGTGGACACGCTCTGGACAAGGCGCTTTCCAGGGGCAGCCCTGCCGAGGTTCAAATCGCAGGCATCGAGGCCGCCGCCTCATCGCTGGGGGCTGCGGCAACCCAGCGGCTGCTGGCAAAGTGGGGAGGGTTGTTGCCTGCGGCAAGAACGGCCACGCTTGAGCGCTTGATTGAAAAACCTCAGGACACCCGACAATTGCTCAATGCCATGTTGAGCGCAGGAGCCGATGCTCCCAAGCCCTCAGACTTGCCCGCAAGTCTGGTGCAGACTCTCGTCGCCAGTCGCGACGCCACGCTGGCTGCGCTGGCCCGCAAGGCTCTCAAGGAGGTCATCCCACCCTCCCGAGCCGAGGTCATGGCGACCTTTCAATCGGCAACCAGCCTCGCGGGTGACGCCAAGGCAGGCGCTCTGCATTACCAGTCACGCTGCATGGCCTGCCACAGGGCCAATGGGATGGGTATCGAAGTCGGGCCCCCACTTGCCACGGTCAAGACCAAGGGCCGCGATGCCCTGCTCACTGCCATTCTTGAACCCCACAAGGAGGTGGCCTCAGCCTACATCGCCTACGAGGTCAATACCCAGGATGGTCGCAGCCTTCAGGGCATCATTGCCTCTGATGATCAACAAGGCATGACCATCCGAATGATGGGTGGAGTCAACCTTACGCTGCCCCGCAACCAAATTCGTGGCAGCCGTTCCTCGGGCAAAAGTTTGATGCCCGAGGGTCTTGAGGCTGGACTCAAGCCCCAGGACATGGCGGACTTGCTCTCCTTCATCGAATCCGCCAACTAAACGCTTCTCCCATGTCTGAAAGACCCGTCATTCAAATCGCCTTGGTCGGCGCCGGCATGTTCGGCGGCGATGTCCATCTGCGCGCCTATGCCGACCTGCAGCGCTTCGGCATCGCAGGCCAACTGGCCCGCGTCGGCCTCGACTCTCACAGCCGCGCGCTTGCTGAAGTGGATTTTGATCTGGTGGCAGTGGCCACCCGCTCAGAGGCCAGCGCCCGCAAATCTGCCCAGGCCTTCGAGGACATCACCGGGCGCCGCCCCCGTTGCTACCACGGTGACGAGCCCTGGGAGGCGATTCTCAGGGACTTCCCCAATCTCGATGTGCTGGCCGTGGCCACCCCAGACCATCTGCACACCCAACCCATCCTCGCCGCGCTCAAGCGTGGAGTTCATGTTCTGACTGAGAAACCCATGTGCCTGACGCTCAGTGAGGCCGACGCCATCATTGAGGCCGCTGCCGTCGCCAATCGCATTGTGGGGGTTGACATGCACAAGCGCTACGATCCCGATCATCTTCGCATTCGCGATGATCTCACCCGCCGCGTTGGCGACCCCCTCTATGGCACGGCCTACCTTGAGGAGCCCTTGGAGGTTTCCACCAGCACCTTCAAATGGGTGGAGCAGAGTGATCCCTTCAGCTATGTCGGGCCACACTGGACCGACCTGATCTGGAGCTACTACCGCTCCAAGCCTGTCAGCCTCACCGCCGTGGGCCAGAAACGGCGCCTGCTGCGTCAAGGCATCAACGCCTTCGATGCCGTGCAGGTGCGGGTGGACTATGCCAACGGCATGTCCATCAATTACCACAACAACTGGATCACCCCGGCAGATTTCGAGGCGCCCGTCAATCAGGGCCACGAAATTGTCGGAGCCGATGGAAAGGTGGAAAGCGATCAGCAGTACCGCGGTCTTCGGTGGTGGAATGCCGGCGGTGGATCGCGCACCAGCAACAACCACTTCACCAGGGATGTGCTGCGACCCGATGGCAGCAAGGCCTATGTCGGCTATGGCGTTGACAGCCTGATTGTTGCCTTGGTGGCGATTGCCGAGGTGAAGTTTCACCAGGCAAGCCGCGAGGCAGTGGCCCATCTTTACCCGACCGCGGAGGACGCCCGCATCACCTGCGCCATCGTGGAGGCAGCCGCCCGCGTGCGGGACCTCAACTATGAAAGCATGCAGCGCGGTCTCGGTGCAACGGCAAGTGCACGCTTCGGCGACGACGGCATTGTGGTTCACGCGCCGGAGGCCGCAACCAAGCTGCAGCGCATCTATGAGCGACCGCTCTAGGCTGCAACCAGCGCAAGAAAAAGGGGTGCCTGGTAACCCGGGCACCCCAGAGGCCTAGGACCGCTGCAAATCAGCCTGCCTTCTTCTTTTCCTCGCCCCCGCCGGCGTTGGCAATCGCCTGCTCCTCTGGCGGAAGGAAGGCCTTGAATCGTCCCTTGTCGATGGCCTTCATGTAAGCCTCCATGGGGCTGACGAATCCATCGCGCAGTTTCTGCCAGATGCTCTCATCCATGAACTGCATGCCCTGTGCCTTGCCACCAATGATCACATCGTAGAGCTTCTGGGTGGCGCCCTCACGGATGATTGAAGCCACCGCAGCCGTGGAGATCATGATCTCGTTGACGGCAACGCGTCCCTTGCCATCCGCCTTCTTCATCAGCAACTGAGCAACCACCCCCTTGAGCGAGGAGGCCAACATGGTTCGCACCTGACTCTGCTGCTCCGCAGGGAACACATCAATGATACGGTCAACCGTCTTGCGGGCATTGTTGGTGTGCAGAGTTCCAAAGACCAGCAGACCGGTTTCAGCAGCAGTCAGCGCAAGCGAGATGGTTTCCAGGTCGCGCATTTCCCCCACCAGCACGATGTCCGCATCCTGCCGCAATGCGGCGCGCAGACCGTCGGCGAAACTCGGCGTTTGGATTGGCA
The DNA here is from genome assembly GCA_030833205.1 of Prosthecobacter sp. Classification (GTDB taxonomy): domain Bacteria; phylum Verrucomicrobiota; class Verrucomicrobiia; order Verrucomicrobiales; family Verrucomicrobiaceae; genus Prosthecobacter. Next base: position 5,412 of record JAURHS010000006.1, read on the forward strand.
CCTCACGCTGGGTGATGATGCTCTGCTTGTTGCGGTGAACAAACTCGATGGGCTCCTCGATGGTGATGATGTGCCGACGGAAGTTGGTGTTGATGTAATCCAGCAAGGCCGCAAGCGTGGTGGACTTGCCTGAACCCGTCGGGCCGGTCACCAGCACCAACCCACCTCGCAGATTGCCGAACTCCTTGACTACGGGTGGAATCCCAAGCTGCTCAAGACTGGCAATCTTGGTGGGAATGATACGAAACACGCAGGCCAGGCCGTTCTGCTGCTTGAGGTAGTTGCAGCGGAAACGGTGCTCCGCGTCCATCTCATAGGCAAAGTCGAGGTCGCCGCGCTCAAGATAGCGCTGCCAACTCTTCTCGTCGCAGATCTCGCTCATCATCGAGACCATCACCTCAGAGGTCAGGATCTCGTCGGAGATGGCCCGGATGCTTCCGTGAACGCGAACCTTCGGCGGTTGCCCCTCTGAGAGGTGAAGATCTGACCCCCCCATTTCAATGAGGGTGTGAAAAAGTTGATCAATGACAGCCATGGCTTGGTGGGGAGTAAAGTGTGGGTTTCAATGCTGACAGGAAGGACTCACTGACCAAAGAATGCCCTCATCTGCTGTTTGTCCTCGGCGCGACTTTCGCACTCCTGCCGAGAAATCGTTCCGGCGCTGTAAAGGGCGCGCAGGGAGTCGTCCATGGTAATCATGCCGACATTCTTGCCAGTCTGCATGACACCGGCGAGCATGAAGGTCTTGCCATCTCGAATGCAGGCGGCAACCGCAGGGGTATTGACCAGCACCTCAAGCGCCATGACGCGACCATTGCCGTCGGTTCTGGGAATCAATTGCTGAGAGATGATGCCGCGCAGGGACTCCGAGACCATGATGCGGATCTGATCGCGTTGATCGGGGGGAAACACATCCAACACACGGTCGAGGGTGCGGGCAGAGTTGCCAGTGTGCAGTGTGCCAAGAACCAAGTGCCCCGTCTCCGCTGCCGTGATGGCCAAGGAAATGGTCTCCAGATCGCGCATTTCCCCAACCATGATCACATCGGGGTCCTCGCGCAGCGCGCCGCGCAGTGCGGCGGCGAAGGATTGCGTGTGAGTGCCAACCTCTCGTTGATTGACATGGCAGCCCTTGGGCTCAATGACATACTCGATGGGCTCCTCCAGGGTGATGATGTGGTCCTGGCGCTCGGCGTTGATTGCATCCACCAGAGCCGCAAGCGTTGTGGACTTGCCGCAACCCACGGGGCCCGTGACGAGAATGAGGCCGTTGTGGTAGCGCAACAGGGTGCGCACGGTGTCAGGCAGTTGCAGCTCTTCGATGCTGCGAAGGTGCGCGCTGATCACCCGGAAGGTGATGTCAATGCCCAGGCGCTGCTGCACCACCGAGGCGCGAAAGCGCCCGAAATCCGTCTGGTAGGCGAAATCCACATCGCCCTTCTCGTGCAGACGCTTGAGCTGCTCCGCAGTCAGGAACCCCTCGGCGAGGCGGCGCGTATCCTCAGCGCTGAGAATGTCCCCATTGTCCCAAATGGGACCCAGGGTCCCGAAGCGCCGCCAGATGGGCTGACATGCTGTTGCGAGATGCAGATCGGAGGCATCATACTGGATGCAAAATTGCAGGTAATCATCAACCGAGCCGAGAACGGCCACGGTTTCCTGAACGACGGCAATGGCTTCGACTTCTTCAGACATGAGGGTTGGAGGGATCGTTGGGGGGAGAGACGGATGAGGTGGTGCGATCCTGCGGTGACGACTTGGCCGCCCCGCGCTGAGCACGCTGGGCCGCCCATTGGGCAAGCAGGCTGGCACCCTGAGCGAGAGCCTCCCTTCGCAGCGCATGGAAGGCAGGTCCCATCAGCAGGGCAAACAGACCCTTTTTTTGACCACTTGGCACGGCCTTGTCACGACTTAAATTTGCGGCTTCAGGGGCCTTCAGAAGGCGCGACAACAGCAGTCCGGCCGAGCCACCCAACGCCGCCCACACTCCGGGGTGCTCACGCAAACTCTGAGCCACCCAGGCTTTGGGGTTGGAGCGCTGAAGCTCCCGCCGAAGGGCCAGGCGGGCGCGCTCGAGGTCGCGAATGGCCAACTCCTTCTCAGTCATGATCTTGGGGGTCTGGGCTGAGGCAGGCGTGATCCTCCTTGAGTTGGCGCCTGGTTTCTTCAAATCCCTTGAGGCGTCCCAACTGGCGGCGCACTCGGGAGAGAATCCAGCACCCCACGGCGGCATGAAGCAACCCCAAAACCAGAGCTCCGTTGGCCCAATGCCCGCCACCGAAGCGAACCCAGATCACGAGCGCAGAGGCCAAAAGCAGAGCATAGGCCAGAACCACCATCGCCAAACCGATCAGCCCCCAGGTCAGGGCAAGAAGCAGCCCCCTGCCCGCATCTTTGGCCTCAACCTCAAGCAAGGCCAGCCTCGCCTGAGCGTAGTCCGCAAGGGCGGCGGCAAGGGCCCGTGGGCGCGGCCAGAAGGAAAATGCCATGACTCAGACGAAGGACCAAGGTTGCAAGACTCAACGACGCAGCAACAAGCCAATCACCAAGCCCACGCCGAAGGCCGTGTAGAGCGCCTTGCGGGGCTTCTCCCTTGCCAGTGATTCTGCCTCCTGCATGAACTGTTCGTACTGATCAACAGCCTGCTTGAGCGCATCCCCGGCAAAATCGCGCAACTCGTCGCTGTGCTCATGCAATCCCTCACGCAGTTCTGCGGCGCGCTGCGCAGCGGAGGCTTTCAAGTCGGAAGCCTTTTGCGAGGCTGCGTCGCGCCACTGACCAGCCGTGCGACGCACACTCTCCCGCGCGGTTTGCAAAGACTCTGCCACGGGCGCAAGGGGGTGGCTGGGGGTGGGCTCGCTCATGGGTGAATGGATTAACGGAAGTGAAAGATAGCGCCAGCGCCAGTGCCGCGCCACAGAAAAAGCCTGAACCCTCCCTCAAAAAAACAAGCCCTAAGCAAGGCCAGCCAAGCCCCATTTAAACCCCTCAGCAACAGCGAACTGAACATCGCCCCCTCAACTGCGCAGCAGGCGCTCGAAGGATTCCGGGGCGGGGCTCTCCCACTGCACCCACTGGCTGGAGACAGGATGCTGAATTCGCAGCGATTGGGCATGCAGGGCGATGCGGCGCAGCGGGTCCACCAGGCTTCCGTAGCGCTCGTCACCAACCACCGGCCAACCCGCATTCGCCAACTGGGCACGAATTTGGTGACGCCGACCCGTGCGCAGCCGCAACTCCAAGAGGCAGCGCCCCGCGCCACGCCGAAGCACCATGAATTCGGTGATGGCCTCGCGCGCGCCATGCCTGCCGTCGCTGTGGCAAAAGACGCGGTGAACCTGACTTTCATCGATGAAGTCGCGCAGCATCCCCTGCTCTGCTGTAGGCCCACCCTCCACGACCGCTACATAACGCTTTTCAAATTCACTCCATTGCTCCTGCAGCTTGAGCTTCACTTCCTCGCTGCGGGCCATCAGCAACACTCCACTGGTTTCACGATCGAGACGATGCACGATCCATACCCGAGACCGACCACTGTGGGCCTGATCTCGGCACCAATCGTTGAGGAGTCGGTACGCCGTAGGCTCCGCGCTCTGCGGGTCCGTGGCCATGCTCAAAAGGCCCTCTGGCTTATGGACCACGATCAGAGAGTCGTCATGAAAAAGCATGCGCATGCCGCCCTCGAGACTGGGGACCTGAGCCGCCTTGACCTCTCGCAACGCCCTGATCTCAACCCGGTCGCCGACCTTCAGGGAATGATCGTGACGGGTGACCGCACGCCCGTTGACGAGGATGGCCCCATACTTCAGGCTGTGCCTGAGCTTGGTTCGCTTGGTCTGCGGCCAGGCCTCAAAAACAAAGGGCAGCAGCGGCTGCGGTGAGGCGACGATGACGACGGAAGTCATGACACGGCCTCCCCCTGCAACAACACCTGCGCCACTGCCCATTGACTGCTGTGGGAAAGACTCAACAGCGCAGAGCTGACCCCCAGAGAGAGCGCCAACTCATGGGCATGGCCGTGAAATTCGAGCCGAGGGGCACCATTTGCAGCGCGCAGCACCTCGACCTTACGCCAACCCAAGGACTGCGTCCACACCCCACTTCCCAGGGCCTTGTATGCTGCCTCCTTGGCGGCAAATCGGGCGGCAAAATGCAGCGCGGGACTACGGCCCGCAAGGCAGTACGCCTGCTCCTGATCGGTGAACACGCGGCCCAGGAAGCGCCTTGCCCATGGCCGTTGAAGCAGACGCTCGAAGCGACTGCACTCGACGAGATCAATGCCGATTCCCAGGATGCGAGACATGGGGATAATGAACCATCACCGCCAGCATCTCCGCAACCGCCGCGCGCAGACCGACGAAGACCGCCCGCGACACGATGCTGTGGCCGATGTTGAGTTCCTGAAGATGGGGCACGGCGAAAAGCTCTGGGAGATTGCGACAGGTCAGTCCGTGACCGGCATTGACCTGCAGCCCGAGTTGTTGCCCCAGTTGCGCCGCCTCCACCAAACGGGCAATCTCGGCGGTGCGCTCTGCGCCAAAAGCGTTGGCAAAGGCACCCGTGTGGAGTTCAATCATCGCCGCTCCCAGTTCCGCCGCTGCGCGCACCTGCTCCAAATCCGGGTCAATGAACAAACTGACCCTGGTGCCTGCAGCCTGCAGGCGCTCGATGCAGGGACCCAGGGTGCCCTTCTGCGACGCCACCGCCAAACCGCCCTCGGTGGTCACCTCCTGCCGATGCTCAGGCACCAAACAGGCGGAGGCTGGCCTGACTCGGAGCGCGATGCCGATCATCTCCTCGGTGCAACCCATCTCCAAATTCAGCGGAGTGGCAATCTCAGCGCGAAGCCTCTGAATGTCCGCATCCACGATGTGCCGCCGATCGGCACGCAGGTGCGCCGTGATGCCATGGGCCCCGGCCGCCTCAGCCTCGAGGGCGGCCTCCAGCGGGCTGGGCTCGACCTGCGGGGCATCAGGCATCTCCCTGTACCTGGCCTGACGCAGGGTTGCGACATGATCAATGTTGACGCCGAGACGCAGTGACATGGGAAGGGGGAGACGAGCCATTCAGTCACCCAAGCCAGGGGGCAAGGCAAGGGGCAACTTTGGCCACCCCGAGCCGAAGGGCCTGAAAACCAGAGAAAAGAGCACTGGATGCAAGGAAAGATTGCTGCTCTGCTGATCGTGCTAAACCCTCTCCCTTTCGACCATGTCTGACACCGCTGCCGCCGCCGCCCTTCTGCAGGGCTTTGAACGCCTCAAAACAGCCCTCTCCCGCCGCATTGTTGGCCAGGAAACCGTGATCGAGCAGATCTTCATAGCCATCGTTGCCGGGGGCCACAGCCTGCTTGAGGGCGTCCCCGGCCTCGCCAAGACCCTACTGGTCAAGTCGCTAGCGGACGCAATGCATCTGAGCTTTCGCAGGGTTCAATTCACGCCTGACCTGATGCCTGCGGACATCACTGGAACCGAGATCATTCAAGAAGATGCACAGAGCGGCCGCCGCCAATTGGTCTTCCAGCCTGGCCCCATTTTTACGCAGATGCTGCTGGCCGATGAAATCAACCGCACCCCTCCCAAGACCCAGGCTGCCCTACTTGAGGCGATGCAGGAGCGCCATGTCACGGTGGGACAACAGACCATCGAGTTGCCGAAGCCGTTCTTCGTGCTTGCCACCCAAAATCCGATTGAGCAGGAAGGCACCTATCCCCTGCCCGAGGCCCAGAAGGACCGCTTCCTGTTTCTCATCAAGGTGGAGTATCCAACTCGCGAGCAGGAGCGAGACATCGTCAGCCGCACCACTGGCGGAGCCACCGAAAGCATCGAACCGGTCATCAGCGCCGAGGAGTTGTCTGCAGCGCAGGCCATCGCAAGACAGGTTCCGTTGCCTGACCATGTCATGGACTTTGTGCTGGATCTCGTGCGATCCACCCGTCCCGATGACCCGCAGGCCAGCGCCTTCGTCAAGGAGATGCTCAGTTGGGGAGCCGGACCGCGCGCCAGCCAAATGTTGGTTCTAGGCGGCAAGGTGCGCGCCCTCCTCCGCGGACGCACGCATGTCACCTGCGAGGACATTGAGGCCCTGGCCGTGCCTGCCCTGCGGCATCGCATTGTTCCCACCTTCCACGCCGAAGCCGAAGGCATGACTGTGGATCGCATCATCACTCGAATCGTTGAATCCGTCAGGCAGGCCAATCCGTCGCCCCTCTGAGCAGGTCGCGAGGAGCCTCAGCATCGCCCCGCCCTGCCGTTTCGACCCGACCATGGCAAGCCCCACATCCATCCTCAACGCTGAGGAAATCAGCAGCCTGGCCAATCTGCAACTCTTCGCGCGGACCGTAGTCGAGGGTTTCACCACCGGCAATCACGCCTCGCCGCACAAGGGCTTCAGCGTTGAGTTCCGCCAGCATCGGCCCTATGTCCAGGGCGACGACATCCGCCGTCTTGACTGGAAAATCTTTGGTCGAGCCGACCGATTCTACATTCGCGAATACGACGAGGAGACCAATCTGCGCGCCACGGTGGTTGTGGATGCAAGCGGCAGCATGGCGTTCCAGGGGCGCGGCGGCGTACGCAAACTCGATTACGCCCGCAAACTCGCCGCCTCGCTGGCCTATCTGCTCATCTCACAACAGGACGCCGTTGGCTTGGTGACCTTTGACAGCAAGCTGCGACAGGTCATCCCCTGTGGAAGCCGCGTCACGCACCTCAATCACCTGCTCGAAACCCTGGTGCAGACCAAGGCGGGTAGCGAAACCGATCTGGCACCAGTTCTTGAAAGCCTTGCCCAGCGTTTGAGGCGCCGCGGACTGATCATTCTCATCAGCGATTTTTTTGATGAGGCCGATTCTGTGCTCCGCGCCATCGGCGTCCTGCGTCGTCAGGGTCACGAAATCATTGCGATTCAACTCTGGGATCGCGACGAGCTCGATTTTCCCTTCGGAGAAATGTCGCGCTTCGAATGCCTTGAGCAATCCCACGAGCCTCTGCAACTCGATCCCAAGGCCGTCCGCATGCGGTACCTGCAGGTGCGCGGAGAGTTCGAGCAAAAACTACGCGAGGGCCTGCGCCGCCACCAGGTGGATCACCTCAGCCTTGCCACGGACCAACCCCACAGCACCGCCCTGCGCCAATACCTGGCATTGCGCCTGAGATGAGCTTCCTCAATGCCATCCTTCTGAGCGGCGGCGCAGCACTCCTGCTGCCCCTCATTCTCTATCTTCTCAACCTGCGGCGCATCACACCGCAACCCTGGGCAGCGATGCACCTGTTGCAGGCAGCCCTGGCCAAGCGACGGCGCAACCTCAGGATTGAGCAGTGGTTGTTGCTGCTGATTCGGCTGCTGATTCCCCTGTTGCTTGCCCTCTGCCTGGCACGGCCCGTAATGACGGCCATGCGCGTCTTTGGCGGCGGCAAGAGCAGCCTGCTGGTGCTCCTCGATGACTCCTATTCAATGCAGGCTGGCGACGCGGCAAGCAGCCCCTCCCAACGGGCGAAACAGGAATTGAGTCGCATTTTGCAATCCCTGCCAAAGGGGAGCGAGGTGCAGGTGATGCGAGGCAGCGCCCCGGACCAAACCCTCCTGAACGCGCCAACCGCGGCACTGGACATTGCCGCGCAAGCCCTGCAGTCCCATCCCAGCACCCATGGCCCGCTGAGGCTTCAGGACGCCCTGAGCGCCGCGGCGAGTTGGATTGAAAAAAGCCCCCCGGGAAACCGCGAGTTGTTGGTGGTCAGTGACTTTTCCAAACGCGACTGGGGCAACGCAGCGCAGGGCGCTGGCCTGCCCGCGCTGCAAAGCCTGTCGAAGATGCCACAGGGGCCGCAACTGACCTTTTATGATCTCCGGCCTCCCCAGGCGGAAAATCTCGCCGTCGTCGCTGCCGAAACCTCGGCACAGATCGCTGCGGTGGGGCAGCCCATCGGTCTGCGGGTTCGAGTCGTCAATCATGGACAACGCGCCTGGCAGGATCTTCCCATCTCCTTTGAGGTGGACGGCAAGCGTCTGCGAACCTCGAGGCTTTCGCTGGCTGCACAAGGCGAAGCGGTTCTCACCTTCACTCACCAATTCGACGCCATTGGCAAGCACGCCCTGAGCGCGCGCATCGAAGGCGACAGCTTTGCCTTGGACAACGCCAGGCATGGCATTGTGGAGGTTCGAAAGCCCCTCGAGGTTCTGCTGCTGGAGGATGAAAAGCCCCGCGGCTCTTTGGAAGCAGCGGGGGACTTTCTCAGCCTTGCCTTGAGTCCACATCAATCCGCGGGCAGCGACCTCAAGGACCTGATGCAGGTCACTCGCAATGAAAACCGTCTACGCCAGGACGATCTGAAGGGTCGGGAGGTGGTCATTTTGGCGGATGTGGAGCGCTTGCGCAGCAACCTGAGCCTACTGGAAAAGTTTGTCACCGAGGGCGGAGGCCTACTGGTGTTCGTGGGCCCGAAGGCGGATCTGACTTGGTACCAGCGCGATTTTTACAACAGGGGCAAAGGCCTTTTCCCATCACCGGTTCTGGGCCTGCGACGAGCGGCCAACGGCTTGCAACCGGCACGAATTGCAAAGGGACTGCTTAGCCATCCCGCGATGTTGTACTTCAACGACACGCGGGCGGGGCGTCTTCAGGATGCCGAGTTTCAAAGTTGGTGGGAACTCGGACCGGCCGAGGGCACCCGCACCCTGCTTTCCCTCGACAGTGGAACGCCGCTGATCGTGGAGCGCCAGGTGGGCCGAGGCCGTGTCATTGCAGTGGCAAGCAGTGCGGGCACGGCATGGAACAATGCCGCCTTGCAGCCGTTCTTTGTGCCGCTGACCCAGCGCCTAGTCAGCCATCTCTCGAGCAGCAGCATGGTCAGGGACAACCTCACCGTGGGCGAGTCTCCGCGCTTCGAGCTCACCAGCGAGGAAGCGGCATTGACGCATCAACTCGTTCTGCCTTCAGGGCAGCGGGTGGACCTCGGCATTGAGTCCGAAAACCAACGGCGCCTCTTGGTCATTCCCACCCTTCAGGAACCTGGAGTGATGCAATGGAACTGCGGCAATGAACTGCGCCTGCTTGCCTGCAACCTCGATCCCCAGGAAGCCGATTTCACCCCATTGGCCACCGCAGATCTCGAGGCCCTGGCCAAGCGCCACTCCGCGCGCGTGGTGAACAGCCCTGAGTCATGGCAGCAACTGGATCGTGGACGACGCCATGGAAGCGAGCTGTGGAAACCCCTGCTTGCGATTTTGTTGCTTTTATTGTTCGCCGAAGTCCTCCTCCAACAGCGCATCACGCGCGGCTAGAACCCTGAATCCAACGCCCATGAACTCCACCAGTCAGACCGTGCTTCGCCTCAGCGGCGAGCATTCTGCCATCCTGGTGGTCCTATCTGCCATTGCATTGGGATTGCTGATGTGGCGCCTGTACCGCCGCGAGGTCATCGGCGCAGCCTCGTCACTGGGCAGTCTTGCGGCCCTGTGCCGCTCACTTGCAGTGGTGCTTGTCGTGCTGACACTCTGTGCGCCTGTTCTGCGCCATGAAACCGTCAAGCGGCGACTGGGGCGGGTGATCATTGCCCTCGACGGAAGCGCCAGCATGCGCATGCAGGACGCCGAATCCACTTCAACTGGCAGCGAGTCCCCCACCCGTTGGCAACGCGCCAGCGACTTGTTGCTCAAAGGGGAGCGCCCCCTGCTTGGGGAACTGGCAAAGACCCACAACCTTGAGTTGCACTTATTGCGCGAAAACGGCAGCTCCCGACTGTGGTGGCGGCGCGATGAAGGCCGGGATCAGTCCGGCCCCATGCCAAGCTCTCTGGGCGAGCAACCCGACGGCAACCTGACCAATCTTGATCAGCCGCTTGTGGAGGCCTTGGGAGCCAAGGACGCCGCCAGCACGATCGTCCTGATCAGCGACGGACAGCACAATGGCGGCGGATCGCCGGAGCAACTTGCCTCGTCCCTGCGCGAGTCGGCAATCCCCATCTTCACCCTCGGCATGGGCAGCGAAGTCCCGCCGCCAGACTTGAGCCTGCTTGAGGTGGTCACCCCCGAAGCTGTCTTTGCGCAGGAGGTGCTCCGCGGCCAACTGCTCGTTCAGGACTCGCTACCCGCACAGACACCCGCGCGCATTGAGATCAAGGCGGCAGGCAAGGTCCTCTGGAGCGAGGACTTTGCCGCCACTGGCAAGGGGGAGCGCCGGGTGGAGTTCTCCATTCCCGTCGAGCAGATTCCCTCGCCCAACGGCGTTTCCATCACCGATAAGACCCTTCGGGTGCTTCAGGTTGCCGTGAGTTTGCGTGGAGTGGCACCCAATCTGGAGCGCACCCGGGCAAACAACGCGCAGGAGGTCACGCTGCATGTGCTCAACCGCAAGCGCCGCGTGCTCATTCTCGACGATCGCCCGCGCTGGGAAACGCGGTACCTTCACAACCACTTTGACCGCGACTCGCGCTGGAGTGCCAACCTCTTGCTGGACGACGGCAACGCCGACCCAGCACAAAGCCCTTTGCAAAAAGGCTTCCCAAAAACCCGCGAGGCCCTTCTCGACTACGACCTGGTGGTGTTGGGAGATGTCGCCGTCAACCGGCTTGGTCAGATCAACGCCGGCCTGATTCAGGAGTGGGTTGAGAAACACGGGGGCGGCCTGATTCTTGTCGATGGCCATCGCCAGAACCTTGCCCAATGGCTCAAGGGGCCAAGTGCAGCATTGATTCCCGTTCGTTGGGCCTCCACTGCACCCGCCAAGGCCCCTCTGCGATGGAAGCTTGCCGCCAGTGCCAACAGCCAGGCGGCCCTATCGCTAAGCACCAGCAGCAGTGCCAACGCCAGCCTTTGGTCCTCCCTGCCCCCTGCCATGTGGTGCGCTGGAGTTGAGCCAAGGGCGGGAGCACAAGTGTTGGCTTTCCTTCAGTCCGAGGGTGCGACCCCACCGCTACCGGCTGTCGTGTTTTCCCAAGTGGGTGCAGGTGCCGTGCTCTACCTTGGCAGCGATGAGGCCTGGCGCTGGCGTTTCCAAGTCGCCGACTTGCATCACCAGCGACTGTGGATGCAGTTAGCCTCGTGGATTGCCTCCCCTCCGTTTCAGGTCGAGGACGCCACGCTCTCCATTGGCACGGATCGTCTCCGCTACGAACTCGGCGAGCGCGGTGAGATTCGAGTGAAACTCAGGGATGGTCGCGGCAACCTGCGCGGCGATGCGCAACCCCTGGCTCATTTGATGCACGAAGGCCGGGATGTGGCAACCCTTGCCCTGGAACCCGACCCCACGCACTTTGGGGTTTACAGGGCACAAACACCGCCGCTGAAGGCTGGTGACTATCAAGTGGCCGTGGCCGCTGCTGCTGGAGCGACTCGTTCCCCACAGACGCTGTCGCTGCATGTGGCGCAGGGGGGCAATCAGGAGTGGGCCAACCTGACGATGAACCGTCCGCTGCTGGAGGCCATGGCCGTTCAAAGTGGGGGGCGTTTCCTGCGCGAAGAACAGGCCGGGGAGTTGCCTCTCATCCTGCAAGCGTTGGATCGGCGTGAAGTGCAGGTGCGGGAAACCATTCTCTGGTCGAGTTGGTGGTGGTTTGGCGCGATCATGCTTTTGCTGGCGACCGAATGGTTGTTGCGCCGCAGACTCCGGCTGATTTGAGCCAAAAGCGGAAGCGGCGCCCAAGTGGCTAAGATTCGGGCTCCGGTCCCCGTTGGTCTGTGATGCACCCTGCCCCTGCCCGCCTGCTTGTGATGTGCAGCTTCTCAGCCCTGAGCCTCGCCACGATGCTGGCTGGCGCCGCAGAGCCACGGGATCCCGGTGTCTATATGGGTCGCCAGATTGCACGCACCATGCATTGGCAGAGCGCTGCCTGGTTGGTGAGACAAAAGCGCGAGCGGGAGGAATCCACGATGGAGATGCGGGCCAATCTCGGTCTCAAACCAGGCATGGTGGTCTGCGACATGGGTTGTGGCAACGGTTACCACAGCCTGCCAATCGCCAAGGCGGTTGGCGACAAGGGGCTGGTCTATGCGGTGGACCTTCAACCCGAGATGATTGAAATGCTCGGCGAGCGCTGCAGTAAGGCAGAGGTCCGCAATGTGCGGCCCGTGGTGGGCAAACAGGATGAGGCCTGCCTACCACCTGCAAGCTGTGACCTGATCCTCATGGTGGATGTTTACCACGAATTCGCGAAGCCCCAGAAGATGTTGCGCTCGATGAAATCCGCCCTGAAGCCCGGCGGGCTACTGGCCCTGGTGGAATTTCGTCAGGAAGACCCCGAGGTGCCGATCCGGCCTGAACACAAAATGAGCAGGGCGCAGATCCTGAAGGAAATGCAGGCCAATGGCCTAACGCTACACCGCGAGTACAACGGCCTTCCCTGGCAACACCTGATGTTTTTTGCCCTGCCGCAGAAGCCATAGGCCACGGTGAACCCGGCGCAGTTGCGCAGTGCCGGATCGCCGATCACGCTCTAGCAGATCTCCAGCGCCTTGGCCACGATGAGCTCTGGCGTTGGCAACTGCACAGGCTCAAGCGCTGGGCTGTAGATCGCAGGCGCATCCAGGCTGCAAATGCGCTGGACCGGGGCGTCCAACTCGTCGAAGACCGCCTGTTGAATGCGGTAGGCAATCTGAGCTCCGATGCCGCAATACGGCTTGTTTTCCTCGATGTAGATGGCGCGGTGGGTGCGGGCAACCGAATCGAGAATGGTCTCCTCATCGAGAGGACGAATGCTGCGCAGGTCAACCACCTCGGCGTTGATGCCGTGTTCCTCCTGCAGGATGCGTGCCGCCTCAAGGCTGGTGATCACGGCACGGCCGTGAGCAATGAGACTGATGTCAGTGCCGTGCCGCTTGATGTCAGCGACACCAAGAGGAATGACCAACTCCCCCTCCGGCAACTCGCCGTTCTCAGGCACTTCCCACTCCTCGCCGTAGAGCTTGGTACTCTCCATGAACATCACCGGATCATTGTCGCGGATGGCCGCCTTCATCAGGCCCTTGGCATCACGGGCATTGCTCGGGCAGACACACTTCATGCCCGGGAAGTTGGCCATGATATTCTCCGGAGTGTGGCTGTGCGTGGCACCAACATTGGTGCCGCCGTTGGCCGGCCCACGGATGACAATCGGACAGTGAATCTTGCCGCCGCTCATGTAGCGCACCATGGCGGCATTGTTGACGATCTGGTCCCACGCCACCGTGTAAAAGCTCCAGAACATCAATTCCATCACGGGTCGCACTCCGAGCATGGAGGCCCCAATGCCCATGCCGATGAAGCCAGCCTCACTGATCGGGGTGTCCACCAGGCGCTTGTCACCCCACTTCTCCCAAAGCCCCTGAGTGACTTTGTAAGCGCCATTGTACTGGGCAACCTCCTCGCCCATCACCACCACCATGGGGTCGCGGGCAATCTCTTCGTCGAGGGCTTCGCGGATGGCGTCTCGGTAGGTGATTTTGCGGGGCATTTCGTCAATGGGGATGGGCCTTGTTCTATGGCGGTGGCTTGGGGCGGCGTCAAGGCGTCATGAATGCAGTACGCCCGCCTCGAGGGTACAGACTCGGCCCATGCGGGCCGCCTGCAGGGGGTGATGGGTGACCAGGACCATGGCCATGCCCTGGACGCGGTGCAGCTCCAACAGCAGCTCCGTCAGTTGGGCTGCATTGCGCTCGTCCAAGGCCCCCGTGGGCTCATCGGCAAGCAGAAGCGCTGGACGGTGAATCAGGGCCCTGGCCAAAGCCACACGCTGGCGCTCCCCCCCGGAAAGGGTGTGAGGCAAGCTCTGCAGGCGGTGGGATAGCCCAACCTGCTCAAGCAGAGACTCTGCCCTCTCCCGGGCCTCCTCAGGCCCGAGTGGGCTGGACTTGGCGAGGGTGGGAAGCAGCACATTTTCCAAGGCTGTGCACTGGGGCAGCAGGTGATGGAGCTGAAACACAAAACCGATGCGCTGATTGCGCAACACCCCCAGGGACGGGGCGTCCATTGCCAACACATCGCGCCCCTCAAAAAATTGCTGGCCTTGATCCGGGCGTTCCAGAGTCCCGAGAATGTTGAGCAGCGTGCTCTTGCCGCAACCCGAGGGTCCAACCACCGCAATGCTTTCACCATCCTCGAGGCTGAAATTCAGATTTCGAAGCAGGGTCAGGGGCTCGGCACCAGGTTGGGCAAAGCCCTTGCAGAGGTCCTTGAGTTCAATCAGTGGCATGGGGGCGATGATGGGTGTTGAGGATTACGAATCCGCACGAGGCGTCTGTTGCGGGCGACTGACCCAGCGATTGGTTTTGAATTCACTGCGAGGCAGGCTTCCAGGGGGACGCGCTTCAATCGCGATGCGCAGACCAAGCTGATCACGCAGGGAATCCTCAAGCCCCTGTGCCCAGCCCTCATTGGCGTTTTCCCGTGGTTCCGCCAAGAGGCGCAACTCCGCCATCGACTCCACTCGCACCTGCTCAAGTTGGAACTCCGCGACCTGCCCGTGGCGCCTGACCACGGCCTCGATGGCACTGGGATAGACATTCTGACCGCGAATCACCATCATTTCATCAATTCGCCCAAGAATCCCACCCTCGAAAAACCATCCCCGCTCGTCGCGTCCACTGCGCACCCAATCGCCGGTGCGGTAGCGCAGCAACGGAGCATCCAATCGGACCAGGGTGGTGAGGACCAACTCACCGCATTGACCCGAGGCCACGGGGGCCAGCGTCGCAGGATCGAGAACCTCTGCCAAATACGCCTCCTCAATGATGCGGAGACCACCGGGCCGGCCCTCCTCCTCAAACGAAACTGGGCCGACCTCTGTCATGCCGTGATGGTCGAAGACCCGCGCCCCCCACAGCGCTTCCAGCGCGGCGCGGACTTCCGGCACACTGCCTCCGGGTTCTCCAGCCACCACAATGCGCCGAAGATTGGCCCGAATGGCCAATTGCACCTCTTGGGGCAACTGGCGAATCATCTCCCCCATTCGCTGAGCGTAGGTGGGAGTGCAGCACAGCACCGTGGCTTGGGCACGGGCCATCAACTCGAGTCTGGCCTGTGTGCTCAAGCCGCCTCCGGGAATGCAGAGGTAATCCTGGCTTGCTGCCTCAAAGGCAGTCCAAAAGCCCAGGAAAGGTCCAAAGGAAAAGGCAAAGAAGATCCGGTCGGTTCCCGCCCTCAGGCCCGCAGCGGCAAAGACCCGGCGCCAACACTGCAGCATGGCCTGCCACCCCTCCGAGCTATCCAGCCACATGAGGGGTGTTCCGCAACTGGTGCCGCTGGTCTGGCTGAAGCGGCGGCAGTCAGAAGGCTCCACCAAGGCATGGCTCCCGAAGGGCGGGTGCGCGAGGTGATCGGCCACGAGTTCTGCCTTGCTGGTGGTCGGCACCCGATGGCGGAAATCATCGAGGCTGAGGCTACTGCCAACCGACAGCCCCGCAGCCCTGAGCTTGTTCGCATAGAATCCAGGGCGACCCCAGACCCGCTGCAACAACGCATCCAAGCGCGCCTGCTGCAACGAGGCCACGCCAGAATTGGCGCTGGGGGGAGCCGAGAAACAGGACATGTCGGGGAGGCGGTGGCTTCAGGGCTTGACTGGCTTGGCTGCGGTGGATGGGGCCTCCAAAGCCTTGAGGACAGCAGCCTCCAGATCGCCCCCCCGCGGCTCGGCGTCTGAGCCGAACCGGCGCACCAGCCGGTGATCACGGCCAAGCAGAAACTTCTCGAAATTCCACTGCACCGCGCCGTCCTTGAGAAGAGGAACAAACAGCGGGTGAGTGCCGCTGCTAAGGCCAATCTTTGCCGTCATCGGGAAACTGACCTGATACTGAGTCTGGCAGAACTGCTGGATCTCCGCCGCGCTTCCAGGTTCCTGACCGCCAAAGTCGTTGCAGGGGCAACCAATGACCACCAAGCCCTTATCGCGGTGAGCCTTGTACAGCTCCTCAAGACCCGCATACTGATTGGTGTATCCACACTGCGAAGCCACATTGACCAGCAGGACCACCTTGCCGGCAAAATCGCCGAGCTTCATGCTTCCGCCAGACAGCGTCTTGACCTCAATGGCGTCGAGCTCACTGCCACAAGCCAACATCGGCGCACTGGCCAAACCGAAACACAAGAGTCGCCTGAGGAAGGACATCATGCTTCATGATGGGTGCAAAGGCAGGCACTGGCAAGTCCCAGCCGCCAAAGTCAAGCTCAACCAGAAAAATCACAATTCGTTCACAATCAGTCACCCGCAGGTGAACCAGCTGCCCCCACGCCGCGCCACTTGGTCGGATTCGCCCCAGCGGGAGCGCATTTGGCAGGTTTTTGGGGCCCAATCTGCTAAAATCAATCCTTTATTCCTCGTTGGTTGAGAGCATCATCCACACCGCCATGAAACTCGTTCTCTGCCTGAGTCTCAGCCTGCTGGTCAGCGCTTTGCTTCCCGCTCAATCCCCTTCACCCACCCCCCTTCAGCCTGCCATGAGCAATCCCGCCGTCAAACTCAGTGAGGCCGAATGGAAAAAGCGCCTCAACGACGAGCAGTATCGGGTCACGCGCACTGCCGGAACCGAGCGCCCCTTTGGCAAGGTATACGAGGAGTTTGAAAAGCAGGGGGAGGGCACCTACTTCTGCGTTTGCTGCGGCGTGGAGTTGTTCACCTCGAAGGAGAAGTTTCACAGCGGCTGCGGCTGGCCCTCCTTTTACGACGCCTCCAAAGCCAAGAATGTCGTCGAACGCGCAGACAACAGCCACGGCATGATCCGCGTAGAGACGCTGTGCAAACGCTGCGGCGCCCACCTCGGGCATGTCTTTGAAGGAGAAAGCGTGTCGGCGGCAACGCCCACCAAGCGTCGTTTCTGCATCAACGGCGTCGCCCTTCACTATGTGCCCGCAGGTGGCAAAGCTCCTCCCCTGCTGCAACTCGACGACAAGTCCGTCTCGGACAAGAAGGAAGCCGTGGCCAAGGAGGCCGGCGTCGAAGTGCGCAAACCCTGACGCCTTCCCAAGCGCGCCAAACTGACCTTCCTCCCCTGACTCCGCGTTTTCAGCAGCAGCTCCCCATGTCCCCGCGCAACCTAGCCCTTGAGTTGGTGCAGTCCTATTACGATCATTTCAATGCTGGGCGACGCGCGGAGATGATGTCTCTGCTCGCCGATGAGGTGGTGCATGACATCAACCAAGGTGGCACCCAAATTGGGCGGGAGGCCTTCACTGCCTTCATGCAGCACATGGACCACTGCTATCGGGAGCAGGTGACAGAACTGGCGCTGATGGCCAATGAGGATGGCAGTCGGATCGGCGCTGAATTCTACATCCTAGGGGAGTACCTGCGCAGTGACGAAGGCCTTCCCGAGGCCGCGGGGCAGCGCTATCGCCTCCGCGTTGGCGCCTTCTTCGAGGTTCGCGGGGGACGCATTGAGCGCGTCACGAACTACTACAACCTTCAGGATTGGCTGCAGCAGGTCAACACTTCCAAGCCGCAGTCCGGAGGGGCCTGAATTGGAGATGCAGGCCAAGGGGCAACATCAGCCGAGAGGCCACGGCGATCTTCGCCGCAACTGGATCTGCCATGTCCTTGAAGGCGGCTTCTACATGGGCGGCACCGCCTTTCTTGCCCCAGAGAGCGTATTGCCGAAAATGGTGCAATCTCTCGGTGGATCATCGTGGATCATTGCGCTCATGCCTGTTGTGCTGCCGGCTGCATTTGCCTGCGCGGGATTGTTCGTGGCTCCCAGAGTGGAGCGACTCGACCGATTCAAGCCCTGGGTCCTAACCTTTGGTCTGCTGCAGAGACTACCCTACTTGTTGACCGGGCTTGCCTTGTTGTTGTGGGATGGCGCAGGCCGTTGGTTGCTGCCACTGGTCGTTCTGACTCCCCTGCTCTCCGGCCTACTCGGCGGCATTACCGTCGTTGCTTGGATGGAGATGGTCACTCGCATGATCCCTGAGAAATGGCGAGCGGCAGGCTGGTCTGCCCGCTATGTGATGCAGGCAGTGCTCGGCATCGGGGCGGGCGTGGCCATTCACACCCTCCTGGAACATTTTCCCGGTCGCCACGGTTATGGCTGGCTCCATCTGGCCACCTTCGCGCTACTCACCCTCTCTTGGCTAGTGCAACTGCCCATGCGGGAGTCTCCGCATCCCAGACAGGAGAACGCAGGCGCACTGACTTCCACCTCCTGGAAGACTCTGAGAAGCCTTCCGAGCATGCTGGCCTCCGTGCCTTCGCTGCCCAAACTGGTGGCGGTGCGCTTTCTGGGGACCGGTTATTTGATGTTGGCGGCCTTCCTGAGCATCCACGCCCTTGGCCTCACCCAACGACCTGAATCAGACGAGGGGCATTTCGTGACCTGGCAGGCTGCAGGCACCGTGGTAGGCAGCGTGCTTGCCGCCTGGGCGGGGTATCACCACGGCGGCAAACTCCCCCTCATGCTCTCTCGTTTGATCTGCGTGGGCTGGTGCCTTTGGCTGCCGCTGTGCCGTGGCTTTGCCGATTTCAATGCGGCCTATGCCGTGCTGGGGGTGGGCCTGTTTTTGGACCGCGTCGGCGATCTCACCCTCACTGCGGAACTGTGCCCGCCGTCAAAGCGCAGCACGCTGCAGGCCATGTTAAGCTTCTGCAATGTTCTCTCACTACTGGCCAGCGCAGGCCTCGCCGCGCTGATCTGGCGATGGGGCGCACTGTCAGGTCTCAGCCTCTGCGCCGCGGCCATGGCAGCACTCTCTGGCGGAATCCTTGCCAGCATTCCCGAGCCCAGGAAACTGGCCCCGCCACCACTTTAGAGCGCGAGGCGGGCCATGTGCGCGGCGACCCAATCAAGGAACCTGAATATCATACACCTGAATCTTTGCCGCGAGTGGCTTCAGCAGACCCTCGACCGCCTTGACATGGACCGGGTGCTTTTCGTAGGCGGCGAGATCCTTCGGGCTGTCGAAGCGCATGACCAACCCCACATCGAAGCTGTCATCAACCACGGGACGCTCGCTGGGCAGTGCAAAGCCAACACTCAAGTGCCCAATCTGCCCGATCTCCGAGGCGAAGCGTCGGCACTGGGACAACACGGACTCCCGCTGCCTGCAGTCACCAGGCTTTTTCAACCAAATCAGAACAACATGCTCCACCTTGCCCTTCGCGGTGACCTTGTGGCCAAAAGGACAGGTTTGGCAGGAACAAATCAGAAGGCTTGCCGCCAGAGCCAGCAGTGTGCGAGCGTTGAGAGTCATCCCCGACCTTTATGACCCCTTCCTCCTCCCTGTCTAGCCTTTCCGTGCTGTTCTTGTGGGGTGCCGCCTTCCACTCCGCAGTCTTTGCGCAAAGCCCCGCAACTCAAGCCGCCCCACTGGCCAAGAACGCAGTGACCAGCGATTGGCCCCGCCTACTTGGCCCCAGTCACAATCTCCACAGTCCTGAAACGCCGCTGCTGCAGCCACTGCCCCCAGAGGGTCCCAAACTGCTATGGCAGCGGCCAACAGGCGAAGGCTATGGCAGCGTCGCGGCAGCCGGTGGGCGGGCCCTCGTGTTTTTTGCCAAGGACGGCCAAGAGGTTCTCGAATGCCTGGATGCCGAAAGCGGCAAGCTTCTCTGGACACAGTCCTACCCCATTGAGTACCGCGATCGGTACGGTTTTGCCAGCGGCCCCCGAACCAGTCCAGCGATTGCTGAGGGGGTCGTGGTCACCCTCGGCGTGACCAGCCAACTCCAGGCCTGCGCAATCCACGACGGCAGGCTGCTCTGGCGACTGGATTTGCGCAGGGACCATCAGGTGCCACAGGACTTTTTTGGCGCAGGCTCAACCCCGCTCCTCCATGAGGGCAAAGTCATCGTTCAAGTCGGTGGAAAGGAAGTGCTGCTCGATGGAGAAGAGGATCGTCGCCGTCGCGCACAGGTCCTTGCCAGCAAGGGCACGAGCGTTGCGGCCTTTGATCTCAAAACAGGCACTCTGCGCTGGAAACTGGTGGACGCTTGGGGCGCGGGATACGCCAGCCCCGTCCTCGCAAGCCTACACGGCAAGCCAAAGATCCTGATCTATGCCGGCGGCGAAAGTGATCCAGCCAGCGGGGGCCTGCTTTGCATTGACCCCACGAGTGGCCAATTGCACAGCCGCCACGCCTGGCGTGACCCCGAGTACATCCAAGCCATCGGTAGCAGCCCAGTGGTGGTGGGCAACCGCGTATTCATCAGCACGGCCTATCCCAAAAACAAACCCATTGGCGGGCTCATGCTTGAGTTCGATGCCGAGTTCAAGGCCACTGAAGTTTGGAGCAGCAAGACCCTGGGCTGCCACTGGATGACGCCGCTGGCCATCGGCAACCACCTCTACGCTATTGACGGCGAGCGCGAAAACCAGGCGCGACTAGTCTGCGTTCGCGCAGAGGACGGGAAGGAAATTTGGAGCGAACGCCTGCGCTGGCAAGACGCCTCACTGGGTCAGCGCATGGGCCGCGCAGGCCCGGTGGAATTGAGCATCTTCCGCGCCAACCTCATCAAGCTGCCACAGGGCGTGCTCTGCCTCGGCGAGATTGGCAGCCTGCACTGGCTGAACCTCCAGCCTGAGGGCATGAAGGAACTCAGCCGCAGCCAACTGTTTTACGCCACCAACACCTGGTGCGTGCCAGCAGTCCACCGCGGACTGCTGCTCGTGCAACAGCACGAGCGCAGCCTGATTGGCGGCGAGGCCCAGAGGGTGCTCTGCTATGACCTCAGAGGGCGAGCCGACTGAGGTTCCCGTCGCGCCGAGCGGCACGACCCAACCCCCAATCAGCCCAGAAGATTCTGCGAGCCGTTGACCTGGGAATTGACTCGCAGGCGCAGACCATTGAGGCGGATGAACCCAGTGGCATCATCCTGATTGTAGGCCTTGGTCGGATCGGCCTCCATGGTGGCAATGTGCGGATTGTACAGGCTGACCGGGCTGCGCCGTCCCGCGGGGTGAATGCCACCCTTGTAGAGCTTCACGCGAACCGTACCCGTCACATTGCGCTGGGACTCAGTGATGAGGGCCTGCAAGGCAAGGCGCTCAGGCGCATACCAGAAGCCGTTGTACACCAGCTTGGCGTATTGAGGAATCAACCCATCGCGCAGATGCATCACCTCACGGTCCATGGTCAGGCTCTCGATTTGACGGTGGGCAAAATGCAGGATGGCGCCCCCAGGGGTTTCATAGACGCCACGGCTTTTCATTCCGACAAAGCGATTCTCGACCATGTCCACACGGCCGACTCCATGCTTGCCTCCGAGTTTGTTTAGGGTGCGCATCACCTGAAGGGGCCCCATGCGCTTGCTGTTGACCGCAACACAGTGGCCCTCCTCAAAGTCGAGAACCACAAACTCCGGCTTGTCGGGAGCGTCCTCGGGAAACACGGAGAGTGTAGTGAAGTCATTGCGAAACTTCAAATCACCGGCGTTGAGCCAGGGATCCTCGAGAATGCCGGCCTCATAGCTGATGTGAAGAAGGTTTCGATCCATCGAGAAAGGCTTCTTGACGCTGGCCTGCACGGGGATTTTGCGCTTCTGGCAGTAGGCGATCATCTCGGCGCGACCGGGGAACTCGTTGCGGAACCGCTCATCGCGCCAAGGCGCAATGATGTCGAGATTGGGCGCGAGAGCGGCGCAGGTCAATTCAAAGCGGACCTGATCATTCCCCTTCCCCGTGGCGCCGTGGGCAATGGCCGTCGCACCCTCAGCCTTGGCGATTTCAACCATGCGCTTGGCGATGAGCGGACGGGCAATGCTTGTGCCTAAAAAGTACTGACCCTCATAGATCGCATTGGCCTGCAGCATCGGATAGATGAAGTCCCGGGCGAACTCCTCCTGCAGGTCGTCAATGTAGATTTTACTGGCACCAGTCTTCTTGGCCTTGGCATTGAGGCCCTTGAGTTCCTCCTCCTGACCGATGTTGGCGCAGAAGGCGATCATCTCCGCCTGGTAGGTTTCCTGAATCCAAGACAGCAGAACGGAGGTATCCAGGCCGCCGGAGTACGCGAGAACGATTTTGTTTTTCATGGGAACGGGTTCGGTCCCACTGCTAGGCGGAAAGCACCGCCATGGCAACGATCACTTTTGGGGCTTTGCCTCGCTCTTGGGCATGACCTCCACCTGCCTGACGCGGGCGGCCCCCAGATACTGCCGAGCCAACTCCTGCAACTGCTGGCGGGAGATCCCATTGACATCGGCAACCATGCTGCGGGCCCATTGGAGGCGCTCGGGATGCTCCTGACAGTTGCGCACGACATTCTGGGCCCAGTACCGATTGTCACGGCGCATCTGCTCAAGCTGGGAAAGCAGGGGCTTGCGCGCCCGCTCGAACTCGTCCTCGCTGATGCTGCCCTGAGCGAGCTCGTCCGCGATGCTGCGCACCAGGGCAGAGAGCTTGGAGGCCTGCTCAGCCTTGCACTCCACCATGGCGGTGAGGTAGCCATAGCCCTTGAAGCTGTCACTGGCGACATGGTAACAGGCCGGACTGTAAGTCTCGCCAAGTTCCTCGCGGACCTTGAGGCGAAGGCGGTCGTCGAGCACCGCGGCCAGCAAAATGAGACGGCGCGTGCGCGCAATGTCACTCATGTCGCCCGTGGGCCAGTACAGAGCGGCCACGGCCTTGGGGATCTGGGTGGTGAACTCGAACCGCTTCTGGCCGGGCTTCGGGAAGGTCATGGCCCGAGCCGCACTTCGATCAGCCTTTGAAGCTGACCGCGGGGCCAAGGCCCCGACTGTGCGCAGCAACGCCTCGACGCAGCTCTTCTCCTCAAGATCACCCACCACCGAGACCTCGATGTAGGATGAAGCCAGGGCTTCAGCCATCCACTGCTGCAGGTCCGTGAGTGAGAGCGAACGCATGGACTCCAGGCTCCCGTAACCAAACCGGGGATCGTCACCATGCAGATGACGCGTCACCACATTTGCCATTACCCCCTCCGCCGTGTGCTCCAACTCGGTGAACATGGGCTCGAGACTTTGTTGAAACTGCCGATGAGCCTCGGCGCGGAAACCAGGGGCAGTGAGAAAGGAGCAGAGCAACTGCAACTGATCCGTCAGATCCTGAGGAGTGCTGCGCCCACTGAGTTGAAAGGCCTCGTCCCCCACCTGAAAATCCATGCCCACAGTCTTATCCGCAAAAAGCCGACGCAACTCATCACTGTCATGGGCCTTGAGACCACCAGCGATGAAACAGGCATTGGCATACGCAATGAGTCCGGCGCGCTCCGAGCCTGGCTCCAACTTGCCACTGCCGAATTGAATGGTCACCCGCAGAGTGCCCTTCTCGAACTCCGTGCGCTTGAGGTTGACGCGAACACCGTTGGAGAGCACCAGCTGCGTGATGCCCAGATCTTCGACCACTGATCTTGAGACGACCTTGCCCGCCGCACCAAAGTCGCGGTAGGCGAACACGGCCGCCGTTTCCTGCGCGGGAGCCGCCAAGGACGCGGCGTTGGCCTTGGCGTAGGTCTCAAGGATCTGGGCTGAGGCGTCTCCCTCAAGCCTGAGCTTACCACCGATGAAAATCTGCAGGTCCTCACTGTTCCAACTCTCTGAAAAGGCCCGTGCGCACTCCTCGACCTTCAGTGAGGCGAGCACTGACTCCAGGCGCTTGAGATCATCGGCAGGGTGCGTGATCACCCGCTTGGCAGCAATCGTGTTGACCAGACCACTGGCAAGGTCGCGGGACTTGCGTGTCGGTGCCTGTGCGGCCCGAAGCTGCGCCGCCTTGAGAAGGGAGGCTGTGGCCTCGCGAAACTCCGCGGCGGTGAACCCATGAAGCGCCGCGCGACGAACCTCGTTTTCAAGAAGGGTCAGTGCGCGCTGCCAGTCCTGCGGTGCGCATTGCGCCATGGCACCCGTGACCTCAACGAACTCAAGGTACTCGTAAGCGTAGGCCTCGGCCCCAAGAATCGGCGTTGCCTCTGCCTTCGCCAATTTGCTCAGCCGTTGATTGAGCATGCTGTCGGCCAAGTCGCGCACCACCCGCCGACGGCGCGAGGCGGCACCGTCACTCTCCCGTCTTGGGTTGCGTAGAATCTCCAGCGAGATGTCCACCGCCTTGGCCTCAGGTTCATGGTGCAATTTGGCAATCCGGCCGCGGCCAAGGCTCAGGCGGCCAAAGCTGGGATCCTCGCTCTCAGGCAGCGCCGCCTTCGCATCGGCAAAATGACGGCGGATCTTTTCCTCAACCAACCTTGGGTCGGCAAAATCACCCACCGCCACCACTACGGCCCGCCTTGGCGTGTACCACTTGCGATAGAAATCCACAAAGCGCTCGCGGCCCATGCTTTTGAGGGTGCTTTCCAATCCGATGGGGAGCCGCTTGGGCAAGAGGGACTCGGGCATTGCGAACCGATAGCCCTCGAGCATCGTTCGGTACTCGATGCTGTCACGACTGAGTTTCTCGCTGAGGATGATGCCCCTCTCGCGATTGATCTCCGCCTCCCCCAGACTCAGGCCATCAAGGTTGTCCCTGAAGAGCTGCAGGGATTCATCGAGCATGGAGACCTCGACCTTGGGCAACTCCAACATGTAAACCGTCTCCTTGAAACTGGTGTGGGCGTTGGTGTCAGCTCCAAAGCCCATGCCCAAGCGCTGGAAATACTCAACCATCTCACCAGGCTTGAAATGTCGGCTTCCATTGAAGGCCATGTGTTCGAGAAAGTGCGCCATCCCCTGCTGATCATCCTCCTCCATCAGTGAACCGACATTCATGTATAGCCTCAGACTGGCCCGACCGGGGGGCTCGCTGTTGGGCATCACCACATAGCGCAGACCATTGTCCAGCGCCCCGAAACGGATTGTCGAATCAGCCTTGAGATCGGAGTGATCCTGGGGCCACTGCCCCTGGAGCGAGGCGACGCACTCAAGCGCCAGAACCAGGGCAAGACAAACCGACACCGCGGGGCGCCGCAACAGGAGGGAAAAGGCAGACATGGCTGGACAAGAAACGCCGCTGAGCCCTTCCCTGTCGAGGAAATCTTCGCACTGAACGCCTCCCCGCGCGCAGAGCTGGGAAGCTTAGGCGCCCGCCAATGCCCGCCGGCCTGGCTCATCGCGGTCCAGCAGACCGTCGCGCAGGCGAACAACCCGTGTGCAACGCTGAACCATGCGCTCGTCATGAGTCACGAAAATCAGGGTCCGGCCCTGACGGTGCAAATCGTCGAAAAGTTCGAGAATCTCCTGCCCAGACTTGCTGTCGAGATTTCCGGTGGCCTCATCGGCCAGCAGCACCAGGGGATTGTTGGAAAGCGCACGCGCGATGGCCACGCGCTGCTGCTGACCACCGGAAAGCTCGGTGGGGCGATGCCCAAGTCGGTGCTCCAAGCCCACCGAAATGGCCAACCTGCGCGACACCTCTTGCATCTCCTGCTCCTGCGCACCGCGGTAATACAGCGGAACTGCAATGTTCTCCATGACGGTAAGCTGGGGGATCAGATTGTAGGACTGAAAGATGAACCCGAGGTAACGGTTGCGGGCGGCGGACAGGGCATTGTCGTCGAGGTGGGCCACATTCTCGCCGCCGAGAAAGTAATCGCCACTGGTGGGCTGATCCAAGCAGCCTAGGACATTGAGCAGGGTGGATTTGCCACAGCCCGAGGGCCCCATGATGCAGACATACTCCCCAGGAAAAATGTCGAGACTCAGCCCGTGCAACACGGTGCTGACCCCGTCGCCCATGGCATAGGATTTGCGGATATCCCGCAGGCTGATGATCGGATCGGCCACGACAAGTCTCAGGCTGCCGGCTTGCTTGGGGCCGCGGCGACGCCCTTGCGTGCTGCCGGCGCCGAGGAATCGCCCTTCCTGACGGCATCCTGCGCCTTCGCGGGGGCCGCATTGATCTTCGAGGCGGCATCCTCAGCTGCCTGCTTCTTTGGCAGGGCAAGGGCCACCTCATCCCCAGGCTCGACGCCGTCGCGAACCTCGATGAACTCGTCATTGAACACGCCCGTCTTGATTGCGCGGCGCTGCAACTCGCCCTGATTGCGCACATAACAGAAGTGCTCGTCCTGCTCCACTTCGATGGACTGCAGCGGAACAAAGACCACATCGCTGAGCTGGTCGACGATGATCTCCACCTTGGCATTCATGCCGGGCTTCAGCCAGGCATGGCGTCCTTCAATGTGAACTGTGCAGGGGTAAACCTTGAGATTGGGCGTGTAGCGACTGCTGGAGGAATCTGGCATCAGCGCAAGCTCTGCCACCCTTCCCTGCAGAACCTTGCCTGGCTCCGCATCCACCCGGATCAACGCCATTTGCCCGAGCTTCACCTTCTTGACCTGAGACTCATGAATTCGAACATGCACGCCCATCTGGTTCATGTCGGGAATGGTCAGAATGGTTTGACGCAGGCGAACCGTGGCTCCCTCTTCGATGCTGTTGCTGTAATTGT
The DNA here is from genome assembly GCA_030833205.1 of Prosthecobacter sp. Classification (GTDB taxonomy): domain Bacteria; phylum Verrucomicrobiota; class Verrucomicrobiia; order Verrucomicrobiales; family Verrucomicrobiaceae; genus Prosthecobacter. The sequence goes on from JAURHS010000006.1 coordinate 31,707, forward strand.
AGCTGCTGCTGGCATCGAGATCGCCATAGGCCACCAACCCAGGCTGAGTGGCTCGGATGGTGCAGGCCTTGAGCTGATTCTCCAGCGCCTCACGCTGCGCCATCTCGACTTCGTAGCGCCGCTTCGAGGTCTGGAACCTCGTCTCCGCCTGAGCCATGCGGCTGCGATTGGAGCGCACCATGCGTTCAAGCTTGGTGAGACTCTCGCGGTAGGCGGAGAGCAGAAGAGCGCACTGCTTGGCAAACTCGTAGCTGCGGAACAAGGCAAGCTGGGTGGTGGCGGTCTTCACCGACAGCGAGACCTTCTCGAAGGTGACCTGGTCATTTTCCAACTGAGCGCGGGGAATGAACTGCTTGGAATGGAGACGCTGTGAAGCCTCAACCTTCTGCTTGGCCACCGCCAATTCGGCCTTGCGCACCAACAGGTCATCCTCAAGCTGCCGAAGCTTCTGGGTCGCCTCCCCGTCTCCGGAACTGCGAAGGTAGGGCCCAAATTCGATGCGCTCAGTGGCAGCACGCTCGTGCACCGCAGTCTTGGCCTTGGCCAACTTGGTTGCGGCACCATTTTTCAAAACCGCAGGGTCCAGGGCGGCATTGGACTGGGTCTCGAGCACCTCCACATAGCGGTCCAAGGCCTGCACCGAGCTGGGCAGGTTGGACTGCTCAAGAATCTTCGCGCCGATCTCGCGGCCGAGATACTTCTCAAAATCCATCAGGGCAAAGGTGCTGGCCTCCTTGTAATCGCGGACGAAGCTCTGGTTTTCACTGCGCTGAATCTCGCGGCCCTCGTCGGCCTCGATGTAGGACGCCACCGTGGACTGGAACTCGATTTCGTGGGCCTCGATCCGGGCCTTGAGATCGGTGCTGTCGAGCTCAACCAAAATCTTGCCCTCCTTGACATCCTCGTCGGTGACGAGGTAACCCTCGGGAATGATGCTCAGGATCTTAGTCGCGGATTCAATCTCGGACTTGACCTCGTGATTGTGGAGTGCGCGAATTTCACCGCCCTGGAGCACTGCGACCTGGAGAGGCCCGCGGGTGGCAGGGAATGTCGGCACGGCGTCGAGATCTGGCCCAGAAGACGGCCAAAACAACCACGCCGCCACGCTCACCCCGGCAAAAGCGAGGGCAGTGGCACGGAACCGGAAGCTGGACGGGGGGGTTGCCATCAGGGTTTCTCTTGTTTTAATACGCGTTCCCAGTCTGGGTCTTTCCCCAGTTCCAGGACTCCTGCATCGGACCACATCTGCAGGCGTGCAATGTTGTGGTCGATCATGGTGGAAATCAACAAGTCACGCGCCACGATGAGACGATCCTGGGACTCCACAATATCCCGGGCGGTGCCCTGCCCCTCAGCCATCAGAGCCTCTTCAATCTCCAGACGCCCTTGGGCCAACTGAAGTCCCTGCATCGCCAGATCATGCTGCTGCCTGGCCACGATCAGGCCACGAAAATCAGCGCGAAGATCACCGCGCAGCTCCTCCTGGGCCAAATCCCAAGCCCGGGCTGCAGCCTGCTCGGCAATCTGCGCCGAGCGCAAATCATTGCGTTCTGGCAACTGGTTGAGGTTGAGATCCAAATCCACGATGCCTGAAAGACGGCGGTCGGGGTTCGACGGCCAAGCATCCGCACCATTGCGCCTCTCATTGCCCTGCACGCTGTAAGTGCCACCAATCGAGAGCCCCGGCAGGGTGGCCTGCTTGAAGATCTTGACCTTTCGCTGCGTGTCTGCGAGGCGATCGAGCGCGTTGTGAAGGTCAGTGCGAGAATTGAGCCCGACCTCCACCAGGGCGTCGAGATCAACCCTTCCGTCAATGACTGCAAGCCTCTTGAGTTCGGCAGGGTCAATGATGAAACGCTCGCGCACTGGCAAACCGAGCTGAATCTTGAGGTCGTCGAGCGCGTCCTCGTAACTGCGCACTGCGGCAAGCCAACTGCGATGATAACTCAGGCTGCCCTGCTCAATCTGCTTGAGCTGGGACTGCGAGCGCAGATTTGCCGCTGCCAAGGCCTTTTCACGCTCCAGGGCGGCAAGTGAGGACTGATAGGCGGTATACCGATTGCGTGCCTGCTCGCGCAGTAGCATCAGGCGCATGCTCTGCCTGAGCACATCAACGACAAAATTTTTGCGGTACTGTGCGAAATCACGCACCTCGTACAACACCAACCGTTCGGTCTGCCGCAGAGGCTCTGCCGCTGCCAACACCCCTGCACCTGCCAGCAAAGGCTGGCTGGCGGAAACCACAACCGTCGGTGACCAGGGACTGCGCCCCTCACCCACCACCCATCTGCTGAAGCCCTCAGTCAGGTCCACCGCCAACTGGGCACCAGTCTTCAAAAGGACCCCCACTCCAAGATTGCCTCGGGAGGTCAATGAAGTGCTTCGGATGGTCTCGTTGACCGAAGCCAACTGGCGGGTGTGATCCGCCTGAGCGAAGGCGCCGCCGTCGGCGATGGGCCCAAAACGCTGCCTGACCGCAGTCAACGACAACGCGCTGAGATACACACGCTCCTTGCGGCCGAGATAGGTCCGATTGTGATGCAGGGCAAAGTCCAGAGCCTTCGCCAGACTCAGCACACGAGCGTTTTCTTCGATGAAGGCCCGCTTGCCGAGAAAGTCGGAAGCCCCCTGCTGCTGCTCCAACTCACTGAGACTCGGAGCCGCGGGGGGAGTGATGCTTTGCAGCACCTCGCCATCGTCATTGCCAAGGGCAACGCTCTTCTCGCTGAGGATGCCGAACACCTGTTTGTCCGCCCATTTCTTGTAGAAGCCCTGAGAGCAACCCACGAGCCACCAAGCCGCAAGGGCGGAGAGGCAAACGCGAAGACGGGTGGCGAACATGGGGGGGCTGAACAATAAGGAATTGTGAAGCAAATCTTTCACCCATCTGCGCAGTAGCCCTTTCCGGGGCGCTTGCCAGCCTCGGCAGCTTCGCCTAAGCGTGCTCAGTGGACGAGCCCCGCATCCTGCGCTTTACCCCCCTTGCCCAGCAACGGCCCTGGGGTGGTCGCAGGTTGGCTACGGAACTGGGCCGAGCCCTGCCTGAGGATGGGGCTCGTTACGGGGAATCCTGGGATTTGGTTGACCGCGAGGAGCAGCAAAGCGTCTTGACCGAATCATGGCGGGGCTGCGAAACCCTCCACGACCTGTGGTGCCGAAGCCGCCTCTCCGTTTTTGGGACCGCCATGCTGACTCATCCCGCGACGCGCTTCCCCCTGATTTGCAAAATCCTCGACACCTTGGAAGTCCTCTCAGTTCAAGTCCACCCCAGGAGCGAAGATGCCCTCGACGGCGCCGAACCCAAGGAGGAATGCTGGTGGGTTCTTGCCGCTGGGCCGGGCTCGTATCTCCTGGCGGGAACGCGGCCGGGCACCGACCGGCTCAAACTTCACGAGGCGTTGCAGGGCGGTGAGATCGGCCAGTGCCTGCAGCGACACCAGGTGGCGGCCGGTGACTTTGTGCAGGTGCCCAGCGGAACCCTGCACGCCATCGGCCCTGAACTGTTGATCGTGGAGATTCAACAAAACAGCGACAGCACCTACCGTCTGCATGACTGGGGAAGGTTGGATTCCAAGGGCAACCCCCGTGAGTTGCACCTCAAGCAGGGGCTGCTGGCCGCCGATCCTGCTCTGCAGCCCTTGCTCCGCCCCTCGGCCCAGCAAACAAAGGGCCCAATCTTCGATGGAGCGCACTACCAGATCGCGAACAAGAGCGGCCCCGCCATCCTGGGCGTCGCAGGCGAAATGCTACTGATCATCGTCTTGAGCGACAGGGTGCAACTCAACAGCCTGGAACTGCGGCGCAGCGAGCTTGCCCTGGTCCCGGCCTGTCTGCCTGAGGATCAGCGGGCGGCAATCTCAGGCCAATGGCTGGAAATCCGCTTACCGCGAGCCGGATGACGGTGGCGTCGCGGCTGGGGGCACACTCTGCACGAGCGACGGCACCGGCCAGGGCGGGCCGCAGAACACTGGCTCTGGTTTCCAGGCGTGCAACTGGGAAGCGGCATTGGGGCAGCCCAGCTCCTTGAGCAAGGACGCGCACTCGCGCTGCCAAAGCAGCAGATCCGGCGGCCCATTGGGCTTGCGGGCCGTCCCTGGAAAAACCACATAACTGACACGCAAATCGCTCTCCGGCCTGCGGTAGGGAGTGGCCTTGTTGTTGACCGCCTGCGCCAACAGCAGTGAGGCCTCGCCCATCTTGGCAGAGGGTCCATAATCACCGCAGATGGCGGGGAACATCCGACCGTTGTGGATGACCACCGCGTAGTCTCCCATCTGCGGCGTGTGGGCATTGCGCAGCTCCTGACCGCGGAAGACCAGGGAAAGCACAATGAACGGATCGAGGTCGGCCACCAGACTGCTGCGCGACTTCATGTCGGAAATTTCAAGCCTGAGCTGGTCGCGCAACTGCCGAAGCGCCTTGAGCTTTTCGGCGCCCATTGCCGAGGACTTCATTTGTTTCTCCACACCATCAAGGCGCTGCTGCCAGCGGCCCAGCAGGGGGTTGGGCACCTTGCCGCGCTTGCCCCAGGCGTAGCTGGTGAAGGGTTGATAATAGTCGGATTGGTGAATCGCCTCCTGCATGACAGGCATGCGATCGCCATCACTGCCGTCGCAGACCACATCCATCTCGGACTGAATCAGCAGGGCCTTGCGCCTGCTCTGTGGATGGGTGAGCTCAAGGATGGTTTCACAATCGTAAAAGTTGTGCCGATCCAGTGCACGATTCAAACGCGTGAGATCGCGCTGCACCAGCTTCGCCTTGTTCTCATAAAGGCGATGAAAAAAACCCGAAACTCGCGCCGTGGGAAGCATGGCCTGAAGATCTGGAAGCAACCCGCGCAGCTGGGGATCAATGCGCGAAAGCTCCTCCATTGAGGCATTCGCCCTGGGCACCCGAACCTGGAGTTGAAATTGCGCCTGATAGGCCTTGGGATTGAGCCGCTCCAGACTGGCAAAGCCTCCGGGAAGCGTCTTCAGTTCAGTGGCAATTTCAATGCCGTTGAACAGGCTGGCGACATCCACCTCCTGCCTGGGAACAAACTGCGAGGGAAGCGGATCCGCCACTGGAACCTCCCGGATCACCTCCACTTTTTTCTCGACCATCACAGGCACCTTGACCTCACGCACCACCACTCGTTCCAAGCCCCATCTGGAGAGTTGGGGCCTGAGCCAATTGCGCAGTGATGCGCGATTGACCCACAGCAAAACTGCAGCAGTCAGCAGCGCTGCCAGCATCAGCAACGCAAGCCCAGCGAGAGCGCGCCACAACCAGCGACTCCCCTGCGGGGCCTGAGACGAAATGGAATGCATCATGACTGCTCAGTGACTTTGATACCGCCAGCGCAACACCGCACGCAACAAACTCACGGGCAGCAGCCGGCAAACACGGGACAGCAGCCATACCGCAAGCCCGGGATGCACGCAAGGATCGGCACGGCGCATGCCCTCAAGCGCAAGGGCCACCACACGCGCCGGAGGCTGACGCAGGAGGCCATGGCCGCGGCGGTCCGTGTCCGCTCCCTGTTCCCGCTTGGCCTGCCTGCTGAATTCAGTGGCCGTTGGCCCGGGGCAAAGGCAGGTCACCCCAACGCCCCTGGCGCAGCATTCGATGGCCAGGGCCTCGCTGAACTGCTGCACAAAGCCCTTACTGGCAGCGTAGAGGGCGAATTCAGGCAGGGGCATGCTGCCGGCCAAAGAACCCACCTGGAGGATCCGAGCGGGAGCATGCGCTTCGAGCAGGGGCATCAAACCGTGACTCAGTTCCACCACAGCCAGCATGTTGAGTTGCATCATGGCCTCAAGCTTGGACCACTGAGCTGTGGCCACACTGCCGTAATCGCCCATGCCGGCGTTGTTGATGAGCACATTGATTGAGCAAGCCCGCTGGCGCAACCCCTCGACCAACTCACGCCTTGCCCTGGGATCGCAAAGATCACAGACCAGAACCTCGATCATCAAGGACGGGTGGGTGGCCTGCAACTCCTCGCGCAGGCCCTGCAACAACTCCACCCTGCGGGCCACCAACCACAGCGCTGAGGCCTTCGGCGCCAACTGACGGGCAAACTCCGCACCCAAACCCGAGGAAGCGCCGGTGATCAGGGCACGGCAGCCCAGGAGGCTGAAAGGAGTGACAGTAGGCATGGCTTGATTGCGGGCGCGCGAACGGCATCATTGGGCCATTCGCCCATGACAATCAACTCCCTTGCAAAGCAGGTCCCCTTCACCACCAAGGACGGCAGCTGCATCCGCAGCCTGCTCGACCTCACCAATGCGCCCGTGCAGCAGCAGTCCCTTGCTGAGGCCAGTCTGCCTGCGGGCCTCGCCACCCAGCGGCACTATCACCGCAAAAGCGAGGAATTTTACTTCATCCTTGAGGGCCAGGGTCTGATGGAGATTGACGGAGAACAACAAGCCGTGGGCACTGGGGACGCCATCCTCATTCCCGCTGGCTCCTGGCACCAGCTCACGGCTCATGGGCCGATTCGCCTGCTGTGCTGCTGCGCGCCGCCCTACTCGCATGAAGACACTTACTTCGAGTGATGAGGCCGGCGGGCTGCGCGGCAAGCACAGAGACTACCGGGTCGCCGGCTTGCCTCTGGAGTCGCCAATGAACTCCTTGCGGCTGACCAGGCCGTCCCTGTTGAGATCGAACTTTTCAAAGCGGGCCCGCGCGGTCCCGATGTCCCCGCCCTGTGCGGCAAGATACTCCTGTAGCGTAAGCGTTTCCTTTCCAGGGTAGAGGCGATCATAGCGCTGCTCACGCGTCTCATCGGAGTTGGCGGGCAAGCCCTTGCCGCTGGATTTGCTGATCACCTTTTTGCCACTCTTTTGGGGTTCAACATCACTGCCGGTGGCAGGCAGATGCTGCTTCAGTGACTCCACCAACCCCGCATGCTCGGCACGGTTGGCAAGGTTGACGGTTTCCTGCGGATCGCCCTGCTCATCGTAAAGTTCCACAAACCCGATCTCTGCGCTATTGCGCTTGCGCCAGAAGGTGCAACGCCATTGCGGGGTTCGCACGCTGTAACCCATGAGACTGCCGCCGTGTTCCTTGGAGGAACGGGGATAAACGCTCACGGCAGGCTTCTGCATTGGGGCATCAGGCCGTTGAAGATAAGGCACCAGACTCATGCCGGCAAGCCCACTGGGCACTGTCAAACCACAAAGCTCTGCCAAGGTCGGATACACATCCACAAACTCCACGGGAGCCGCGCAATGTCTGCCAGCGGCTGCACACTTCGGGTGGGCAATCAACAAGGGCGCGCGGACCGCGGCCTCGAAGTTGGTGTGTTTATGCCAAAGCCCATGCTCACCGAGTTGCCAGCCGTGATCGCCCCACAACACCACCACCGTGCGATCCATCAAGCCCTCACGCTCGAGGGCATCAAGCAGCCGACCAATCTGCGCATCCGTGTAGCTAATGCAGGCATGGTACCCATGACGCAGAGCCTTGGCGAAATCTGCAGGAATGGGATTGTCCTGGGGCACACCGGGATAGGAGTGCAACTCCCCATTGGTATGTCCGACAAACTCGGCGCTGCCCTCTGGCAGACGCTGAAAATCAGGCGCTGGAATTTGTTCGGGGTCATGAAGGTCCCAATACTTCTTCGGAGCCACAAAGGGCAGATGCGGCTTCACAAACCCCACACCGAGAAAGAAAGGCTTGCCCGCCCGACGAAGCGCCGCCAAGCGCCGCACCGCCTCCGCGGCAACGGCACCATCGGGCAACTCATCATCATGCTTGGGACTGACTTCGAAGGCTGGCCCCTTCTTGCCAGGCTTGCCGCCCTTGCGCTTGGCGGGGTCTGGGAGCGGATTGGCAAACTCACTGCCAACGCCGGCAAAACGGGTCACCTGATGCCGCGTCCAGTCCTTCTCGTCCACACTGACCATCTCCCCGCTGGGAAACCAACGCGGTTCACTCCACGAGGGGCCGTCCTCAAAACCGTGGTGCTCGATCTTCCCCAATCCTGAGGTGTGGTAGCCGTTCATACGAAAGTGCTGCGGCAGCGTGATGCAATGGGGCTGCGCCTCACGGAAATGGGTCTCGAGATCCCAAACCTTGGTGCTGTCGGGCCGCAGCCCCGTCAGCATTGCTGTGCGCGACGGACTGCAAACCGCCTGCGCACAATACGCCCGATCGAAGACAATGCCGCGGGCGGCCAAACGATCGAGATGCGGCGTCTTGGCATGTTTGACGCCGTAACAGCCCAGATCAGTACGCAGGTCATCCACCGCGATGAAGAGGACATTTAGCCTCTCTTGGCAGAGCGCGGCGGACAATGGGGCAAGGAGAAGCAATGCAAGGAGAACTCTCATGGTTGGCTCTCCAAAACAGCAAAAAGGCAAAGACCTATCGTCAAAAAAGAGGAACTCAGGAACCCTCTTGCGCCTTGCCTCGGCAGCCGCCACGGGGCCTCAGGAGGCCAATTGCCGCCTCGCCTGGGTGAGCATCTGGTCAAAAAGCCGCCGCTGCTCGGCCAGCGCGGCGCCTCGATCCGCTGGCTTGCTGCTGGCCTCCAGAAGCACCCAACCGGCATAGTCCTCGGCGGCAAGCAGCGCAATCAGCTTGGCAAAGGGATACTTCGGCTGATCGAGCTCACGCACATGGACCGTCGAACCCAGCATCGCCTTGACCATGGCAAAATTCGCCTCAATGCCACTGCCCTTGAGATCGGCATCGTTGCTGTTCCAGCAGACCCTGACATTGTCGCGATTGGCAACCTCCATGATGCGCGCGATTTGGGCCAAATCAGTGACCCCGCCATGAACTTCAAGGCGGATCTCTTGGCCAAAGCCGCTGGCTTCATCGCCGAGCTGAGCGAGGCAGTTGCCGATCTGCTCCAGCGTGCGCTCCACTTCAACGCCCTTGGGCAGGGCATTGGGCTTTACCTTCACGCCGCTGCCACCGATGTCGTGACTCAGACGGATGAACTGCCTCGCCAGCGCCATTTGTTGCTCAACCTCTGCCTTCTGCGGACTGTGGAATTCGCAGTTGGTGCCCATGCCAAGAAGGGTCACCGAAGACCCCTCGAACCGGTTGCGCACCTCGCGCCTCGCCGCCGCATCAAGGCCGGCATGAACACCGTGAGCATGCTCGATGCGAAGCTCCACACCATCGAGCTTGGCGCGCTGGCACTGCTCGATGAGTGTGGGCACATCCCAGTCCGCGCCCCACATGTAGGTCACCAGGCCAAAATGCATGCCATCCCCAAGATGGCTGAGCCGACCCGCCGACTGAGCCAACGCAGGCCATGCGGGCAGGCTGGCCAAGGCGGAGAGAAGACGACGACGGGTGGGCATCTGTTCTCAACGCCCGACCGGCCGCAACATCTTTCAAGCCGCGGCCCCAGGCTCGCGGCTGACCGGCTTGGTGGCATCCACGGCCAAGGCGCAAAGCCCCGCCAGCACAAAGGCAGCCGCGCAAAGCCAGACCCCTTCATGGCGATCCTGGTTGTGGTCGTAAACCACCAGCACCTTGTTGAACAGCAGCGGCATGATTGCGGCCCCGAGATTGCCCCACATGTTGCCCCAGCCAAAGAGCTGCGCCTGATGCTTGCCGCTGATGTCCTGCATGGTGGTCCACATCGCGGGCAAGCCCAAATCCGCCCAGAAGGCCACCAGGCCAAAGACCACCGCCAAGGCCACGGGAGACTTCAGTTGCAGGGCCAGCAGATAAAGGGCGGCGGCCACAAACTTGCTCAAGGCCATGGGCAACATTCGGCCCATGCGCCTGCCATGGCGGCGACAGATCCAATCGGTGCAAAGGCCACCCAGGGGCAGCGACAAAATACCGATGGTCAGGGCCACTGTGGACACCATGCCACTGTCGCGCTCGCTCAGGCCGATGACCTCGCGCAAATAATCCGGCAACGAGAGAATCAGGAAGGCCCAACCGATGTTGGTGAAAAACTGCACGCTGTTGGCCAGCCAGAGATTGCCACTGGACATGGCATCGGCCCAGGGGAACCGCCGCGGTGGCTCCCGAGTGGGCAGGAACTCTCCCCTGCCCTCAGCTAGCAGGCGGATTTCAGCCTCGCTGCACCCTGGGTGCTGTCGGGGATGGTCGCGGAATACCAGCCAAAACGCAGCAGCCACGGCGAGGCCAAACCCGCCATAGATCCAGCCAGCAGCACGCCAATCTCCAAAGGCAAGGATCAACCATGCCGTAAGCAGCGGTGCCGTAGCGCCCCCAACCCGACCGCCCCAGGAAATCAGGCTGCTTGAGAATCCGCGCGCTGAGCCGTGGGCCCAACGAGTCATCATGCCGCTGCCCGCCGGGTAGTACCCGGCCTCAGCCAACCCACAGAGCAGCCGCGCCAGCATCAGGCCCACAAAGCCTGTGGCCAAGCTGGTGGCCGCAGTGAAGATCGACCAGGCCGCGATGTAAATGGTGATGAGCACACGCGCGCCAAAACGATCGCTGAGCCAGCCTGCCGGGACCTGAAACAAGGCATAGGCCCAGAAAAAGGCGCCCTTGATCCAGTCGAGTTGCCAGCCCTCGAGCCTGACCTGGGCCTTGAAGGAATCTGAGGTGAGAATGTTGGCCAGACAGATGCGGTCCAAATACATCAGGAAGGCGACAACGGCGGCCATCGCCAACACGCGGTGTCTCACGCGGCTGTCTGGGGAGTTGGGCATGGCAACACCAACTCCCTGCAAGGGCCCGTTCTAACCAATGGCGATGGGTTTTCCGGTAAAAAGAACACTCAGGAGCCACCGCCTTGGATCAGGCCCTGCGCCCAGCCATTCTCCGGACGACGCTGCAACTCGCGGATCAACTCCTTGACCCGGTGTGGCCGCCAAATCTTTTCAAAGCTCAGGCAGGCGCCAGATTGCTGTGAAGACAGGATCTCCAAACTGCCGAACCCAAACAACCCCGACAGGCCCCGTTGCTTGACATCAAGGCTGCGGATGTCGCGGATGAGAATCTCGCGGGAATTCTGACCCAGCAGACCCCAGCGATGCTCAATGCGATCGGCGGTGATGAGATAGTCGTGGCAGCGCCTGCGCACAAAGGCCCACAGGAACAAGGTGCCGCCCAATAAAAAACAAAACAAGGCGTAGCCCTCCTCGCGGGAGAGGAAGGCAACGGCGCCAGCTTCAGCGGCCAAGGCCAATCCCACCACCTTCCAGTAATGCGCCCAGGAGGGATGGGAAAAATACAGCCATTGTTCCCGAGCATCGCCCCCCTGCTCGTCCCTGGGGCCACGGGAGCGCGGCGCGGGCGAGGAGGGTTGCGGCCAGTGCGGGTCCTGATCCGGAGCCAACTCCTGATAGCCGGGGCCGCGGGCAGCGCGACCGCCAGCGCGCAGCGCGCCCGCTGACCAAGGCGAAGAAGCCGACTCGTTCAATTGCAGGACCTCAGCAACCCGCAGCACCTGACGGCTGCGCACATCGGTGCAGCAACCCCGCGGGTCAATGCTGCCGTTTTCCACCAGGGAGCGAAGGTCCTCACGGGAGAGCAGTCCGCTGATTTGAGGATAGTCGTGAAGCAGGTACTGCATGGGTCAACGCGGCGTTTCATTCCATGACTGCCTGCCCAAAAATCAAGCAAAATAGGCACCTTAGGGCTCCGGAGCCGGAGGCAGAAGGTCCTCGCGAGCCAGAAGCGCACGAATCTCTGCAGGCCCCCACTCGATGGCGGGATGGCGACACATCTCCCCAAGCAGGGGCGTGAGGCGATCCACCTCGGCCACTGCGGCGTGCACCAAGGCCGCGATCAAACGCGGCTGAGGTTGTTCTCGCGGAAACAGGCTGCCGACCCGGAACAAGGCGCTGCCCTGATCCCAGACAAGCTCCAAGGCACCAAGGTTGAGGGACTCATTGGCCCGCATCAACAACTGAGCGGCTGGGGCTCGCCACGCGGGCTCAATGCGCACACTGCACTGCGCCACAACGCTGACCAAGCCTGCCTCCTCGTGGGACTGAACATGCAGCGGAACCTTGCCGTGATGCGCCTCAAAGGCGGCCTCGACCACGGTCTGACCGGGCACCTGATGAAAACTCCAGCCCTGGGCCTCGAAGGCGCCCAGAACGGCCTGATGCAGTGGTGACGACATGAGCCTAAACGGGGGATGGTCGGGACGGCGAGATTCGAACTCACGACTTCTTACTCCCAAAGCAAGCGCTCTACCAGGCTGAGCTACGTCCCGAACCCCGAATGAACGGGAGCAGGAACCATCATGCAGCCAAAGCAAAGACGCAAGCTGGAAAAAGCTCAAAATCAGGCGACCAAGGCCTTGACGACTTTGGCGGGATTGACCCCGATGAGCTTGCCATCCAGGCCTTGGAACTTGTAGCTCAAGCGACTGGCGTCGAAGCCAAGCAGGTGCAGCACCGTGGCATGGAAGTCACTGATGTGAAGCGGATCGCGCACAATGTTGTAGCTGAAATCATCGGTCTCGCCATGGATCATGCCGCCCTTGGCTCCCCCACCGGCCATCCACATGCTGAAGCAGCGAGGGTGATGGTCTCGTCCATAATTCTCATGGCTCAAACCACCCTGCGAATAAACGGTGCGCCCGAACTCCCCACCCCAGATCACCAGCGTGTCCTCGAGCATGCCGCGCTGGCGAAGATCCTCAAGCAGGGCAAAGCAGGGCTGATCCACATCCCGACACTGACTGGGCATGCGCCCAGCCACATTGGAGTGGTGGTCCCAGTTGTTGTGATAAAGTTGGATGAAGCGCACGCCGCGCTCCGCGAGACGCCTGGCCATCAACACGCTGTTGGCAAAGGAGCCAGGCTTGCGCGCCTCCGGACCGTAGAGAGCGAAGATGTGCTCGGGCTCCTTGGAAAGGTCGGTGAGCTCCGGCACGCTGGCCTGCATGCGAAAGGCCATTTCGTATTGGGCAATGCGAGTCTGAGTCTCGGGGTCCCCAAGCCGTTGGAAGTGACGCTGATTGAACGCCTTCAGGCCCTCCAGGGAACGACGGCGAACACTGTTGCTGACCCCGGGGGGATTGTTGATGTACAGGATGGGATCACCCTTGCTGCGAAAGGAGACTCCAGCATGTTCGCCCGGCAGATAGCCGCTGCTCCACAACCGCGCGGAAATCGCCTGCTCCTGCTCGCGATTGCTTGGCGTAGCGACCAACACCACAAAGGTGGGCAAGTTGTCGTTGCCTGAGCCAAGGCCATAGGATGCCCAGGACCCAAGACAAGGCCGGCCAGTGACCTGATTGCCAGTCTGCATGGCGGTGATCGCCGGCTCGTGATTGATCGCCTCGGTGTGCAGTGAGCGCATCCAGCAGATTTCATCAGCCTTGCGTGACAAGTGCGGCAGCAACTGCCGGTTCATCCACATTCCACACTGCCCTGCCGGGCTGAAGGCAAACTTGGAGGGGGCAATGGGAAAGCGCGCCTGGCCGCTGGTCATGGTCGTCAAGCGCTGACCGTTGCGAATGCTCGGCGGCAGGTCCTTGTCGTACCATTTCTGCAACTGCGGCTTGTAATCAAACAGATCCATCTGTGCGGGCCCACCGACCATGTGCAGATAGATGACCCGCTTGGCGCGCGGCGTAAAATGCGGGCCCGGCACTGCGCCGGATGCCCCGCCGAGGCCGAGGCTTCCCAAGGCGGCGGCGCCAAGCCAATGGCTGCCACTGGCAAAAAAATCCCGGCGATGAAGGAGAGAGTTCATGGATGGAATTGGGAGCAAAAGTGAAAAGCCGTGGACCTACTTGGTGAGCACCTCGTCTAGGTTCAGCCACTGGTTGGCCACCATCGTCAGGGCAGCACACCCCGCCTTGGAGAGGTCGGCATCCCCAGCAGTGATGCCGACCCCAAGGAGGGACGAGGCTGCATTCAAATCGTCCTCGTACAAAGCCCTCATCTCCCGCAGGCTCTGCAAGGCCAGCGGCAACTCCACGGCGTCGAGGGGCCGACACAGCACCCGCCTGGCCATCCACTGGAGACATGCCGCGTCGTCATTGGGCACCGCGCGCATGGCCCGTTGCGCCAGCACCCGCGCCGCCTCAACAAACTGCGGATCGTTGAGAGTGACCAACGCCTGCAAGGGCGTGTTGGTGCGCTCGCGACGCACACTGCAGACCTCCCGGCTGGGCGCGTTGAAAATCTCCATGTTGGGCGGCGGAGCCATGCGCTTCCAGAAGGTGTAGAGAGAGCGCCGGTGCACATTCTCGCCCTTGTCCTGCACAAACTCGCGGGTATCGCCACCGGGCAACCCCACCACATCCCAGATGCCCTCGGGTTGATAGGGCTTCACGCTGGGACCACCCATGCGCTGACTCAGCAGGCCACTGACCATGAGGGCATAATCGCGCAAAACCTCGGCATCCATACGGAACCGGGGTCCGCGACTCAGAAGACCATTGTCGCGGTCGCGCTCCAACTTCAGCGGCGTGACAGCCGCGCTTTGCCGATAGGTGGCGCTGCTGACAAGCAACCTGAAGAACCGCTTCACATCCCATCCGCTTTCGCGAAACTCGACAGCAAGCCAGTCCAACAACTCGGGATGAGTGGGGGCCGCGCCCATGATTCCAAAATCCTCCGGAGTGCGCACCAGACCCTGCCCAAAAACCTCCTGCCAGAACCGGTTGACCGCGACCCGTGCCGTCAGCGGATTCTCCGCACTGACCAACCAACGCGCCAGACCCAGGCGATTGCGTGGCGCATCGTTGGGAAGCCGGCCCAGTGCGGCGGGAACCTCTGCCCTCACCTCCTCGCCGACCTGGTCGTATTGACCGCGCATGAGAATATTGGCCTTGGGTTCACTCCCTGGTCGCTCCTGCTGAATATGCGTCACGGCACTGCGGCCTTGAATCTCTGCGCGCTCTTGCTCCAAAAGCGCCACCTGCCGATCGTGCCTCTGCCAGCGCATCCCGCGTGGCAAGGTAGTGGTCCAACAACTGGTCGCGATCCGCAGCCTTGGGTGCCTTGCGCAGACGGGAGAGCGCGGCTTGAACCTTTGGAACCACCTGCAGTCGCAGGGCCTCAGACTCGGTGAGACTGCGATCAAACAAACGCAAATCCTGCACCGACCCATCCACGAAGGGCGATCCCTGACTGCGCTGTCCGACGCGCAACGCGGTCTTGGCAAGGATGTCCGCTCCTGAGGGAAGCGAGTTATTGAGCACCAGCGCCCGGCGCTGAAGCTTGCCGTCAACATAGAGACTGATTCCCTCCGCCCGGCCACTTCCATCGCAGGTCACCGTGACATGCTGCCACTGGCCGGGCTTGAGCACAGGATCCCGAGTGACGACCTTCAGCGCCCGCTGCGGCCACTGGTCAATCAAGTGAACCCCCAGAGAGCGCTTCTCCTGCCAAACATCCCAACCCCGAAAACCCTGCTTCTCATCCATTCGCGAAACTACCGCGCCGCTGACATCCGCACGCCCAGCCTTGATCCATGCCGCGATACTGAAGGGTTTGCCCAACTGCAACTCTCCGCCTCTCTCAAAGGCAATTCCGCGCCCGGAACCCAGTTGCGGCGCAGGCCCAAAAACCGCCTTCGGCAGCCACTGCCCAACCGCACTTCCGAGCAACTGGCCCCCTGAGGGAACCAATGCCCTCGGCAAATGGCCAGCGCCATCATCCAGGGGTGCCCAGAACAGTTGGCCCCACGATTCAAAACCCGCGCGTAGGCTCGGGCCCTGAAGCCCCGAGAGCCATGCGGCGAACTCGCTGGAGCCATCGCGACGACGGTCCTCGCGAGCCTTTCTCGCCATCTCAATGGCAGCGGGGATCTCCTGCCATCGCCCACGATCCGCCTCCGAGGGAATCACCAACACCGGACCGCGCCCATCCTTCACATTGCCGTCCTTGGCCTGTTGGGTGGTGTTGCGAAAGAATGCGGCCAGCGAATAAAAGTCGCGCGCCGTGATGGGGTCGAATTTGTGGTCGTGACACTGTGCGCAGTTGGTGGTCAGCCCCAGATAAACCCAACCCAGAGTCTGCACCCGGTCCACCGCATAGTTGGCGAGGTTCTCCTCGTCAATGGTGCCACCCTCATTGGTGGTGATGTTGCAGCGTTGAAAACCGGTGGCGATGAGTTGCTCGTCGCTTCGATTGGGCAGCAGGTCACCAGCGATCTGCTCGATGCTGAATTGGTCATAAGGCTGATTGCGGTTGAAGGCGCGCACCACCCAATCCCGGTAGGGCCACATCTCTCTGTAGTTGTCGAAGTGCAGACCGTGGGTGTCGCCGTAGCGCGCGGCGTCCAGCCAGTAGCGGGCGCGATGTTCGCCATAGGCCGGCAACTTGAGAAAATCGTCCACCAACCGGCCCACTTCATCATCGCTGAGAGTGGCCTTTCCCTCGAAGCGCTGGACCAACGAGACCGGCGGCGCAAGGCCAGTGAGATCCAACGAGAGGCGCCGCAGCAAGGTCAGGGCATCGGCCTCAGGAGCAGGCTCAAGCCCGGCGGCCTCAAGCTTTGCGAGCACGAAACGGTCCAGCGGATTGCGTGGCCAGTCCCCGCGGCGAACCGGCGGCGGCACAGGCCGTTGCGCGGCGACAAGACTCCAATGCGGCTGCCAGAGCGCCCCCTGCGCAATCCAACGCTCAATCCGCTCAACCTCGGCAGGTTTCAGCTGCCGATGGGCCTCAGGTGGCGGCATGACCTCATCAGGGTCGGTGCTACGGATGCGCAGCAACAGAGAACCCACCTGTGGTTTGCCTGGCACCACGGGAACTGTACCATCGCGACCCCCAAACAGACCTTCGCGAGTGTCCAACCGCAACCCGGCCTTGCGCGATCCGGGGTCTGGTCCGTGGCAATGGAAACAGGCATCGGCGAGAATGGGCCTGATGTCCCGATTGAATACGACCTGGGCACGGATGTCCTCGGCCAAGCCAAGACCGGACAGGGCCGTCGTTAAAAACCACGCGAGGCGTATGGAGCTCATCTGGAATGCATACGATTGAAACGCGCAGACATTCGCAGCAAGAAGACTTCACCGCCACCGAGAAGGCTCTCGGGGTAGCCCAAAGTCCGTGATCCGTGGGAATGCGGTTTGACAGGAGCCACCAGCGCACAAACAGTGCCCGCCGATGGAGGAAGCACCCGAAATCCCTGAAGAGGTCAAAAAAGAGAAGGGCTTGTGGGAAAAAACCCGCAAGTCCCTGATCGAGCGCCTCAACAATTGGGAGGACCAGCGGACCTGGAATGAGTTCTACCAAACCTACTGGCGGCTGATCTACAGCGTGGCCACCAAGGCCGGCCTGACCCGCGAGGAAGCCTTCGATGTCATTCAGGAAACCATCATTGCCATTGCACGACAAGTTCAAAAGGGGCAGTACGACCCTCGGGCAGGCAGCTTCAAAGCTTGGCTGCTCCAGATGACCCGTTGGCGTGTGCTGGATGTGTTTCGCGCCCGCAAGCGCCAGCCATCCCTTGCCGACCAGGGCCACAGCGACTCAGAGGAGACCAGCAATCTGGCACTGGATCGCCTCACCAACGAGAAGGACAATCTGCTCGAGAGCATCTGGGACAAGGAGTGGCGCGACAACATCACCGCCGCAGCACTTGAGAGGGTCAAGGCCAAGGTCTCCCCGAGACAGTTCCAAATCTTTGACTGTTATGTGATGAAGGGCTGGGGGGTGAAGAAAACCAGTGAGGCCCTCGGCATCAATGCGGCCCAGGTTTACCTGGCCAAGCACCGGGTGGGAGCCCTGGTGAAAAAGGAAGTTCAGGCTCTTGAAGGCCAGATGCTTTGAGGGCAGTCTGAGCCGATGAAATCCAGCGACATCCGCGTCATCGCGGCCCAAGTCTATTTCCTGCCAGTGGTGATGCGCGTGCCCCTGAAGTTTGGGCCAGAGACCGTCACCGAGGCGCTTTGCCTTCGCGTCTGCGTCGAGGTCGAAGATCGCGCCGGCCACCGCGCCAAGGGCTGGGGTGAAACCCCACTGAGCGTTTCCTGGGTCTGGCCAGGAAGTCTGCCGGTCTCGCAACGCCTGGAGCGCATGAAAACCGTGTCCTGCGAGATCGCCGGAGCACTCACGCAGTGCGCCCTGGCCGGCCATCCCATCGAGATCGGCTCGGATTTCATTGAGGGCGCATTGGCCCAATTGACGGCCCGCCACAACGAGCGACATGAGGGCGAAGCCATGCCCTACCTGGCCTCGCTGGTGGCGTTCAGCGCCTTTGATATCGCGATCCACGATGCCTTCGGAGTGCTGCTCAATGCCGACATCTATCAACTCTATGGACCGCAGCACCTGAACCGCGACCTCGCCAGCTTCCTGCAACCAGACAGTACCCGAGTTCACTTCGAGGGCCGCCACCCCTCAGACTACCTCGTCAAGAACCCTGCGAAGTCACTTGCCGTCTGGCATCTGGTTGGAGGCGTGGATCCCCTCGACGAATCGGACCTTCGTGGCAATGAACCCGCCGACGGCTATCCCGTGTTGTTGGCGGACTGGATCCGCCGGGATGGTTTGCGTTGCCTGAAGATCAAGCTGCGCGGAAACGACAGCGACTGGGACTATCAGCGCATCCGTCGTGTGGCCGGGATCAGCCTTCCCCTCGGCGTGCAGTGGCTCAGCGTGGACTTCAACTGCACCGTCTCCGAGCCAGAATATGTCAATGCGATCATGGATCGCCTGCTGGACGAGGACCCCGAGGCCTACGCCCGCACCCTGTACATCGAACAGCCCTTTGCCTATGAGCTTGAAGCTCACCATCTTGATGTGCGCAGTGTCTCTGCACGCAAGCCCCTGTTTCTCGATGAAAGCGCGCACGACTGGCGTCATGTCAGACTTGGCAGAAGCCTGGGGTGGAGTGCGGTGGCGCTGAAAACCTGCAAGACACAGACTGGCGCGCTGCTGAGCCTCTGCTGGGCAAAGGCTCACGGGATGCCCCTGATGGTTCAGGACCTGACCAATCCCATGCTGGCGATGGTGCCGCATGTGCGCTTGGCGGCCCACGCCGGAACGATTGCGGGTGTGGAGTGCAATGCGATGCAGTTTTACCCAGAGGCCTCCCTGCCAGAACAAAAAGTTCACCCCGGGCTTTTTGCACGCTTGCAAGGCCGGGTTGACCTATCCACTCTTGGCGGCCCTGGGTTCGGCCATCGCCAGCACCAGGTTCAACGAGAACTTCCTGCTCCCGCCATCACCACATGATTCGTCTGTTTCTGCTTTGTTCGCTCGCCCTTCTGCTGGGCTCCACACTCTCCGCTGCCACGCTCGACGATCAGGCCAAGTTCCTCGCTGGGTTTGCCTCCAAGGATCCTGCCATCTCGCAGCTTCAGCAGGATGCCAACTGGAAGGCGCACGCCGACGAATTTCAAAAGGCCTGGCAGGATTTGGAGGTCAAACAACTGACGCCAATCCGGCAGTGGATGCCCGGAACACTGGGGCACATTCATCGCAGCAACGCCCCTCTCTATTATTTGTTCAGTGGACCAGACATGCTCTACGCCCAGGCTTACTACCCTGAGGCCAGCACCTACATCCTCTGTGGTCAAGAGCCCGTGGGTCGCATTCCAGATGTGGCATCGCTGAGTGCCAGCACGCGCGCCAGCGCGCTTTTCAATCTGCGCAAATCCCTCAGCACCATTCTGAACTTCAGCTTCTTTCGCACCTTGGACATGATCACCGATCTGCGCGCCACGCAGCTCAATGGAACGCTGCCCATCATGATGGTCTTCCTTTCAAGGGCAGGCTGCACACTCAAGGAGGCGGAACTGGTTCATCTCAACGACCAGGGGCAACTCGTCGCCGAGGTCACCAAGGTGCCAGGCGTGCACCTGACCTTCCGCGGGCCCCATGGCCGCGACCAGGATCTCTACTATTTCTCCAGCGACCTGTCCAACGGCGGCATTGCCTCGCGCCCCAACTTCATCCGTTTCTGTCAATCCAAGCCACGCGGAAACGCCCTGATCAAGGCTGCCTCCTATTTATTGCACAACAGTGATTTTTCGTCGGCCCGCAACTTTCTGCTCGGCCACTGCAATCACATCGTTGAGGACGACACGGGAGTGCCGATGCGCGAGATGCTCAAGGCAGGCTGGTTTGTGTCACTGTTCGGCAACTACATCGGCCCCATCGAGATGTTCAAGGGGTACGAGCAGGCTGATGTGCGGAGTGCCTACCGCAGCCTCGGGGCCCCTGCGATGCCATTCCGCATGGGATACCAGTGGCGGGTTGGCAACTGCGCCATGCTGGTGGGAACCGCACCACAGGCCATTCCCCGCGCCATCGCACTGGACTAGGCCTGGACCTCTCCTCTCTCTCAGCGCCCCTGCTGGCGGTGCTTGGCAAAAAGAGCCAGCGTGCGGTTGCGTTCGGTGGCGTGGTCCACCATCGGCAGCGGGTATCCGGGTACCAATGGCCTGCCGCTGGCCGGCGGCTGAAGGAACTCGGCGGCTGGCACCTTTGCCAGTTCGGGCAACCACCGCTTGATGTACAAGCCCTGCGGGTCAAACCGCTTCGTCTGGCTCCATGGGTTTTGAATCCTGAAATAGGGGGCGGCATCCGCCCCTGTTCCCGCACTCCACTGCCAACCGCCGTTGTTGCTGGCATTCTCACCATCGAGCAGGTGCTGCATAAAAAACGATTCCCCCCAGCGCCAATCGCAATGCAGATCCTTGGTGAGAAACATGGCAACGATCATGCGAACCCGATTGTGCATGAACCCGGTCCTGCGAAGCTCTGCAATGCCTGCATCGACAATGGGGAATCCAGTGCGGCCCTGACACCAGCGCTGAAAATCCTCAACACTCCCCGGCCACTCCATGCCGCGAAACTCCGCGTTGAATTCCAACTCGAAGACCTGGGGATAATACCAAAGCACTGCGGCATAGAATTCGCGCCATGCCAATTCCTTGAGGTAGGTGTGGACTGAGGCCCGAACCGCAGCGCTGCCACCCGCCTGAGCGAATTCAACACAGCGCCCGTACAACTCCCGAATGCCCAGGAGCCCAAAGCGGAGATCTTGCCCCAATCGTGAGGTCCCGGGCTCGGCAGGCAAATCGCGCTTGGCCCCGTAGCCACAGAGCAGCTCAGAACTGAGCAAGGCATCCAGCCGTTTTCGCGCCGCGCGCTCGCCACCCTCAGGCATCTGCTCGCTGCCCTCAAGCTTCAAACCCCAATGACTCAACTCCGGCAAAGGCAGGCTTTCGCAGGTTGGGGCCGGACCCAGCGACTTCACCTTGCCCAAGGGCCGATCCTTCTCCAGCGCAAGCCAATTGCGGCTGTAGGGCGTGTAGACGCGATAGGGGCCGCCCGAGCCGGTAAGCACCTCACTGGGGTCGTGCATCCAGCGATCCTTGAAATCAAAACAGGCAATGCCAAGCGTGGCACAGCGCTGCTTCAGACGCTCCTCGCAGGCCCGTCCATAGGGGTCGCCGTCGCGGTTGAAATAGATGGCAGCGGCCTTGGCCTGCACCGCCACTTTGACAAGCTCCTCAACAGCGTCACCACAGCGCAGCAGCAGGTCGCTGCCAATGCTCTGCAGGTTGCCTCGAAGTGAGGCCAGTGACTGACACAAAAAGTGCTGCCGCTTCGGACCGGTCCAATCGTGCTGGCCGCGCCAATGGCTCAACACATACACGGGCAGCACCTGCAACGCCTCGCGGCTCGCAGCCCACAACGAAGGATTGTCGCAAAGGCGCAGATCCTTGCGAAACCAATGAATCACCACACCGTGTTTGGGCATCGGAGGGTTACGCCTGGCAAGCGCCCAAGGGTACAACCCATCCTCAGCCCTTGCGCTGCAGGCCCAGAAGGGCGATCAGCGAAGACGCCAGCGCCTCAGGCTCATCTGGCGAACCAATCGCCTGCCCCTCAAGGGGCTTTGCGCCGAGATCGGACTCATCAAACACCCTTGCGGCCATGCCAAGCCCTGTCGCATCCATCCAGGTCCGCAGGCCCACTGGCGTCTGGCAACCCGCCCCCAACAAGCGGAGGAACTCGCGTTCGGCGCGAATCAACAGCGCCGTGGGTTGATGGTGGATCGCCGCCAGATGAGCAAGGGTTTGCTGGTCCACGGCGCGGCACTCGACTGCAATGGCCCCCTGCCCCGCCGCTGGCAAAAACTCCTCCACGGGAAGTCGCTGGGCGTGCAGGTGCACACCATCCATCTCGATGCCCTGCCCGTTCCACAGCCCGAGGCGCTGCAGCCCCGCCGCGGCCAGCAGCACCGCGTCCAAGCCATCCTCACCCATCACCCGGCGAACGCGGGTCGGAACATTGCCCCGGATCTCCACGACCTCCAAGTCGGGACGCAGCCATCGAAGTTGTGCCGCTCGGCGAACGCTGCTGGTGCCCACCCGCGCCGCCTCCGGCAATTCCGCAAGGCAAGACCAGCGCTGGGACACCAACACATCGGCAACATCAGCCCTGGGCAGAATGGCACCGAGCGCATAGCCCGCCGCAAGCTCACTGGGCAAGTCCTTGAGACTGTGAACAGCGGCATCAACCCGCCCCTCCGCCAACGCTTGCTCCAGCTCCTTGATGAAGATACCCTTGTCCACCTGGGCGACCTCGGCGAACTGGGCAAAGCGCAGATCCTGTCTGCGGTCCCCCGTCGTCTGGATGATCTCACGCTCGATCCCAAGCCCTGGATGGGCCTGAGCCAGGAGGGCGGTCACTGTGGCGGTTTGAGTCAGGGCGAGCTCGCTGCCTCGAGTGCCAAGGATAAGGCGGTTGGGTGACATGGGCAGGCCAGCATTGCCCCTGATCTTTGCCCTTTGCAACGACTGGCCGCCTTTTCGTGCAGAGTGCCAGCCTGCCCCTGGGCCAAACCGATGCTCAGGAGCCCCATAACCTGTCTTGACGGCCCTGCCGGTCTCGCCTTGGATGGCGTGCCCATGGAATTGACCGCCATCATTGAAGCCCTTCTGTTTGCGACCCAGGAGCCCCTGAGTCTGACCCAGATGCGGCAGGCTATTGTGGACACCGCCAAGGACATCCGCGACGCCGCCAGCGAAGCCTCAGAGATTCCGCCCTACGCCCTCAGCCTGCTGGAGACTGATGAGGCAGCCGTGCGCGGCGCCATTGACCGCCTGATCGCCCACTACGAAGCCGATCAGCGCAGCTTCACCATTGCCGAGCGTCCAGCGGGCTGGAGACTCTGCGCCAAGAGCGATTATGCGGAGTGGTGTCGCGCTCTGTTCCCTGGCAAGCGGATCCAGCGGCTCTCTCAGCCCGCCTTGGAAACCCTCGCCATCGTGGCCTATCGTCAGCCCATTACGAAAGCTGGCATTGAGGCAGTGCGCGGAGTCAGCGTGGATGCCATGGTGCAGATGCTTGTGGAGCGCGGGCTGATCAGAATCGAAGGGCGTGCAGACCTGCCTGGCAAGCCGATCCTCTACGGAACCACGGAGTCTTTCCTCGAGCACTTCGCGGTCAACACCCTCGACGAATTGCCCAACGCTCAGGAGCTTCGTCGCATTCCCCTTCCCACCCCTGAGGCCGAACAGCCTGCAGCCGCGCCAACCGACACTCAACTCTCCCTCGCTGACCAGGCCCCTGCCGCGGAGGGCTCCACGCCCAACGAGGATCCGGCGTCCCACGACGCCGCCACAGATTCAGGGAATGCCTGAGAACCATGGGCGAAGCCACTCCATCCTCAAGCGGCGAGATTGACCTGCAAGCGATTCGGGCAGGCATTGACGCCTTGGACGAGCAGCTCATTGATTTGCTCAACCAGCGCGCCGCGCTGGTGCTGCAGGTTGCCGAGGTCAAGAAGCGGGCCGATCTCGACATCTATGTGCCCTGCCGAGAGGAGTCGCTGCTCAAGCGTCTGGCCCAGTACAATCAGCGCTGTGGCGGCCTGCTCTCGGAGCGCGGAATTCGTGCGATCTTCCGGGAGATCATGAGCGCGGCACTGGCACTCGAAGACAACCTTCGCATTGCCTACCTCGGCCCTGCGGGCTCCTGGACACACCAGGTCGCCATCAGCAAATTTGGGCAGAGCGTGGAGTACCTTGCGCAGCCCAGTGTGGAGTCCTGCTTTGATCGTGTGCTTGCGCGTGACGCCAGTTATGCCGTGCTGCCCTTGGAGCATAGCCACGAGGGAGTCGTCGAGCACACCCTGGACCACCTCTGCGATTCTGCGCTTCGCATTTATGCCCAGATACCATGGAGCCTGGAGATGGTGGTCATGGCACAAAGCGCACAGGTCGCCCCGAAAATCATCTTTGGCAGCGCCCAATCCTTGGAGACCTGTCGCCCCTGGTTGATGCAACGCTTCCCCGCTGCGTTGCTGCAGCCCTGCGAATCCTCAAACCTCGCCGTCGAAGCCGCCACCCGCCAAGCGGATTGCGCGGCGGTTGGCACTCCACTCGCCGCAGAACTTGCCGGTCTGCGCGTGCTTGCCGGCAGCCCACCCGAGCGCAACAGTCAGGCCCGCTTCATCATCCTTGGGCCGCGCTGCGGGCCGCCCAGCGCACAAGATCACAGCATGCTAATGATCGAGGCCTGCGACCGCGTCGGCAGCTTGGCCAATTTGCTGCTTCAGTTTGCCCGCCACGACATTCAAGTGCGCCACCTCGAAACGCGCCAGCCACGAAGCAGCAACGGCCCCGCAACCTTTTTTGTCGAGCTAAGCGGCCACGCCGATGTGGACCCTCTTCGCGGATGCCTCGAAGACCTCAGCCGCCAAGGAATCTCGCACAGGGTGCTTGGCAGCTATCCGGCCATGAACGATGGTCTGTCCAGACAGAATGTTGCGACCTAGGCGCCGGATTTCTTCTGCAACAGGACAAAGACACCCATCTTGTTGCCCACCACCACATCCAGCAGACCGTCGCGGTTCACATCTCCCGGGGTCACCTGCGTGCCGACACCGCTGGCTTGGTCAATGAGGTGGGGAATGAACTGCGCACCGCCCTTGCCATCCCGCTTGATCTCGAACCAGTAAAGCACCGGAGCGGCCATCGGCTCATCGTCCTTGAGCGGCCCGTGTGCCCAGCGCCGCTTGCCTGTCACCAGATCCAACACACCGTCGTTGTTCATGTCCGCCAACTGCATGGCGTGCAACTGGCTGAACTTGACGCCATGCGGACTGTCCTTTTCGCTGGCCCCCATGAGATCGTGGCGCGTGAAGCCGCCGTCCCTGCCCTGCTCAAACCAACCAAGCCCATAGCCATGGGCATCGTAACCGCTGATCACATCGTTGCGCCCATCCCCATTGACATCGTAAACCAGGATGAAACTGCCGCCGCGCATGCCCTCCTTGGTGAAGGGCTGGGGGTGAAATTTCCACTCCGGATTGCCCGCAAGGCTCTGCGGCTGTTCGCGCCACCCCTCCTTGTCGAGAATGTCCGCCCGCCCGTCGCCGTTGACATCGCCAAACCCATAGCCGTGGGTGTAGCGAAAGTACTTCTTGTCATTGGCGTCACTGGGCAGCGTGATGGGGACAAACTTCGCGAGCGCAAAGGGGGTGGCCCAGTCAATTTGGGCAAAGCCTAGGCGGCCGCCCTTGGAGGGTTGGGCGCCGCTACTGGTGTGGCAGATCAGCTCGGGTCTGCCATCACCGTTCATGTCGCCAAGCGTTGGACTCTCATTGTCGGTGACCTCAAAGATCGTATGCCGTTTCCAATCTCCCGCGGCACCTTGAGGATTCTCAAAAACCCAGGTCTCCTTGCCTGGCCATGAGAAGGCAAGGATGTCGTGCCAACCGTCGCTGTTGAAGTCGTAGGTGTAGGTCAGGAAAAAGTCGCTGTAACCCTTTGCCGGATCGTAAGGCTCCTTCTCGAACTTCGGCGCGAAACTGCGGCGCTGCTTGAAGTCCGGGCCGCTCCAGATGAACCTTCCAGCGCAGATGTCGTGGTGGCCATCGTGGTCAAAGTCCGCAAAATGCGCGCCCTCAGCCACAAACTCCTGAGTCAGGGTGATTTTCTCAAACTCCACGGCCTGACCACCAACGGCGAAGCTCAAGCAGGCAACAGAGGCAAGACAACAAACGGAAACATTCATAGGGACTCAAACAACAGCATGGAACCCGCCAATCTTACAGTCCGCTGGACCGAAAAGCTGCGGGCTTGACCTTGCACGGGATCATGGTTCATCACTCTTGCCGCCGTGCGTTGCAGCCCCATCATTCTCTCATTTCTGCTCTCGATCTCCATCGAGGCCCAACCTGCAAAACCCAACATTGTGCTCATCATGGCCGATGACCTGGGCTACGGCGACATTGGTGTGCAGGGCGCCAAGGGCGTCAAGACCCCAAGGATTGACGCACTGGCCATGGCGGGCAGGCGCTTCACTCAGGCTCACAGCTCAGCCTCCACCTGCACCCCGACGCGATTCTCCCTACTGACAGGACGCTACGCGCTGCGGCAAAAGGGCACTGGCGTCGCACCTCCCGACGGGCCATGCCTGATTGCTCCGGGGACAGTCACCTTGCCCTCACTGCTCAAGCAGGGAGGCTATGCCACGGCCGTGATTGGCAAGTGGCATCTTGGCCTCGGCTCTCCACGGCCGGATTGGAGTGGCGAGCTCAAGCCGGGCCCCTTGGAACTTGGCTTTGACCATGCCTTCCTGCTGCCAACCACCAATGACCGTGTGCCGCAGGTGCTGGTGCTGGATCGCAGAGTGCAACATCTCGACCCCGCCGACCCGCTGTGGCTCGCGGAGCGCCTTCCAGCAGGCCAACAGCAGCCGACTGGCCTGACGGCACGGGCCAGCCTCAAGATGGATTGGAGTCATGGGCACAACCAGACCATTCACAACGGCGTCAGTCGCATTGGGTTTTATGGCGGTGCCAGCAAAGCAAGGTTCCGCGACGAGGACCTCGCCGACCAGTGGATGCAGCGCTGCGAAAGCTGGATTGCCGCACAACGCGGCCCATTTTTCCTGCTGTTTGCAAGCCACGATCTGCATGTGCCACGCCTGCCCCATGAGCGATTCAAGGCAGCATCCACGCTCGGACCGCGGGGCAACAGCATCGCGCAACTCGACTGGTGTGTGGGCAGGCTGCAGGAAATCCTGCAGCATCGCGGCCAGCAAGCCAACACCCTAATCCTCTTGTGCTCGGACAACGGCCCGGTACTCGACGACGGCTACCGCGACGATGCAGTGCAACGCAATGGCGGGCACCGTCCCGCAGGTCCATTCAGCGGCGGAAAGTACACCGTGTGGGAGGGAGGCACCCGCACTCCTTTCATCGCTCATTGGCCCGGCCGGATCAAACCTGGAGTCAGCGATGCCTTGATCTGCACCATTGATCTGCCCGCAAGCATGGCAGCCCTGGCCGGTGTCCCCCTGCCAAAAGGCGCCTGTTCAGACAGCGTCAATGTCCTGAGCGCCTTGCTTGGAGAGCCTCAGGCCCATGGACGCGACCACCTCCTGACTCAGGACAACAACGGCAACACCCTGGCGCTGCGCAAGGGTCGCTGGAAATTGATCCGCCGCAAGGCCGCCTTCAAAACTCAGGCGGTGATCTCGCCCGTCCCGCTTCCCGATCAACCCATCGGGCTGATCCTCCATGACCTGATCGCTGACCCTACCGAGCAGCAAAACCTTGCAACGCAGAACCCTGAGGTCGTGCGTGAGCTCAGCACGCTGATGGACCAGATCCTGCGGGAGCAGGAACCCTGAGGGCTGTTCGGTTGCTGCGCCTTTGGCCTTGCAACCCATCTCAATCCACGGTTGTCTGTGCCATGTTCGCGTTGTTGCGCAGTCTTTTGCCAGGAGTGCTGCTGTTGGCAATCCTGCCCGTCGCCCCTTCTCCGGGGCTGGGGCAGACCATTCAACTCAACGGCAACGACATCTTGCGCAGTCAGGGAATGCTTAACTCTGGCAAGAGTGGAGCAGCTCCCAGTCCGAAGCCCGAGGCAGCCACCACTCAGGCAACGGGCAGCGGCAGCGCCGCGCCTGCTCCGGCGCCATCCTCCGTGGCCTCCAACCCTCGCGCAGGGATCGCCCCGATCGCCATCTTTCTGTATCCGGAGGCGTTTTCCTGCCGACTTGAGGTCATGCTGCGTGCCACTGATTTTTTTCAGATGACGGGGATCAGCAAGCCCGCGCAGGAGCCGTGGAACCTGCAGGCGCGACAAGGCGTCGAATCCCAAGCCAACGGATTGGCGGGCAATTGGGTAGTGATGGCCACTGAACGAGGCAACGCCGAGGGGCGCATGAGCGGCGCCACCTTGGTTCGCGGAACACCTGGGGCCACGCTCCCCTTGGAAGACAAGGACCTCCTCCCCCCGGCAGAGGCCTGGGTCGGCCTGACTTGGGAATTTGCCACTCATGCGCTGCCAGAGGAGTTCACGCTGCAGTGGAAGGGCCCACGGCCGGCGACCCTCAAGGAAATCCCTCTCAAGGTGTTCCATGCTGCGGGCACCCAAGCTGAGACCCTGGCCCTTTCCCGCGAGAAATGGTTCTGGCGGAGCAAGGGCCGAATCGCGCGCCCAAAGCCATTGGCAGAGGTCCCCGCCCCCGAGGCGGATTCCTCCGTGGAGATTCCCATGGCGATGTTGCTTTGGATCGCGGCGGGCTTATTGGCGCTGCTGAATTTTCGCCGCTCAGGCAAGCCATGGATTCGACTCTCGCCCTCATGGCTGGTGGGCTGGTCTCTGGGCCTGCTGCTGACCTATCCACTGCTTCATGTGAAATTCGGCGGCGATGCCAAGGGCCTATGCCCAACCAGCAAGGAGGAGGCGCAACGGGTGATCGCTCCCCTGCTGCGCAATGTGTATCAGGCCTTCGATCGTCGCGATGAGGAGGGCATTTATGATGTGCTGGCCCTCAGCGTGGAGGGGGATCTGCTGCGGCAGCTCTACCTGGAAACCATCGCCGCGCTCAGCCTCGATGGCCGCGAGGGCGCCCGTGTCACGGTCAAGGAATTCACAACCACGGTGGAATCCGTCACCCCCAGCGCGAGAGGTTGGCAGGCTCAGTGCCAGTGGACGGCTCTGGGGAGCGTCGGCCACTGGGGGCACCAACATACCCGCATCAATCGCTACAAGGCCGGCCTCACGGTGGAGCCCATCGGCAAGGCTTGGAAGATCACGCAGCTGAAGATCGCAGAGGCCAGGAGGCTTTAGCCATCTTTAGCGCCGCTGGCACCGCGGGCAAAAATAGGTCGCCCGCTGCCCTTGAACCTTGCGGGTGACGACCCCTCCTTCACACCGCCGGCAGGGCTGTCCTTCCCGGTCATAGACCCTCAGGCTCTGCTTGAAATAGCCAGGCTCGCCTTTGTCGTTGAGAAAGTCACGCAGAGTCGTGCCTCCAGACCGAATGCTGGCGCGCAGGACCCGGCGCACACACTCGACCAATGTCTGCAAGCGCGGCAGCCCCACGCGATCGCATCTTGCCTCAGGGTGAATGCCTGCCATGAACAGGGCCTCATTGGCGTAGATGTTGCCAACACCAACCACCACGGAGGCATCCATCAGCGCCTGCTTGATGGCGCTGCGCCGGCCACGAAGCATCTCCCGAAGCCGACTTGCATTGAACTCAGCGCCCAAGGGCTCAGGACCCAAATTCCGCAGCAAGCCATGATCCAGCGGCGCTTCACCGGCCCACAACACCGCCCCAAAGCGCCTTGGATCATGAAGGCGGACCTGCATTCCATCCGCGAGTTCAATGGCCACATGATCATGCTTGCGCCAAGGAGTTGGAGCCGGGACCAGGCGCAGACTTCCCGACATGCCAAGATGCAACAGCAGGGTACCGCGTTGAACCCGCAGCAACAGGTACTTGGCGCGGCGAGACAAGCCCTCGATGCACTCGCCCTCGAGCAATGAGACCTCTGAGGGCACCGGCCACCGCAGACGCGGCTCGCGCACGATGACCTTCAGCACCCGCGCGCCGACAATCGGCTGCAATCCACGGCAAGTGGTTTCGACCTCCGGCAACTCAGGCATGGGAAAGCCATGCGAAGCGCCAGCGGCATCACAAGCAAAAACTCGCCCTCGAACAAGCCGCCCTCAGGCCTAGCCCCCAAGCTTGAAACGCCGACCCAACTTGCCGAGCTTGTTGGGTTTAAGGCCTGGGC
Source organism: Prosthecobacter sp. (assembly GCA_030833205.1). Taxonomy (GTDB): domain Bacteria; phylum Verrucomicrobiota; class Verrucomicrobiia; order Verrucomicrobiales; family Verrucomicrobiaceae; genus Prosthecobacter. The sequence continues at coordinate 61,623 of JAURHS010000006.1, forward strand.
CCATCATCTTGGCCAAACCGCCCATGCCGCCTGGGGGCAAGCCGCCCTTGCCGCCCATCAAGCCGCCCGCCAACTGGGCCATCATGCCCTTGTTGCCCATGAGCTGACGCATCATGTCGTACTGCTTGATGAGTTGATTGACCTCCATCACGCTGCGGCCACTGCCAGCTGCAATCCGCTTGCGCCTGCTGGCATCGAGGACCTGGGGCTTCTGCCGCTCCAAGGGTGTCATCGAAAGGATGATCGCCTCGGTGTGGCTGAGTTTTTTATCGTCAACACCGGGCATGTTTTTCAATGCTCCCATGCCTGGCAGCATGCCCAGGATACCCTCGAGCGGCCCCAGCCGTTTCATCATCTTGAGCTGCGAGAGGAAGTCCGTAAAATCAAACCGGTTCTGCTCAAAGCGCTCGGCCATCTTCATCGCGGCCTTCTCGTCAATCTCCTCAGCAGCCTTCTCCACCAGGGACACAACATCACCCATGCCCAGGATGCGCGACGCCATGCGCTCGGGGTGAAAGATTTCCAACTGAGCTGTTTTTTCACCAACGCCGATGAACTTCACGGGCAGACCCGTGACGCGGCGCATGGAAAGCAGCGCACCGCCGCGGGCATCGCCATCGAGACGAGTCATCACCAGACCGCTGAGCCTGACCCGGGACTGGAAGCCACGAGCCACGGCAACCGCCTGTTGGCCGGTGGCGGCATCCGCGACCAGCAAAGTCTCCTCCGCCCCGATGACTGCGCTGATCTGCTCGAGCTCGGCAAGCAGGCCTTCGTCCACCTCCTGGCGCCCGGCAGTGTCAAAGATCGCCACACCGCCACCCTGCGCGTCCACCCACTGCACCGCGGCCTTGGCGGCCTCCAAAGCACTGCGCATTCCGCTTGGCGGCGCCCACACCGGCACGCCGAGTTGCTGACCGAGAACCTGGAGTTGGGTGATGGCAGCCGGGCGCTCCAAGTCCAGCGCGATCAACAGCGGACGCCTGGCCTTCTTTTGCAAAAAGGCGGCCAACTTCGCGGAGGTGGTGGTCTTGCCCGCGCCGTTGAGCCCCACCATCAGCACGCGCTGGGTCGGCAGAGTCGAGAATTCGGCGGCAACACCTCCAAGAAGCTTGACCAACTCATCGTGAAAAATCTTCACGATCATCTGGCCAGGGCTGACACTGCGAAGCACCTCTGCTCCCTCGGCCTGCGAGCTGACCTCGGCAATGAGGCTGTTGACCACCTGGTAGTCCACATCGGCCTCCAGCAGGGCCATGCGAATCTCCTGCATGGGCTCGGCGATATTTGCAGCGCTGATTTTACCAAGGCCGCGCAGCTTGCGCAGGGCACCTTCCAGTTTTTCGCTTAGCAGGGAGAGCATGGGAAATGGGAGTTTTCGGGCTGAGGACCAGCCAGCGGGGCGCACCTTGGCGCACTCCACCGTCCTTGGCAAGACCCTGTGCCCCGGCCGCCGGGACAAACTGGGGCTTGGAAAGCATTGCCAAGACTGCATTTTGGGCCAAGCATTGCCCACCGCCCATGAGCCAACCGCCCAACGAGCTGCTTGATGCCAAACAACTCCATCAGGCCCTTGACACCCTGGCCAACGACATTGCTCAGCGCTGGAAACAGGAAGCCTCACTGGTGTTGGTGGGCATCCACCGCCGCGGCGTACCGCTGGCGGAGTCCCTGGCGGGTCGCCTGAGAGCCGCGGGCCTCGGCATTGATCTCGGGACCATCGACATCACTCAATACCGCGACGATCTCTCTGGGTTCAGTGTGCTGCCACGGCTCATCGGTTCAGAAATTCCCTGCGACATTGACGGTCGGGTGGTGATTCTCTGCGATGAGGTGGTGCACACCGGGCGCACCGTGCGCGCCGCCCTCGAGGAGTTGCTCGGCTTTGGCCGCCCCCGCTGTGTTGAGGTTGCTGCGGTCGTCGAACGACCCCAGCGCGAGTTGCCCATCGAAACGCGTTATGCCGCGATGCGAGTGGACCTTCCTGCACGGCAACGCGTCACCGTCCACTTTGCCGCCACCGACGGCTACGACGAAGTCCTCATCGAACCCGCAAGCGCCTCCCCCGCCTCATGACCCCACGCAAAGATCTTCTCGACATCAGCTCCCTCAACC
>JAURHS010000037.1 GCA_030833205.1 Prosthecobacter sp.
AGCGCCGCATTCACCCTCAAGAAGGGTGAGCGCCTGACCCTGCGCCATCGCTTTGTCTTCCACGACGGCGACGAGAAGGCCGCCGACATCGCAGGGGCCTACGAGGAATACGCCAAGCAGCCCTGAGGCCAATCAGGGCAGCCGTAGGATTGCAGCCCCAGCCTCCATGCGGCCAGCCTGCTGGAGCCCGCCTCAGGAGCGGCCAGCGCCCTCGGGCGCTTCTTCTTCGCGCTCCACGAAACGCATGGCGTGATCAATGAAGCGCAGCGGCACATCGTCGGTGGGGCCGTTGCGGTTTTTGGCCAGAATCAAGACTGCCTGCCCCTTCTTGCGGGCCTCGGTCTCCTCGTCACCGACCTCCATTTTCGCGCCAGCATAGTCCTCGCGGGTCAGCAGGCCCACCAAGTCGGCGTCCTGCTCAATGCTGCCGGACTCACGCAGATCGGAGAGAACGGGGCGCTGTCCCTTGCGGCTTTCCACCGCACGGTTGAGCTGAGCCAGCACGATGACTGGCAGATTCAATTCCTTGGCCAGGCCCTTGATGCCGGCAGAGATTTCCGCGATTTCAATCTGACGGTTGTCCTTGGCGCGACGGCTGCTGCTGGTCACCAGCTGCAGATAGTCAATCATGATCAAACCGATGTTGTGCTGTTTTTTCAACCGTCTGGCCTTGGCCCGCATTTCAAGCACATCCAAGCCTGGAGTGTCGTCGATGAAAATCTGCGCCTTCTGCAGCTCGCGGGTGGTCTTGGCCAACGCCGCCTGCTGACCGTGGGAGAGCAGGCCCTGCGAGAGTTCCTGCATGGACAATCCCGCGCGCGAAACCAACAAGCGGCGCACCAGCATGGTCGCGCTCATTTCAAGGCTGAAGACACCCACAGCCTTGCCCTGATCCACTGCCACATGCTCGACGATGTTCATCGCAAGCGAGGTCTTGCCCATCGAGGGGCGGGCGGCAATCACAAACATTTCCCCGCCCTGCAGGCCGCTGCTCATCTTGTCGAGCAACTGATAACCAGAAGAAATGCCTCGCAGCTGGCCAGGGTGCTCGAGCATTTGCTGAATGCTCTCGATGGCATCCATCACATGAACGCTCAGGCTTTTGATATTGTCCTCCTTGCCGGCGGACTCACGCACCGCAAGCATGCGCTGCTCGGAGATGTCCACCAGCGTTCCCACATCGCCATCCAACTGCTCGCGACCGAACTCATAGGCCTCATGGATGTTTAGCGAGCAGGCGTGAATGAGTTGGCGAAGCAGATACTTGTCCAACACGATCTTGCGATAATGCTGATAGTGTGCCGGGCTTGGCACAAAGGTGAAAAGCTCGGTGATGGCCGCCGCTCCCCCAACCGAATCAAGCCGATTCTGGTCGCGCAGTGCATTGGTGAGCACCACCGGGTCCACGGGAATGTTGCGGTCATAGAGGCTCAACAACATCTCGTAGATGCTGCGGTTGGCCTCATGGTAGAAAGCGGCGGCAGGCAGACCGATGCGGCTTTCCACCACGCGCTCGCCGGGGTCCTGCATCAAACTGGAGAGCACCCCCTTCTCCGCCTCATCGGAGAACGGCAGTGCGCGATTGATGTTGGCCAATAGCTCCTCGGCCGTGGGCTCACCGCGCTTCTTGCCGAAGGGATTGGCCTGCTGGGGTTTGGCCTCGCGCGGTGCGAGTTCTCCGGGAGTGGCGGCGGCACCCAGCAATGAATTGGCTTCCTGAACCATGGTCGTGGCGCATGCTGCACGGCTTGCCTGATGGGCGCAATCTGAACAAGCGGCCCCAAATTCTGAATATCCTTCCGCGGCCTGTGAACAACTCACGGGCCCAGGGAGGTCTTCACCCCCTGGCTGGCCCGTTGCGGCCTCGCTGGGAGCGATGCGCAATTCGGCTCAAGCGCGAGCTTGCGTCCTGGCCGCATCCTTGCTTTTGCTTGAAAATCATGACTCAAGCCGCACGGAGCCCCGGCCCAGCACTGGAATCCTTGGCCCTGCAGAGGGCCAGAATGCGACTGCTGGGCAGCCTTGATGCCGCCAGCCACTTTGGCAGCCTTCTTGAGCACCTGCCAGGAATCTCTTTTTTTGTGAAGGATCACAAACTGCGGTTGTTGTTTGCCAATCGCCACTTCATTGAATCGGTGGGGCGCAGGCAACCCAACGAGGTGCTCGGGCATGACGATTTTTCTCTGTTTCCGCCGCGTCTGGCCGAGAACTTTCGTCGCGACGATCTTGAGGTCCTGCGTGGCAACGGCCCCAAACTCAACATCGTGGAGTTGTTCTTCAATGCTCAGGGTATCCCAGATTGGTTTGTCACCAACAAACTGCCACTGCACTCCAAGCGAGGCGCGGTCATCGGGGTGATGGGCACCACCCAGGCCCTGGGCCAAGCCATGAAGGACCTGCACGCCAGCCAGAGTGTTCAACGCGCCTTGGACCACATCCGCCGTCACTTCCGACAACACCTCCGCGTTGCCGATCTTGCCGATGCCATTGGCATCAGCGCCCGCCAATTGCATCGCAAATTCATGGAAGCCTTTGGCTGCAGCCCGCAGACCTTCATCACAAAACTGCGGGTGCAGGCCGCCTGCGAGGCCCTGCAACATGCCGACGCCCAAATCAGCGCGGTGGCCACCTCACTTGGCTTCTGTGACCAAAGCGCCCTGACCCTGCATTTTCATCGCCACATGGGCATCACTCCCCTGCACTACCAACGCCGATTCCGCCTGCGCCAGCAGGCCTGAGGCACTCAGGTGCCACGGCGATTTCCAAACAACTCGACATGCAGTCGCGGGCAGTAGCGATAGCCATGACGCATCACGGTTTCCAGCAACCACTGCCGCTTCTGCGCCATCATCTCCACGCTGGTGCCCTCGGGCATGAGCAGAATGTGATCCGCCGCCAGGGGTAGACCAATGCTGCCGATCACCGCCTGCATTTCCTCAATGTCACGCGCCTCGCGCAGCACAAACTTCAGTTGCCAATCCCGCGAGCACTCAATCCACTCCCGCAGCACTGCAGGCTGCAATCGGGTTTTTTCGTGACGCTGGACCCAGCCCTCTCCGGCCTCGGCGCTTGAGGGTGTGCTGTTGGAGAGTTTGGGGCTCAGGGAAACCAGATCCACCTCACAGCCTTGCGGCGGCACGGTGCCCGCTGTCTCCACGGTCACATGGTGGCCAAGCACGCGCAGCGCGGCGATGAGCTCGCGCATGCCCGGTGCAATCATCGGCTCGCCCCCCGTGATCACCACATGCTTGGGACCACCGGCCACTCGGGCAACAATCTCAGCGGCCTGCATGTCCGGGCCCTCGGGCTTCCAGGAGGCATAGGGAGTGTCACACCAACTGCAGCGCAGATTGCAACCGGAGGTCCGCACGAAGGTCGAGGGCACGCCGCTGAGCAGGCCCTCGCCTTGAATGCTGGTGAAGATTTCGGAAATTCGCACGGGCTTGTTTACTCGTTGGATGGAGGTGCGCTGCTCATCAGGTAGGCAAAGAGATCGGCCACGGCATCGCGGCCCAAGGCCTGCAGCAGGCCTTCAGGCATCATGGACTGCGGCAGGGTTTGCTGCGAGGCGATGTCACTGCGGGCCACCACCTGCCGTTGCGCTGGCGTCTGCAGGGTAAGGGTGTTCTGGGCGCGCTCCGCAATCACTCCGCTCAAGGTGCGACCGTCCTTGAGTTGAATCACCTCCATGCGGTAGTCGGCAGGAACCACAGCATTGGGATCAAGCAGGTTTTCCAACAGGTAATTGAGCTGGCGCCGATCGCTGCCCGTCAAGTCCGGCCCCAACTGACCGCCTTCGCCATAGAGGCGGTGACAGGCCGCACAGACTCCGGCAAACACCTGCTTGCCGCGTTTGGCATCACCCCGCGCCAGCGTGGCCGCATCCAGCTGCTCGCGCCACTTGGCAATCTCTGCGGCGCGGTCCGCTCCATTGACACGCAACTCACCCCAGACCTCGCGCAGACGCCTTTGCAGCTTTTCATCGCCAAGTTGAGCAATCGCCCTGGCCTGCAACACTCCCACATGACTGCGCGGCACGCGGCCGTTGGCCATGGCCTCGATGAGCGCTGCGGCGTGAGCGGGGCGCGAGATCAGGGCCTCCACGCTGGCCTGCTGCAAATCGCCGGCGCTGGAAGGCCAGGCATTGAGGATGGCCTTGGCTACCGCGGGGTCCTCATAAACGCCGAGGGCCCGGCGCACCGGCAGGGCCAACACCTTGTCGCGCAGCAAGCCCAGCAACAAAGGCAGGCGCTTGGGGTCGGGGCGCTGCGACAGGCTCTGCAGGGCCTGCACACGGGCCTTGGCATCGGCCTCCTCATTGCGCACCACCTTCTCCAGTTCCTCCATTGCGCGCCCACTGCCGAAGAGCACCTGCAGTTGAGTCAACGCCTCAGCGGCGGGGCCATCGAGCTTCAATGCGGCCACCGCCTGATCCCAACCCGTCGGCTTGGGCGTTTGGCTCATCCCCTGCAGACCGGCAGCCATGCCGATGATCACATCCTCAGCCAAGCCCTCACCGCCGCCAATCAGAGGCATCAGGGCCGCCATGGCAGCGTCGCCGGCGGCATTGTCCTCGGCCAACCGACGCACGATCAAACGACGCAGCTTCGGCATTGCCGACTGCTTCACCAACTCCACCGCCCGCTGCCGATCCGCCGCCACAGCCGGCTCAATGCCGTACCAGATCATCAGCGGCTGCTGGGCGTCATCGGCATCGCGTGCCTGACTGGCCAGCGCCGTGGCCAACTCCCAGCGCTGCGCAACAGGCAGTCGCTGCAGATCGCTGGCGGCATGCAAACGATCCAAACCGCGGTCGCTGCGCGCCAGAGCAGGCGTGCTGATCGGACGCTCAGCGGGGAAATCGCCCTTTTCACAGCGCGCCAGCAGATCCATGCGGGCCTGCCAGTGGGCATTGCGGTGCCCCTTGGCACCGCCCTCGTAGATGATCTTGTAAATGCGGCCACTGCTGCGGTGCACGCCGTCGTTGTCGTGGCACTCGCCGCTGTCCGACCAATCCGACACCAGCACATTGCCATCAGGAGCCTCCAGGATCTCCAGCCCACGGAACCATTCGTCACCCGTCAGCATGAAGTCCGGCTCGTGTTTGCCCACAAAACCGCAGCCGCGCTGCTCCAGGCGGTCCACATTGATGCGGTGGCCATGCAGGTTGCAGGCAAAGACACGGCCCTGGTAGGCAGCAGGCCAAAGCCCACCCTGATAAATCATCATGCCGACATGGGCATGGCCCCCGCCAAGGCTCTTGGTGCGTTCGCTGATGCCCTTGCGGATGTCGCTCCATTTCTCCGCGCCGATGTCCCAGTGAAAGTGATCGGCGGTCTGCTCGATGATCTCATAAACATAGGGGTTGAGGTGACTGCCAAACATCCGGCGATGGTAACTGCCGGGCACGCCGTGCCAGAGATGGCCGATCACCGTGTTGATGTAAAACAACTCGCCGCCCGCATCCCAATCATGGCCCCAGGAATTGGTGCCGCCGTGACAGACAACCTCCAATCGTCCATCCCGGGGATGATAGCGCCAGATGGCGCAATTGAATTTCAGTCGTTGATCCTGTGGCGTTCCCGGCGCGCCCACGGCAGAGGTTTCGGTGATGCCGTGTCGGCCATAGAGCCAGCCATCAGGACCCCAGCGCAGGCCGTTGACGATGTTGTGACCAATGCTGCGAGTGTTGAAGCCATCGAGCTTCACCTCCATCGGACCATCGGGCAGATCATCGCCATTGCGGTCGGGGAGAAAACCCAGAGCCCCATCATTGAGCACCCAGACGCCACCATGGCCCACCTCCACACTGGTGAGGATCATGCCCTCTTCCCAGAACACCTTGCGCTTGTCGTGGCGGCCGTCGCCATCGCTGTCCTCGAGGACGAGGATGCGGTCGCGCATCTCGCGATTCCAACGCTGGGGGTTCTCCGCGTAGGTGTAACACTCCGCCACCCACAGGCGGCCACGCTTGTCCCAATTCATGGCGATGGGCTGTCGCACCTCGGGCTCCGCCGCAAAGACCTCGGCACGAAAGCCCTTGGGAAGCTGCATGCTGCGCGCCACCTCAGCAGCAGGCATGGGCTGACCCGGCTCCGTGTTGACCGGCTCAGGAAAGGCACCGAGGGCCAGCGTGCCAAAAGCGACAAAAAGGGAGTAAAACCACCGCATTTGGCGAACTTGGCACAGACTCTGCAGTTTTCCAAGCGCGCGCTCTTGAGCCCGCCACCGCCACCTGTCAACCTCAACCGATGCCCGACACCCCCCAACGCCGAGCCGGAGTGCTGGTGCCCCTCTTCGCCCTGCGCCGCCATGGTGACTTGGGCATTGGCGACACCGCCGCCCTGCGGCAGGCCGTGGACTGGGCCGCGCATCAAGGCCTGAGTTTCATCCAGTTGCTGCCGATCAACGCCACGGGCAGCGACTGCAGCCCCTACAACGCCATCAGCAGCAGCGCCCTGGATGTGCTGAGCCTGGATTTAAGCCCGCAGGCCCTGCCCCAGGTGGACCCCCGCTACTGGCGCAGCCTGCGCCGCTTCCTGCTGCCCGAGGCTGATGCCCCTGGCAAAGCGGTCAACTACCCACGAGTGCGTCGGGTCAAATCCCTCCTGCTTGGCCATGCCTTCTGTCGCCTCGATGCTGCCGGCCATCGGGCCTTGGACCAATTCATCGAAACCCAAGGGCAATGGCTGCAGGACTACTGTCTGTTCCGGCTGCTCATGCAGCGCCATGGCCATGAAGACTGGACGCGCTGGGACCCGGAGGTGGGCAGCGCAGAAGCCGCGCGAAGCTGGCATCAGGACCACCGCCACCAACCCGAAGTGCAGCGTGAAATGCGCCTGCATGCCTATGGCCAGCAGGTGGCGATGCAGCAATGGCATGCCCTGCGCCAATACGCCCACAGCCGCTCAGTCAGTCTCATGGGCGACCTGCCCTTCGGGGTTTCCTGGTGCAGCGCTGATGTGTTCTTCAACCCGCAGCTCTTTGACCTGCACTGGTGTGGCGGTGCACCGCCAGAGCCTTACTTCCGCGATGATGCCTTTGTCCAGCGCTGGGGTCAGAACTGGGGCATCCCGCTTTACAACTGGCAGGCCATGGCGAGAGACAACCATGCCTGGTGGCGTCAGCGTGTGGCAAAGATGACCGGGATTTTTGATCTGATTCGCATTGATCATGTGCTTGGTTTTTACCGCATCTACAGCTTCCCCTGGAGGCCACTGCACAATGCGGAATTTCTACCGCTCAGCATGCAGGAGGCTGCGGCACGCTGTGAAGGCCGGGTGCCACAGTTCCGCGACTGGGACGACGACAGCCCGGAGCACTGCGCCGCCAATTTGGCCGCCGGAGACGCGCGCCTGCGGATGATTCTCGAGGCCGCGGGTCCTGCCCACATCATTGCCGAGGACCTGGGCAGCGTGCCTCATTATGTGCGCCCCCACCTGCTCTCCCTCAACATCCCTGGCTTCAAAATCTGCCACTGGGAGAACAATGGGCAAGGCGGCGTGCTGCTTGGAGAGAATTATCCAAGCTGCAGTTTTGCCACCTACGCCACCCACGATCACGAGCCCATGCAACAGCTCTGGGAGAACCGCCGCGCCATTCTCTGCCATGAAGCGCAGGCCGATCCGGATCAAGTTCAACAGGCTGCGCGTGAATTGCAATTTCTCTGTGCGTTCTGCGGCCTTGCCTGGCCAGAGGATCCGGCGCAGCTGCCGCCTTATGACAGCAAGATCCGCCACCACCTCATCGAAGCGCTGATGCACAGCGGCTCGCAATACGCCGCCGTTCTGCTCAGCGATCTGCTCGGCCTGAACCTACGCTTCAATGTGCCCGGCATCGCGCAGGATCAAAACTGGAGCGCGCGCCTGCCCATGACCCTGACAGATCTGCAGCGCAAGCCCTGGCAGGCAGAGGCAGGATGGCTGCGCAGCCTGCTGCAGAAATGCGGCCGCGCCCCCGAGCCGGCAGCTTAGACGCGGCGCAGCGGCTGTGAGAAAATCAAGTCGGCAATGGGCAGAGGCTGACGCAGCGCCGGATCCTTGCCAACAGCACTGGATCCAAGGGCCACCAGCCGATCATGCAGGCGCGAAAGCTGGCCCACACTCATGCCGCGCACCTGCTCCGCCCTCAGTTCCCTACCCTGCAGATGGGTGCGCGGGTACGCCACGGCCTCAACCCTGAAGAAGGCACTTTGCAGGCGACCCGAAGCCTCGCGCGGCAGCGCAAGGCGCGCCCTGGCAGCGTCGGCCACCTCAAGCACACCGCCCTCACCGATCAAACGAATCTGCACCTGAGGACGCCGCGCGGCATCCTGCCCACCCACCGCCACCTCAAGTGCCTGCGCGCGGCCCTGAGCATCGCGGATGACTTCCAGGCGCTGGAAGGCAAAACCACTCTGATCATAAGGCGCCACCACCTCTCCAGCCTCGTTGTGGGCCAAGGCAGAGACCGCCCCAAAAAAACAACCGCGGCGATACGCGCGCAGGGCAAGCGCCTCGCGCTGCGGGGGTTCAAGCCCCGTCATGGGCGGCAAGAGCAACACATTGCGACCGCGGCCAAAGGTGTTGTGATCCTTCACAAAGAACCCCCAGCAGCGCCGCCCGCTGCGCAGAATCTCATCCCAGAGGCGGTAGAAATGCATTGGTGCCTCCATGCTGTGATCATAAAATCCACGGCTCGATCCAAAGCCTGAAGTGAGCTGATTCCACACCTCGATGCCAAGCACCCGCTCATCAAAGTCGAGCATCGGTGCGTAATCCTTCAGCGCGCCGGTGGGATGATTGAGGGTCAAGCCACCGCCGTCGGCATGCAGCAATCCTCCCTGCCGTTTTCCCTCCACCATCTCGCCATCCAGCGCCGCCTTGAAGGACTCGCGCCAGGGGCGATTGCAGCCCTGCATGAGGCGCAACTGCGTGACCTTCATGGCGCTCAGATCAAAGCGCAACTCAAGCTCCAGCACCGGCTGCTGCAGGCGCAGATAAAAGCTGTGCGATCCCGCCTTCAACGAACGCTGCTGCACCGCACCAACCTCCTCGAACCCTGGCTTGAGTTTGCAGGCCACGGCACCGCGCAAATCCAGCCTTGCCTCCGCCTCTGCCCTGTCGCCCTGCAGGCCCACATCAAGACGGTAAACCCCCTCCCAAGGTCGTGGCCCGGCAAAAAGATTGAGGCCCTCAAAACGCTGCAGGATTGGCGACACCGCCCTTGCCGCCGCAGGCACCTCGCGCCCGAATCCCGTGCTGAGCAAACTGCCCAGCGCATTGCAATGCAGCCCGCTGTCCAAAAAACTGTGATGCTCGGCATTGGGTGCCGCAATCACCTCGGGATGAGCCCGCGTAAAGTCGGCCTGCAGCGGGTAGGTGGGCTTGCTGGGATAATAATTGCTGAAGGCCATGTGGCCGTAGCCCATGCCACGAAACACCTCCAGAGAAGCCGCCGTCAGGCCCTGATGCTGATGCGACATCGAATGCAGGGGCAAAACCTGCTGCCAATCCAGGCCCTCATACGGACTCTCCAAATCCGAGCCTTCCTTGGAATCGGCCCATGTGGCCGTTGGCAGGGCGGCAAGAGTGGCAAGACAGTGGCGACGGCGCATGCAAGCATTGCGCCGCTGCATCGCCCTTTGTTTCAAGGCCAGATGATTTTGTGGCTTGTTGCCACCGACCCCATGCCCCGCCCCTCAACGCCCGGCAGCCAAGCCGGGAATGCGCGGATCATGAGCGGGCAGCATTGACTTGCCATTGGGTGCAAGTCCAATCGCCTGACAAGCGCCAAAGGGCATGCCCACCTCAAGCTGATGTCCGAGTTGACGCAGATGCTGCTGAGCCTCCTTGGGCAGAAGGTCTTCCACCTTCAGCGCACTGGGCCGCCACTGGTGATGCACGCGTGGCAGAAGCAGCGCTTCCTGCGGCGACAAGCCCAGGTCCACACAGCCAATGATCAATTGCAGGACTTGAGTGATGATCGTCGGCCCTCCTGCTGCACCCGTGACCAACCAAGGTCTGCCCTCCCGCAGCAGCAGGGTGGGACTCATGCTGGAGAGGGGCCGCTTGCGCGGGCCCACCGCATTGGCTTCCGCGCCCACCAGGCCGAAGGCATTGGCCACGCCCGGAGCCAGCGCGAAATCGTCCATCTCATTGTTGAGGATGATGCCGGTGCCCGGCACAATCACCTTGCTGCCGAAAGCCGTGTTGACGGTCTGATTGATGGCCACCCAATTGCCCTGCTTGTCGGCAGTGCACAGAAAGGTGGTGTGCTTGCCAAACACATCATCCTGCCAGCGCGGCGGCATGCCGTGCGAGGGCACCGACCCCACCTTTTGCTCATCAATCCGTGCGCTGAGTCCCTGCAGGTACTGCGCATCCAGCAGACCGCGGGGCACGCTGGCATGGTCGGGATCGCCAAGCCAATGGGCGCGATCGGCAAAGGCCAACTTCATGGACTCGGCAAGCACATGCGCCCTTGGCCCGGCCGCCATGGAACGCAGATCAAAGCGCTCGAGCATCTCCAACATCTGCAGCACATGCACGCCACCGCTGCTTGGCGGCGGCATTGCCACCACCTCAACACCGCGGTAGGTCGCGCGCAGTGGTTCACGCCACTTGGCCTCGTATTGGGCAAAATCACCGGCATCAAGCAGGCCGCCATGCGCCCGCATCCAAGCCTCCACCTGCTGCGCGTACCGGCCATGATAAAACCACTGACTGCCCTGCTGCGCAATGGCCTCAAGGCTGCGTGCCAGATCCTCCTGCACCAACCGATCCCCTTCCCTCAGGGGGCTGCCATCGCTGCGGAAGAATTGCTTCTGCGAGGGTGAATGCAGACGCAGCTTCGCGGCATGGGCCTGCAACTTGCGCGCATAGACCCCGTCAATGGCAAAGCCCTCGCGGGCCAATCGGATGATCGGCGCAAGAATTTCAGCCATGGTCTTGCTGCCATGCTTCTCAAGCATCAACTCATACGCGCGCAGCGCCCCGGGCACCGCCACAGCCAGGGCTCCACTCTTGCTGGCCTCCTCATCGAGCTCACCGTTGCGGCGATACATCTGCGGACTGGCCCGGCGCGGCGAAAGCTCCCGCCCATCCAAGGCAATGACCTCGCCCTTGGCCGTGCGCAACACCACCAGGGCCCCGCCGCCCAGCCCGGAGTTGTGGCCGTCCACCACACCAAGGACCAGAGCCGCCGCCACTGCGGCATCCACGGCATTGCCGCCCTCACGGCGGACCTGCAGGGCGGCCTCTGAGGCCAGCGGATGCACCGTGGCCACCGCAAAATCACGCCAACCCTCAGCCGCGCAGCCAACGCCACCCAAACCCACCAGGGCACTCACGATCAGAACAATCATCTGTTGCATGGATATGATGCTGAAGCCGCTGGACCTGGACGACAAGCGCGGATTGTCAGGGGCTGGGGCAACACCCAATCCGCTGCCAGGGCCTTGGATTGCGACTCGCCATCGCGGCGCTGCACATGCAGAATCAACAAGGACATCGGATCAGCCCGTCTTGCGCTGCCAGTCGTCTGATCCCAGACGGTTGCGAACGCTTGAAACATCAATTGACATCATGGGCGGTATCGAATATGCCACCATGTGGTTAGAGTCGTGATCGATACCAATGTCCTCATTGCCGCACTTCGTTCATCCTCAGGAGCCAGCTACCAGATCCTCATGGCGGCTGACCGCGGTGATTTTCAAATGGCCTTGTCGGTGCCTTTGCTCGCGGAATATGACGATGTTTCTTCGAGGCCGGACATGGGCATCACCATTCCAGCCTCTGCTGTGGATGCGATCATCCGACGGATCGCCCAAGTGGCCCACAAGCAGGAAATCTACTACCTCTGGCGGCCCCTTCTGCCAGACCCGAAGGACGACATGGTCCTTGAAGTGGCCATCGCATCAGGCGCCACCCACCTTGTCACTTTCAATCGCAAAGACTTTCGGTTAGCCGCGCGGTTCGGCATCACTGTTTTGCTTCCCTCAGACTTCATCCGACTCCTACCATGAGCAGCCTCAGCCTCAGATTGCCTGACTCCATTCACCGCCAGCTCAAGCGCGCCGCGAAGTTGGATGGCATTTCCATCAACCAGTTCATCAGCCTCGCTGTGGCCGAGAAGCTGTCGGCTTTGCAGACTTATGAGCTCATGACTGAGCGCGCCAAAGGCGGCTCACGCGAGAGTTTTCTTCACGCAATGGCGCTGATTCCCAAGGGGCCAATCGTGGAGGGAGACGAACCAAGATAACCAGGATCAAGGCGAGCAAAACGCTGGAGAGGCACACACTCACGCCCAACTCTGCTCAAGCCATCAGCATGTCGCCGCTGATCCGGCAGCCGGCTGAAAGCGAAAATGCCGTACTTGATCCCTTGTAAAGTCAAGGCAGCAGGCCACGCGCACGCAGCCACTGAGCGATGTGCGCCGTGGGCTCGTGGTCCGCAGCACCAAGACCGCGATTGATGGCGATGTGCCCGGCCATGCCAACTCCCTGCTCCGCCTGCAGTTGCGCCTTGGTGCCGGCCGCCAACAAGGCCGCTGCCAGGGCCTTGGATTGCGACTCGCCATCGCGGCGCTGCACATGCAGAATCAAAAAGGCCTGGGCATTGGGCGCGGCGGCGTGATTCAGTGGCGACAGGGCTTGTTGTCGCTGAAGGTCGCCGCCAAAGACCTCGGCGTAAGTGCTGCGCATCGCCGGCCCTGCCTGCGCGGCCTGCCGGGCCACATCGTAGCCGGCGCCATCAAGCAGAATGACACCTGCCAAAGAGCGCATGGGGACCTTGACCTCCTCAAGCCAGCGCGGATCACAGGCCAGCATTGCCGCCAGATGCGCCCCAGCGCTGTGGCCCATGAGAACCAGGCGCGAGGCATCCACACCAAAGTCTGCGGCACGCTTGTGCAACAGGGCCAGGGCCCGCGCCAGATCGCGCAACTGATCCTCCACCCTCACCTTGGGGACCAGACGGTAATTGCTGCTGGCAAAGGCCAAGCCAAGCCCCCTTGCCCACGCGGCCTTGGTGGTCGCGCTCATGGCCTTGTCGCCGATCTTCCAGCCGCCGCCATGAATGAAGAACAACAAGGGCGCCCCGGGCTTGGGCGCGGCCCAAACATCGAGCTGCTGCAGCGCATCCTCACCAAAACTCAGACTGCGAAAGGGTTGCTGCGCCATGACACCCATGGAGGACAGCAGGGCCACAAAGACCCAAAGCCAAGGAAAGCGGACCGCGCTCATGAACCGTAGAGTGATCAAAAAAGACAACCCAGACAAGCTCAGGAATGCAGCGGTGCCTGCTCATCGCGGTGCGTGGGCACGGGTTTGCCAGGGCGGAAGTGTTCCTCGTGCTCCAGATCAAGCTGCGCGGCATCGCAGCCTGCCACCGCGCTGTGCAGCGCTTCCAGCAGGATCTCCGGTGCGCCTTCAGCCCGCAGGTTCACGATCAACTGCCCGCCGCTGCAGGGCTCGTCCAGCGTCATTCCCATCTCAGGGCCCTGATCGCTGCGCACCAGATTCACCGAAGCCAACTCGCCAGCGAGGGCGTCATCCGGGCTGAGCGTCATCTTGAGGTGGGCAATTTCAATGCCCTGAGCCTGCAACCTCTGTTGCACGGCCGCGGCAAGTGGCAGGAGCAAGTCTTCACTCTCAAACTCATCCTTGGCGCTGACCTTGAGCGTGGCATTGAGCCAACCCAGCAAGGCCTCGCCCTGCGCGTAGACCTCGTAGTCCACCGGCATCACAGCCCGCCCGCCCTGAGTCTCGGCGTCAAGCCGCGAGAACCAAGGCTGCAGACCCTCCTGCTGTCGGGCCGAGATCACCAGCACCTCGGCCTGGGCAAACTCGCGCTGCAGGGCCGCCTGAAGCTCGGCAAGCGAAGCGGCGTCGAGCAGGTCGCTCTTGTTGATGAGGATGAGGTCCGCTTCCTCCAGCTGTTTGCGGTAAATGTAGGTGACCTTGGCGCTGAAACCCGCGCCGGCATCGAGGCCCAACACGCGGCGGGCACGCAGTGGATCCACCAACACGCTGTAGGGCGCGACACTGAAGCGATCTCCATAAATGCGGCGCAGCGGGTAGCTCACCGTGGCCACCAAATCCGTGCAACTGCCCACAGGCTCGGCAATGAAGACATCGGGCTTGGTTTGATCGTTGAGGCTGGCCGCCGCCTGCACCAGCGATTGAAAGCGGCAGCAAAAGCAACCCCCGGCAATCTCCTGCGTGGCAAAACCCTGCGCCTGCATCAGGGCCGTGTCCACCAGGCCGCCGGCCTGGTCATTGGTGATCAGTCCCACGCGCAGGCCCTGGTCGCTGAAATGCTTCGCCAATCTGCCCATGGCCGTGGTCTTGCCCGCGCCCAAAAAGCCGCCGACCATCACATACCTTGCCTGCCTGCCTTGTGGGGGATTCATGGTCGGGGATTACGGCGCTGCCTGCCCTGCGGACAAGTGTTTTTTTGCGGGGAGATTCGGATCAAGGCTTGCCAATGCAGAACAAGTGCCGATGCCCGCGAATGTAAAGCCTGCCCTGGCTGGCGGCGATGGAGCCGATCACCTTCTCGCCCATCGGGTTTTGCGCCAGCAACTCAAAGCGCCGCCCCGCCTTGAAGACAAAGGCGTCACCGCCCTGATTCACCGCATAACAGCGGCCATCGGCGCTGAGCAGGAGCGATGACCAATTCTGCCCGGTGGCGCCTGCGCCCTTGAGTCGCTCATTCCAGAGCAATTCGCCGCTGGCCAGGTCACGGCATTCCGCAAAGCCTGGGTCACTGAGGATGAGATGCAGTCCATCGTGCAACACGCCACTGCCAATGCGCTGACTGACCTTGGGCAGATGCCAGAGTCGGCGGTTTTCTGTGACCTCACCGCTGCCCCCGGCACGCACCGCTACCCCCATGCCGCCATAGCCCCCAAAGGCCACCACCAACTGGCGCTGCTCGTCATAGAGCGGCGAATTGTAAACCAAGGCATTGAGGCCGGCGCAGCTCCAAAGTTTGCTGCCGCTTTGCGGGTCATAGGCGCAGACCTCGCGCGGCCAGGCCATGAGGAGTTCTTGGCGCCCATGAACGGTCTTGAGCAGCGGATCCGCCCAGGAACCCAGCCACTGCTTGTTGCCCGCCTCGCCACTGGCACCGCCCTGCTGCGCTTGCTTCCAGAGGGTTTTGCCAGTGCGCTTGTCGAAGGCCCAGAGCGCGGTGTTTTCCCCTGGACCGAAATTGAGAAACACCTGCTGCCCCGCAATCACCGGGGAGGTGCCACTGCCCCAGATGTGATGCAGTTTGCCCAAGTCGCTGCGTTGCCATAGCGGCCTGCCATCCAAATCGTAGGCGTGAAGGCCTGCCGATGCAAAGAAGGCAATCACCACCTCGCCATCGGTGGCCGGCGAGCCTGAGCAATAGGGATTGGTGCTGTGGGTGAGTTCGGCTTGCGTGTATTCCACGCCCTGCTTCCACAACAACTCCCCCTTCGAGGCATCCACGCACCACAACTCGCGGCGCTTGTTGTGTTCAGCGGCCTGGGTGATGAAGACCCGATTGCCCCAGACCACGGGCGTGGAATTGCCCGGCTGCGGCAGCGGCAGCTTCCAGGCCAGATGTTCCGAGGCACTCCAATGCAAGGGCAGGTTGCTCTCGGCGCTGCTGCCATCGCCGCGCGGACCGCGCCAGGATGGCCAGTTTTCCGCGAGCAGCGATGAGAAGCTCAAAGCGAGGAAAAGAAGCAGGCAGACGCGCATGAGAGAACAACGCAGCCAAGAGGAAACCTGTTTCCAAAGTCGGCCAACTCAGCGCTGGGAAGAACCCAACGCCACCTTGAGCAGGCCAGCCTGCGCACGAGCCTTGGGCTCAAAGGGCCCCAGCAGCGGTCCATCGGGGCGGTCGTGCCCAACGCGCACTTGAAACGCGCCCTTGCTGTAAACTCGGGGCTCGAAGCTTCCTCCCTTGGCACGCACGGTGTAAAGCACCTCGCCGCCATTGGCCTCAATCACCTGCACCACCGCAGACTCCGCGCCCTCGAACTCAAGCTTGGGCAGCCAACCCTCGATCTTGCGACCATCATTGGCGTCCATGGCCACAGTGATGGGCCAACCCGGGAATTGCCCCTCTTCGAGGCTGGCAAAACGCGGCCAGCACTCAAAGGTGATCTCGCGTTTGGCCTTGTCAAACACCACCAGACCATAACCATCGGCACGCTGGCGCTCGTCCTTGATGTCCTGAGGATTGGCATAGGCCAGCATGGACAGGCGATTGCCCAAACCATCGCGAAAATCACCAGTCCAAGGCAGTGGCGAATTGGGCACGGGATTGGGCCCGGCCTTCTCATCCTGGGGATGCCACCACCGACCGTAAATCGTGTTGACCAAGGCCGGACTGGTGAAGCCATAGGGGCCATCGCCGAATTCATCCAAACCGTGGCGCACAACCACCGCGAGGTGCTGATCACCACAGACATGCACGGCCCAGGCACGACGGATTTCCTCCAGAGCACGACGCCGTGGAGTTTGCGGCCAGCCGTTGCAGTCCAGATCGGCCAACAGGCGCTCATCGCGTTTGCCGTGCATGTGCACCGCACCGCAAAAGGCCGTCTGGGAAAGCACGGCCTTCATCTCGGCACCCTTCCAATCCTCGGCAAAGCGCCGCAGGAACCGCTCCTGCCGCTCGCCAAGAAGCTGCAAGCCCGGCACATCCACCGAGCGCGGATCGTAGGAAGGATCATTGATGTGATCGGCGCGCGGCCCCATCTGCGGGATCTTGCCAGCCGGACCAGACTTGAATTTGCGATCCTCAACAATGGCCATGTCCAAGCCGCCCCAGGTCAGGCGGGTGAAGTACACTTCAATGCCGCGCTTGACCGGCGCGGGGTCCACAGGATCAGGCAGATGCCAGGACTGCTGCCGCTGCACCTGATTGACATAAGCTACGGGATAGCGGTAGCCGCCATCGGCGTCGCCGGGCGTGGTGGACTGCTTGCCCTCCTCGCCCCAGAGATTGCCATGCCCAACATCATGATCATCGGGAATGCAGATCGTGGGCCGATCGCGGATGATGTCGCGGAATTGCAGACCAAATTCAATCCAGCCCGCGGTGTGCTCAGTGTGGCGATAGGTTTGGTCACCGGCGAAAAACAACACATCCGGGTCCTGCGCACGCAACTTGTCAATGATCTCCGGGCGCTGGCCAGTGGTGCGGCTGGAGTTGCAGGACATGCTGGCCAGCACGATGCGGTTCTTGTCCAGCGGTTCGCGGCGCACCAAGCCCTCAAACTGAGCCTTCTCACCATGCCGGACCCGGTAGGCCACCTGCTCCTGGTGGTTCCAATTCTCCAGGCGGAAATGCGCATCCCAACCCGGCTCATGAACCTGCGCCTGCGCCACCTCCTGCCAAGCCTCTCCACGCTTGAGTTCAAGGCGCAGCAGACGCGTCTCATCAGGCTTGAGTGGAAAGAGTTGGGCGCTGAGCTTGAGCACGCCGCCATGCACGGTGTAGAGCGCAAAGGCCAGCACCTCATCGCGCGGCACATCCATCGAAGGCGCCGCTGGCGGACCGGCCTTGCCCTTGGCTTTCCTCGCCTTGCCACCCTTGGCCTGAGCCGCGGCACGCAGCCACCACTGACCCGTGGTCAGTGACTCCAAATCCGGAAACTCCGGGCCAAATGCCGGGGTTGATGGCTGCGCCCCAAAACCCAAACGGGCCAAGGGCCAACAGGAGAGAATCTTGAGCCACCAGCGTCTTGTGAGCATTCTGCATCAACAGTGCCAGTGCTCGATTCTTGCGCTGAAGTGCAAGGCAGCAGCCTCCCCGTGTCCAGAGGAAAGCCGCCGGTCAAGGGTCTGGCGGCGGCCAAATCCAGCTTGCCATGGGCCTGCCCGTGGCTCAGTAATAGGCCCTCTCTGCCTTGCGGCCGCCTGCGGCCCTTCGGCGCAATCCCCTGATTCTCACTCCGTGTACGAAGCCCAAAGCATCCTCATCACCGGTGGCACCGGCTCCTTTGGCCACAAATGCGTGGCACGCCTGTTGGAACAACCCCAGGTCAAACGGCTGGTGGTGTACTCGCGCGACGAACTCAAGCAGTACGAAATGGCTCAGCGCTTCACCGACAAGCGCCTGCGTTTCTTCATCGGCGATGTGCGTGACGCGGCCCGACTGCGGCAGGCCCTCGATGGCGTGGACACGGTGATTCACGCCGCAGCCCTCAAGCAGGTGCCCACCGCCGAGTACAACCCCTTTGAGTGCATCAAAACCAATGTGCTCGGGGCTGAGAATGTCATTGAATCCTGCCTCTCCTCGGGAGTGGCGCGGGTGGTGGCGCTTTCCACCGACAAGGCTGCCGCGCCCATCAATCTTTACGGGGCCACCAAGCTCTGTTCCGACAAGCTCTTTGTCGCGGCCAACAATGTGCGGGGCGCCCGCGACATTCGCTTCAGCGTCGTGCGCTACGGCAATGTGATGGGCTCGCGCGGCTCGGTGATTCCCTTCTTCCTGGAGCGCCGCCACAGCGGTGTACTGCCGATCACCGATGAGCGGATGACACGCTTCAACATCACCCTCAATGAAGGCGTGGATCTGGTGCTCCATGCACTGCATCACGCTCTGGGTGGTGAAATCTTCGTGCCGCGCATTCCCTCCTACCGGATCGGCGATGTGGCGGCAGCCATCGGACCGCAATGCCGCCAGGAAATCGTCGGCATCCGACCCGGGGAAAAAATTCACGAGGAGATGATCACCCAGACCGACGCGCTGCAGACCATCGAGACTGCCAAGCACTATGTGATCGTACCGATGCTGCACGGACAAAGCAACGCCAGTTTGATGAAGCGCTATGGAGAGCACCATCAGGGCACTCCGGTTCCCGCAGGCTTCTGCTACAATTCTGGCACCAATAGCCAATGGCTGAGTGTGGAGCAACTGCGCGAACTCATTGCCTTGCACTGCGATCCCGCCTTCAAGGCATCGGTTTGAGCACGGCGCCCATGGCGCATCAGGTGAACCTTCGAGCCAATGTCCTCAGGCCCTTCATTGCTTGTCTACGGCTCGATGGCGTCAGGGCCCTGTCGGCATCTGCTTCGTCAAGCCTTGGGCCGGGAACCCTTCGAGGTTCTTGAGAGTGAAACCCTGCTCGAGCCGATCCAACGGCCGCCAGCACAGCGCTGGATGCTGGCCAGCGAGATGATGTCTCCAGCCGAGTTGGCGGAAGTCGAGACGCGCGCGGATGATCTGCTCGACATCTATCTCGATGTCCTGTCCTCAGCCCCTGTACCAGCTGACCTGCCCGTTCATCGCCGTTTTCGTGCGGCAGCCATGGGTGCTGAGGCCCGCAAATGGATCGTTCCTCATCTGCTTCACCAACACCTCGCCAGCAAGATTCTCAGCCAAGGCTCCCACCAGCGCGTCGTGGTGGCTCCAGGGACAGGGATCAGCACCAAAGCCTGGGCGCAGGCCGCGCTTGCGCTGGGGATGCCGTTGCAGATGCTCCCAGCCACGGTCAGGCGAATGAGCATGGGGCGCTGGCTGCGGCGCAGTCTGCTGCGCTGGAAACGTAAACTTGCCCCTTCGGCGCAGAAGGCACCACCTCGCGGCGGCCAGCAGGCCGATGTCTGGTGCGCAAGCGCCCGCCTCAGTGCCACCCTGCAAAACAGCGCAACCCCATTTGCCTGGCGCTGCCTCAGCGATGTCATTCGCCAATCCATTCCTGCAGGGGCTCTTGACTCCCTTCGCCAATCCTATCAGCAGTGGAGCGCACCATTGATCGCGGAATGGCGCGAATCGGCGAGGCAACCCTTCGATCCCCGAGCCATTCTCGCCGACTTGCTCAGCCATCAGGCACAGCAGGTTTACCCCCAATTTGCATGGCAATACCAAAGGGCCCGCGAGGCCATCAAGGCCAATTGTCCACGCCTGATGCTGTGTGACACTCAGGAAGGCAGCGCGGAGCTGGCTTGGGCACTGGCTGCGCAGGACTGCGGGGTTCCGGTGGCCGCATGGACCTATGACCATGTGGTCAATCCGCGCTTCAGCTTTTTGCCGGATCATCTGCTTTGCGACAGCACACGCCAACACCAGCTCGCCCTAAGGCGTGGAGTGCCAACGCAGCGCATTCACGCCGTCGCCTCGCACCGCCGCCCCGCGGCTCCGACCCAGGCAAGTGGATCGCGCATTGGCCGCTCGATTGTCTTTGCCGACACCTATTTTGCAGGCACCTCAACCGTGGTTCTGCCACAGCACAGCTACCAACACTACCGCCTCGTGGTTGAAACTGCGCGCCGCATGCCGCAGTTGAACTTCCAGATCAAATTCCACCCCCTTCGCGACCGCCGCGAGGCAAGTCGTCACCATTGCGGCATGGACGAAGCTGAACTGCGACAACGCACCGACCACATCCACAGCCTGCACCCGCCGCCCAACCTGCGGCTGATTGCGCCGGAAATCTCAATGCGCAATCTTCTCGAAGACTGCGCCGTCTTGCTCAATTCCAATTCGACTGTCGCTCTGGAGGCCTTTGCCCTGGGGATTCCCGTCGTCTTTCTGCAACCCGTCGCCGTGAACCGCGGTTATGCCGGCATGAATGAGCAGCAAACCTACCTTGAGGCGCTGGACTCCAACTCCCTGCAGCACAGGATCAATGAGTTGATGCCAGCAGGTGATTTTCGGCAGGCGCAGATTGAGCGTCAACGCCGCTACCTCGAACAATCCTACTGGCCGGGAGAAGCACAAGATCTTGGCGAGTGCATCGCACAACTGGTCCAAAGCTCCAAGGCGGCTTGAGCCACCGCCTGCTCCGGTATCTCAGACACGGGGCCAAAGTCACCATCGGCACGAAACTGGCGCGCCGCGAGACAACGATGCCGCGTGGTAGGCCAATGCCATTTGCCCTCATGAGTGGGCCCAAACAAGGTCAGGGCCGGCACACCAAAAGCCTGCGCCAGATGCGAGGCAGCCCCGTCCACGGCCAGCACCATGCTTGCCCCACTGAGCAAATGCAGATACTCACGCAGACTTGTCCGGCCCACGGCATTGACGACCGGCGTGTCGCAGCCTGCGACAATCTCGGCGGCATGCGCCACCTCCGGGGGGCTGCCACCTCCACTGAGAATCACCCTCACGGGCCCAAGCCGGGGAGCGAGGGCTCGCAGGCAGGCCTGCCAATGCGAGGCCGTGGCGTACTTGTGCGGCCAAGCCGCGGTGGGGTTGACGAGCATGTAGGGCTGCGATGTCAGCTCGGCATGCGCCCACGAGGACGGCGGCGCCTTGAGTTGCGGCGAGACAAAGTCTGCACCCTGCTCCCCGCCAACCATGCGCCAGAAATACCGGGCCCAGTACTGTGCACCCGCAGTCTGCATGACGGTCTCATGAACCGCCAGACGATGCCACCAGCGGCGATGTCGCGGCTTGTTGATGAGCAGCAAGCGGCGGCGCGTTGGCAGACGCCAGGCTCTCAACAAGGCGCGCGAACCCCAACTCGTGCACCAAACCTGTGCATACGGGCCGGGAGACTGCGGTCCCCAGGTGCAGTCCGGCATCAAGCTCACCAAAGGCTCAAAAGCCTCGCGAACCCAAAGCGCCGTGGGGCAGCCCTGCTGCCGTGCCAAAAAGGCAGCTGCAGGCTGCAGCATTAGCGTATCGCCGAGCTGTTTGTCTGTCACCAGGGCGGCTGCACTCATGAGGCAGCCTCCTTTGCGCCCAGCGCCAGCGATTCGTAGACCCGGCGCAAGCATGACAGCGTGCTGCTGGTGCTGAGATTGGCGGCAATGTAAGCCTGCGCCGCCGGCAGATCAAACTGCCGCCGAATCTCCTCCACGCTGCCCATCTCCAGCAACGCCTGAAGGCGATCCGCCAATGCACTGACATCACCGGGAGGATGCAGAAAGGCCGGTTGGCGCACCCACTGCGCAATCTCGCCAGTCTGCGCCGCAAGCAACACCACCCCGGCGGCCACCGCCTCCAGGGCAGCCATGCCAAAGCTCTCGCTGCGCGAGGGATGCAGCGCACAGGCCGCCTGGCGAAGAGAGGAGCGATAATCCGCAGTGACTCCCTCAAAGATCAACTCAAAGCGCCGCAACCTTGCCGTGCCCAACACCTCGTGGGGATCGCGCCCCAAACAATCCCCGAGAAAACAAATCTGCGGCAGATGGCCTGCTGGCAGTCTGGACTCCAAGAGCAGCAGCGCTTCAACCAGATCCTGCCAACCCTTGCGTGGCGAAAGGGAGCCAAGCACCAGCAGGCGGCTCCGAGGGCCGGGGGCGGCATCCTGTGGTTCTTGGAGCTCAGCCTCGGTCACCCCATTGTAAACCAGGTTCACCGGGCGCGGAGCCATCCACGCCTGCGCCGCCTGCGCCAACTCGCTGCCGACCGCAATTACCGCCTGATGCCGATGACAGCCATGCTTGAAAAAATCACGCCTCGACATGGACGGAGTGCGCAGCGTCAGGACGGAAGGCGCGCCCAACTGTCGCGCCAGCGCCAGGGCGATAAGACTGTCTGGATGATCATTGGCATGAACCAACCAGCGATGCCCTGGTTGATGAAAGGGCTGCAGCGCTGAGGCAGTGGAGCGGGCAAAACGCGCCGCACCCCCGAACCAGCGGGCCCAAACGCTGCGTGGCTTGACAAAATCAGCGCGCAATCTTGCCACCCCACCCTCATCGCAGAAATGAGTCAACCAGCCCTCATTGGCACTCAGCAACACGGGATGCCGCGCCGCCATCTCCGCAGAAGACAACAAGCGCGAGAGTGATTTTTGGGCGCCGGCCAGATGAGTGGAGTTCTGCACGAACACCACCTGCCAAGGCAAGGTCGCGGAGACGCTCATGACTCAACCAAGGCGGTTTTGCAGCCAGCGCAGCAGTCGCAGTCCGAGCCGTCTACCCAAGCCCGCGCGAGCCTTCGAGAGATTCTGCAGCGCCAAGCGCACATCCACATTCAGCCCTTCGCGAGCGTACTGCTCGGTCTGCCCGCGTTGCAGGGCCGCAAGCGCGTGATCGTAGTGTTCATGGCAGGCGGCAAGCACAGCAAGGCGTAGCAATCGCTGCATTTGCGCTTCCGTGTTGCAGTCCAGGGCCTCAGGCTGCTGAAGATAGAGCACATCGGCGTGCATCAATTGACCGCGCGAGAAGGGCATTGGACCGGGCTGCATTGAGGGCAGTTTCCGTTTTGAGAAACGCCTCCATTCGTGGCTTTCAAGCCAGCGCATCGGCACCAGACCGTCGCGGCGCAGGCGCTGATCCACCTCAGCAAAGAGGGGTTGTTGCTCGTAGAGTGGGAAAAAAGCCACCTCGGTACGCACCGCGCAGAGATGATCGCGCAGCGTTGTCAACGCCCCGTCAAAGACCTCGATCTCCATGCCCTGAACATCAATCTTCATGCTCGCCGGGGCGGTGATCTCCGCCTCCCTGAGCACCTCATCCAACGGCGCGCAGGGCACCCTGACTACCTGCTCAAGATGCAAAAAATCACCGCGTGAAAAGCGCTCACCCACCTCCATCCTTGCCACCAGCTTGGAACTGCAACCGCGCTTGGAGTACAGGTTGAGGTCAAACTCGCCGCGCTGCGCACCGAGGGCCACTGGCAGAAAACGGGCGCTGCGCCAGGGACCTGCAGCGCCGCCATTGAGTCTGGCACACTCCTGGGCATCAGGCTCGAAGCCCACAAAGTCCACGGCCCCAGCAATCTCAAGCAAGTCTGAGTTGCCGCCACCGCGCGCGCCGACATCAAGCGCCGTCAGACCAATGCGCTTGACCAAACCAATCAAAGTATCCTCCATGCTGGCAAACCTAATCCCTGCCCAAGCGACGGGCAACCCTCTTGTGAAAAAGCCCCATCCAGCCCAACCCGCGCGGGGCTTCACAATCCGTGATGACAGAACAAATCGTGATGTTTAATCTGCGACCCGTGACTATCCTGCCCCTCGCCACCGCCTTACTCTGGGCCGGCGCCCTTGGCGCTGCCATTTCTCCCGCGCAACCCCTCATTCTCAAGCATCCCGGAGCCGCCTACCAAGATGGGGCACGCGGCGGCGGCATGGTCATCGGCATGGAGCGCAGCCCTGGGGGCAGGCTCTGGGGTTGCTGGACTGGCACGGGAGACAAACCCGATGGTTACTTCCTCATCGCCAAGAGTGACGACGGCGGCCGCCATTGGTCCAAGCCGCTGCTGGTGGTGGGCCCGCATGTGCCCGACAACCCACCTCGCATCGGCGGCGCCTTGGTGGGCAACCTGTGGTGCGACCCCAAGGGCAGGCTCTGGCTTTTTTTTGATCAGCAACTTGGAGACCCTGAGCAGCGCATCGGCAACTGGCACATTCGCTGCGACAACCCCGATGCCGCCGATCCCACTTGGAGCAAGCCGCTGCGCTTTGCCGAGGGCTGCAGCCTCAACAAGCCCACGGTCCTGAGCAATGGCGACTGGCTGCTGCCAGTCTCCGACTGGCAGCGCAAGACCGCAAGGGTGTTTGCCTTTGATCATGGCAAACAGGCCTGGCTTGAGCGCGGCCACCTGCAGTTTCCCGACTGGGAGTTTGACGAGCACAGCATGGTGGAGCTGCGCGATGGCCGCCTGTGGATGCTGGCCCGCACCAAGGGCAGCCCGCATGAGAGCTTTTCCAGCGATGGCGGAAGGCACTGGTCCAAGCCTCAACGCGCCGCCCATCTCGATCACATCAACGCGCGCTTTTTTCTGCGGCGTCTCAGTTCAGGCAACCTGCTGCTGGTCAAACACGGTCAACCTCTGGAGCGCCTCAACCAACGCAGCCATCTCAGCGCCTGGCTCTCGGCCGACGATGGCCAAACCTGGAAGGGCGGACTCATGCTTGATGCGCGCAAGGGCGTTTCCTACCCCGACGGCGTGCAGTCCCCCGATGGCCTGATCCACATCATCCATGATTACAACCGCCACAGCGACGCCGAGATCCTTCTCTCTGCCTTCCGCGAGGCCGATGTGCTCGCCGGCAAGTTGCAAAGTGCCGATGGCTTTTTGGCCCGGCTCATCAACAAGGCCAGCGGCCCCAAACCCGAGATCCTGCCCAACGGCATTGAATTGCCGCAACCCTGGCCGCCCCAGCATCGCGACCCCACATCGCTGCAGCCGATGCCGCTGCCCTACCTGAGCAAGCCACCTCGGCTTCTGCCCATCACGCAGGGCAGGCAGTTGTTCGTCGATGACTTCCTCATCGCCAAGACCACCCTCAAACGCCGCTTTCATCAGCCTGAGAAAGCCGCCGACAATCCCGTCTTCAAACCGGAGACCCCACGCGAGCTTGGCCCGTCCACCCAAGGTGAACGAGAGCAATACGCCACCACCTTCACTGGCCAAGGCGGCCTGTTTTACGACCCCACTGAAGGCTGCTTCAAGCTCTTCCATGTCGCCGGTTGGCGCGGCGCCCTTTCGCTGGCCACCAGTCAGGATCTGCGCCACTGGACCCGCAGGGGCCCCCTGCTGCCCGAGGGCATTGATTGGCGCGGCCCCAAGCTGCAGAACAGCGGCTCGGACAATTGCCTGTGGCTGGATTTAAACAGCAGCGATCCCGCAGCACGCCTGAAGTTTCTCACCTGCTGGATGCACGCTCCCAAGGACAAGCAGCCGCCGGGCTTCAGCCACAGCCTGCACCTCAGCGACGGCACCCAATTCAGTCCGGCAACACCAATCAGCAAGCGCGTTGATGATTACTGCTCTTTTTTCTACAACCCCTTCCGCCAACGCTGGGTCTTCAGCATCAAACAAGGCACTGTGCACGGACGCAGCCGCTTCTACCATGAAAGCCCTGACTTTCTCGGCGGCGCCGATTGGAGCCAGGCCGTTTACTGGACCCATGCTGACCAACGCGACCAACCCGAACCCGCAGGCCGCTACCCCGGGGCTGGTGACGCCCCGCAACTCTACAGCCTCAACGCCGTGGCCTATGAAAGCCTGATGGTGGGCATGCACTACATCCACCGCGGGCCACGCAACGAAATCTGCGACCGGGGGCAATTCCCCAAACTGGTGGATCTGGAAATCGGCTTCAGCCGCGACGGCTTCCACTGGGATCGCCCACAGCGCGGCGCCTTCATCCAAGGCTCAAGGACTGAGGGCAGTTGGGACCGAGCCTACCTGCATGGCGCCGCCGGGGTGTTTGTGATTCTCAAGGATCAACTCGTCTTCCCCTACATGGGCACCAGCGGCATTGCCCCCAACGGCAAGCGCGGCATGTACACCGGCGGCAGCATTGGCCTGGCCACCCTGCGCCGCGACGGCTTTGCCAGCATGGACGGCCCTGGCGAGTTGCTCACCCGCCCCCTCAAGCATCGGGGCAGTCACCTGTTTGTGAACCTCAAGGGCAAACTGCGCGTGGAGGCGCTCGACTCAAGGGGCAAGGTTCTCTGCCGCAGCGCTTGGCTGGAGGGCGACAACACCAAGGCCGAGGTCATCTGGGAGAACGAGGCACAGCTGCCTGAGTCCAATGCAGGCCCACTGCAACTGCGCTTCGAACTTGAGCAGGGCTCGCTTTACTCCTTCTGGATCACCAAGGACCCCGCCGGATCAAGCGGCGGCTACCTTGGCGGCGGCGGACCCGGCTACCCCGGCGTGCAGGATCTACCGTTTAGAAAATCCTGAACGATCCTTCACACCCGCAGAAAAATCCGCCTCACGAAGAGGAATCGAGCCAGGGCCAGCAGCAGGCCCACACCCGTGAAGGCCACCAGCATGGCCCCCGCACCAGGGGCCACCCGGGCATCGAGGAAGTTGCTGATGTCGCCGCCGACCAATCGCTGAGCCACAGTGCTGAAGCCCACCAGCGGGCTGACCAGGTAAAGGGTGATCGGATTGCAGCCAATCCACACGAAGGGCTGGCACCAACGCCTCCAACCGCGCATCTCAATGATCGCATAAAACAAGGCCATGAGCGACAGACTGAAACCTGTGGCCACCAGCACAAAGGACGAGGTCCAAATGCGCTTGATCATCGGAAACTCCAAGGACCAAAGCAGCCCCAGGACCAGAGCAGCCACCGAGGCCGCCATCATGCTCATGAGTTTGACGCATGGCGCCACCTCCTGGCGGCGCAGCCCAATTGCCGTCACCGCCCCAAACAGGCAAAGGGCAACCGCTGGGAAGGTGGAGAGCAGACCCTCGTTGATGTAATAGCCCTGAGCCTTTTTGCCCGGCAGAAAGCGGAAGTCGAAGTGATTGGTGAGATTGCGACCCTCCTCCAAATTGCCCACCACGCGCGCGCTCACGCTTGCGGAGATTCGCGCAGGATCCGTGCTGCCGACCTTGGCGGCCAAAGCCTCCACCACCGATTTCTCAAGCTTGAAATCCGGCACTGGCACCCAGCGCAGCAAGGCCCAGTAACCCAGCAGCAACAGCGCCGCTGCCAACAGCAGGGGCTTGGCGCGGCGCAGCAGCACGAACAGCATCGCAGCAATGGCATAACAGGCCGCGATGCGGTGCAGCACACCGCCAAGCGCCACCTCAGGCCAGGGCTTGGAAAGACCGCCGGTGGCAAAGACCCCCAACGCAAAGAGCAACACGCTGCGACGCAGCACCCGCAGCAGCGTGGCCTTGGGTCCATGCGCAGGGAGACTGCGCTGCAGGGAAAACACCATCGACACCCCAACAATGAACAAAAACAACGGGAAGATCAGATCATAAAACCGGAAGCCCTCCCACTCCACATGGGTCAACTGCTCAGTCAGGCCTGTGGTCAGGGCGCTGGGAGTCATCTTCTCAAGGCCGCGCACGATGCCCGCGCCGCCCACAATCCAAAACATGTCAAAGCCACGCAGGGCATCCAAAAACAGCAGGCGATCACTGTTCCCAGACGCAGCACCGGCAGAGGCGGAAGAATGGCTCATGACCAAGCACTACGGCCCCAGCCCCGCCGTCCTCGCAAGGGACCACCTTGGGCTGGAATCTCCCATCAGGCCTCCTGAGTCCGGCAAGGCTTAGTGCAACACAGGATTTCCTGGCTGGGCCTGTCCCTGCACCCTGCCCATGGCGCCGGACTTTCCCAAGCGACGCAACTCGCGGATCCGTTCCAACTCCCCCGCATCGAGCCAGACTCCGGCACATCCTGGACAGGAATCAATTTCCACACAGCGACTGGCATCGTGAAAATGGCGCCGCAATCTGGTGTTCTCGCAACGCGGGCACTGGCGCTGGCCTTGTGCGGCAAGCCATCGCTCAGGATTGAACATCGGCACGCGCAGCTCCCTCGGGCTCAAGCTCCAATCCTGCATCCACCTGATGCAGCTCAAAGGCATCAAACCAGAACAG
>JAURHS010000179.1 GCA_030833205.1 Prosthecobacter sp.
AACAGAGGTCGGGTCGTCCCGATGCTTAGCCCTTGCGGCTGGCTTCAGGCTCCGCTTGATTGGAGGGCCTCATGCTAGGTCACCCCTTCGCACTCTCATGAAACGCCGCACCCTTCTGCAACAGGCCATGACTCTAGGCGGCCTTAGCCTCAGCTCAGCGGCAGAGCCCGTCTGGAAGCTGCGCTACATGCTCGCCTCCTCCATGTATGGCAATTTGCCTCTCGCGGAAGTGGTGGCACAGACCCGGGCTGGTGGCGCTTCAAGCATTGAACTCTGGCCGCGTAAACATGGCACTCAGCGCGAGGAACTTGATCAAATCGGCGAGCAGGCCTTCGTTGCGATGCTCAAGCAACATCAGGTTGGTTTTGGTGGCAGCACCCGCTATGACCTTGGCCCCTTTCAACTGACCGCAGAGATGGATGTGGTGGCGCGCCTCGGCGGCAAGCTCATCATCACTGGCGGGGCAGGGGAGTACAAGGGCTTAAGCCCCGCGCAGCTCAAGTCCAATGTGCTGAGCTTTGTTGAAAAGATGCGCCCACACGCCGCAAAGGCCGCAGAACTTGGAATCGTCATTGGCATCGAAAACCATGTCAACAACCTCATCGACAGCCCGGATTCCCTGCGCTGGCTCGCTGACGCCAGTCGCAAAGTCGCAGGCCTTGGCATCGCATTGGCCCCCTACCACCTGCCGCAGGACAGCGCCCTATTGAGCGACCTGATTGCTCATGCCGCCGACAAACTAGCCCTATTTTATGCATGGGAGCACGGCATGGGCTGCATGAAGCCCATGCCCAAGGAAGAGGAATTGCAGCAAATGCCTGGGCGCGGCCCGCTGGATTGGAAGCCAGTGCTGCAGGCGCTGCGGCGCATCAACTTTCAAGGCCCCACCGAAATCTTCATGCACCCCACTCCCCGGGGAATTCCCATTTTGCCGACGGCCGCAGAGACCACCGCCGAGATCCAGCGCGCCCGCAGCTTCCTTGATGGATTGGTAGCCCAACTCAACTCGTGATGCCACAGACCCTGCCCAGCCTCAGTGAATTCATGGCAGAGCCCATCGCCCGCCGTGCGCTGCTGGCCTGTCTGATGATTGGCTTTGCCAACGGCTTTGTCAGTGCATTCGTGGTGCTGCGCAAATCCGCACTCAAAATTGGCACCCTCTCCCACGCCCTTCTGCCTGGCATTGCTCTTGCGGTGCTTCTTGTGGGGCTCACGCAGTGGAGCGCCCTGGCCGGCGCAGTGTTTGCAGCCATGATGGTCGGCCTTGGATCCATCGCCTTATCCCGCACCTCCCGCCTGGACCAGGACACCGCAATGGGGATTCTGTACACCACAGCCTTCGCTGGCGGCTACCTCATTCTCACGCAACTCAACATCCGCCAAAAGCTCGACGAATGGCTATTTGGAAGCATTGTGGGCATGGCCGACAGTGATCTGTGGATTGCCTTTGCCATCAGCGCACTGGCCGTGATCACCTTGGTGGCCCTGCAGCGCCCCCTGCTCATCTACCTTTTTGAACCCAACATCGCTGCGAGTTTGGGAGTGCCAGTTCGCCTTCTCAATGATGTCACCTTTGCAATCACCATTCTCGTCCTGATCTCCTCCTTGCAGGCGGTGGGTTGTATCCTCAGCGTTGGCTTGTTGGTGGCACCTGCGGCCACGGTGTACCTCCTCACCGACAACGCCCGTGCGCTGTTCTGGGGGGGTGGACTCATTGGCGGCCTCGGCGCGATGGCTGCCTTCTTCATCAGTTATCCCCTGGGTTGGTCAGTCAGCAGCACCATCATCCTTGTTCTCGGAGGCCTCTTTCTCTTGGCCTATGTCTTCAGCCCCCGCTACGGCCTGCTGGGTCGCCGCCGCAAGCCTTGAACCGCGCAAGACCAACGGCAAGGCTCGCTGCGGCAATCCGCTGCAACGGGCATTGACAAGCGCCGCAATTGCTTCTTTGTAGGCACCCCACTGCGGCCAAAACACGGTCTTGTGGGCAAACCCCGCTTTCCCTTCAAAACCATGGACTTCATTGCCAAAAATATCGCCGAACTCGCCCCAAGCATGACTCTGGCCATCACCAGTCAAGCCAAGGCGCTGAAAAAGCAGGGCATTGATGTGCTGAGCTTTGGCGCTGGCGAACCGGATTTCAACACCCCCGCCCACATCACCGCCGCAGCCGTTGAGGCCCTCAACAGCGGAAAGACCCGCTACACCGAGAGCAACGGCTTGCTTGAGTTGCGCGAGGCAATTGCCGCCAAGCTGTTGGTGGACAACGGATTGAAGTACGACCCTTCAATGATCAGTGTCAACTGTGGGGCCAAGCACAGCTGCTTCAACGCCATCGCTGCCGTGGTCAATCCCGGTGACGAGGTCATCATCCCCGCTCCCTACTGGACCAGCTACCCTGAGATGGTGAAAATCGTGGGTGGAGTTCCCGTCATCGTCGAAACCAAGCGCGAGAACGGTTGGAAGATGACCGCCGAAGAGTTTGAGAATGCCATGTCTCCCCTCACCAAGATGGTGATCATCAACTCCCCTGGCAACCCTACAGGCTCGGTGTACAGCCGTGAAGAACTGGCCGCCATCGGTGAGATCGCCGCTTCAGAAGGCATCCTCATCCTCTCAGACGAGATTTATGAAAAGCTCGTCTATAGCGGGCAGCAGCATGTTTCCATCGCCAGCCTCAGCAAGGAGATCTTCGACCACACCATCACCATCAACGGCTTCTCCAAGGCCTACGCCATGACTGGTTGGCGCCTCGGCTACACCGCAGCCCCCAAGAAAATCGCCGACGCCATTGACACCATTCAGAGTCACACCACCAGCAATGTGACCACCTTCGCCCAGTATGGAGCCCTTGCAGCTCTTAATGGCGATCAACAGATTGTGTCGGACATGCGCGATGAATTCGATGTGCGCCGTCAGTACATGCTCAGCCGCCTTCAAGCGATCAAGAATGTGAGAGTCGTCGAGCCCCTCGGAGCCTTCTACTTCCTCGTGGACATCAGCCCGGTGGGCATGACCTCCGCAGCCTTCTGCGAGAAGCTCCTGAGCAAGGCCCGCGTGGCCGCAGTTCCAGGCATTGCCTTTGGCGCAGAAGGCACCCTGCGCTTCAGCTACGCCACAGGCTTGGATGTGATCAACGAAGGCATGGACCGCTTTGAGCAGTTCTGCGCCCAACACTAAGATTGCTGAAAATCCTCATTGATCGTTGTCTATCAACGATGAATGACTTCTATCAGGCATATCCATTGCCTGGCCGATTCGCGCCGTTCACAGCGGATCAGGGCTTCAACGGTGTTGGCCCCGAATCCTCCAATGTCGCGCTCATCCACGGGCGAACTGCGCGTTCCTGAGATCAGAATCGTCTTCCTCAAGGTCCAGGGGGCGGCGGATGGGCGCGCCATTGTCGCCGCTCACCAGCGCTTCCACGAGTTGAGCCTCATCCTGTTGTCGCTTGAAGTGGTCCGCCAAATACAGTGCATCCAACTGATCATCAGGGATTTGGCAAATGAAGGGCGCGATTCGAAATGGCGCTCGAAACCGATCGCTGTCGGTGTTGCTCCCTTCGCAAAGAATTGGCCAGAACTCGCGCGTCAACCGCAGCGCTGGGATCCATCCCTTCGACCAAGAATGAGGCTACCTCAGATTGCGCTCGCCAGCGCGATATTCGCCCCGCCAACCAACGCCATGAGTCGCAAAAGCCATTTTTCGCGAGGCTTGACCCTCACTCCTCTTGTTCGTTGTGCTTGAATGACAGGCCCTGCATCGCGCACCAAAGCTTGGAGAATGTGGAAGCCTCCAGCGCCATCAAGATCTCAGGAATTGCTGCTCATCGAGATTTTTTGAATCACATCAGCCATTGAAAAAGGGTAACCAATACGATTGGCTGCAACAGCGTCTTGTAAAGTCAGAAACCAATCATAATCAATGATTTAAAAGGATAAAAATACCACTGAAAAGTGATCGAGAAGAATTAACTCAACAATACATAAAAAATTGAAAATAAAGCTCAAATAAAAAAAATACTTAATGAAAGGAATGATCCGAAAGCTGCGCGCCGCAGGCAAAGAAAAAACCCGCCCAGATGCCGAAATGGAGATCGTTGCCGCCTCGCAGAACGCAGGAAATCAACAGAACTTAAGGATTCCCAAATCTGCGCCG
Organism: Prosthecobacter sp.; assembly: GCA_030833205.1. Classification (GTDB taxonomy): domain Bacteria; phylum Verrucomicrobiota; class Verrucomicrobiia; order Verrucomicrobiales; family Verrucomicrobiaceae; genus Prosthecobacter. Next base: position 4,156 of record JAURHS010000179.1, read on the forward strand.
AAAAATTTCCAATAACTGCATTTTTTAATGGCGTTCTTGTCACCGAAAGAGGTAACCTTAACAGATTGTCTTTTATCATTTTCCAACACTTCGTTAACGCTCCCTGATTCGTTCTCAACTGCAGCTCGTTTTCCACACACCACTTCCGCTCTCAGCCAATGGGGCGGATCATCGTCGCCCTAGCTGACTGACTTTCAAAATTCACCCTTCGGTTACTCGTATCTTTCCATGAGAATCTCAGAACGCCCAGTCTCGCTGCCTCAGCGATTGACGGCCACTTTACGCCAACCGCTTTACAAGCGTGTGATTTCATCGCTGCTGCTTGTGCAGTTTGCCTTCTGGAGCATCCAAGTGCGCGGCGTCACGCTGTACTGGGACAGCGATACCCAGGGCGTGAACAATGTGCTGAGCTCAGGCGCTGGTCTGGGAGGTGCGGGGACATGGAACACCTCGGCAACCAATTTTTGGAGCGGGGGAGCGCTGTCCAACATGGCAGCCTGGAACAACGCAACCAACGATTTGGCGGTTTTTCGAGGCACTGCTGGAACAGTGAATTTGGGCAGCGCAATCACCGTTGGTGGCCTGCAATTTGATGTTACAGGATACACCATCAACACCGGCGCAAACACGCTCACGCTCGGCGCTGGAAGTGTGCCAATCACGCTGAACAACCTGGCGAATGCCAACGCCACCAGCACCATCGCTGCGAGCATCACCGGAGCTCTGACCGGATCGAGCAATGTCATCCTCAGTGGTGGCCTTGCCGCCGGATTGGTTGCAAACACACTCACTCTCAACGGCACAAGTGCCACCGGATGGACTGGGTCAACAACCATCGGCGTAGGGCAGAATCTCTCTCTGGCTCAATTCAACCGCGCCTTGGTGAGCACCTCCGACATTACCCTCAACGGTGGAGCGATGACGGTCACCAATGCCACGGCTGCGCCAACCACTACCGG
>JAURHS010000216.1 GCA_030833205.1 Prosthecobacter sp.
CAACTCATAACTGTGCGCAAGCAGGCCGCCTTCCTGAGAGCCAATGACATGAGGCCGGTAGGGCATTTCCAGCGCGTCGGGCATGTGGGCCGTAAAGGAAGCATCCAAGATCGCCGTGGGCAAACCCTCGGTGGGGACGATGTCCATCACCGTGGCCACCAGATAACCGGTGTTGAGGGCCACGGCCTCACCGGGCTCGAGATACACCTCCACGGGCCAACGCTGCTTGAACTCTCGAATCACCCGCACCAGCCGCTGCACATCGTAATCGCGGCGCGTGATGTGGTGCCCGCCGCCCATGTTCACCCACTTGACCTGGCCCAACAGACGGGCAAAACGCTGCTCCACCTGCGCGAGGGTGCGCTCCAGCACATCGCTGTCCTGCTCACAAAGCGCGTGGAAATGCAGGCCTTCAAGGCCGCTCAAATCCACCCCCTCCAAGGCCTGCAGTCCCGTGCCCAACCGGCACTTGGGCGAACCGGGGTCATACAGGCTGACCTCAACCTCGCTGTAATGAGGATTGACCCGCAGACCCGGGCTGGGCGCCGGCCGGCCTGACGCCCGCTCGGCCTCAAGCAGCGGCTTCCAACGCAGCCACTGAGTGGGCGAATTGAAGCTGATGTGATGGGCAAGGGGCAGCAATTCCGCCATTTCCTGCTCCTTGAAGGCCGGGGCATAGACATGGACCTCGCGGCCGAATTCCCGGCTGGCCAACAGGGCCTCATGCAGGCCGCTGGCGCAGCAACCCTGCAGGTATTGGCGCAACAGCCCGAAGGTGGAAAACATGGAGAACCCCTTGAGGGCCAACAGGATCTTGGCCCCGCTTTGCTCCTGCACGGCGGCCAGTTTTTCGAGGTTGGCCTTCAGCAAATCCAAGTCCACCACAAAAGCCGGCGTCTGCAGCGCCCCCACATCAAAGCTGGGTGCGGGTTGCTCTAGGGCATGGGGAGGAGTCGAGGCCATCTGCATGGCTTTAGCACGCCCAGCCCCGAGCGCCAGCAACAATCCCCTCCGCTGCAAGACAGGGCGAAAAGCGCAAAAGGCGCCCTTGGTTGTGAGTTGACAACCCCCGGCATCGTTGGTGAGGCTAGAGACTTCTCATGAAATCCCACGCCCTGCTCACCCTCCTGCTTGCCGCTGCCGCAGCCCAAGCCGCCGATTGGCCCACCTTCCGCGGCGCCGACCGCCAGGACATCAGCACCGAAAGCGGTCTGCTGCGCAAGTGGCCCCAAGGCGGCCCCAAGCAAGTCTGGCTCAGCAAGGACGCCGGCCTGGGTTACAGCGGTTTCGCCGTGGTCGGCGGCACCCTCTTCACGATGGGAGCGGATGACGCCAGCGAGGAAGTCATTGCTCTGGACGCCAACAGCGGCAAAAAGAAATGGGCCACCTCCATCGGTCCCATCCTCACCAACGGCTGGGGCGACGGCCCCCGCGCCACCCCCACGGTGGACGGCGACACCGTTTACGCGCTCTCCGGCAAGGGCATCCTCGCCGCCCTCTCGGCGCAAAGCGGCAAGAAACTCTGGCAGGCCGACATGACCCGCATCGGCGGCAAGGTCCCGAGCTGGGGCTATTGCGAAAGCCCACTGATTGAAGGCGACCTGGTCATCGTCACCCCCGGCGGAGCGCAGGGCACCATCGCCGCCTTCGACAAAAAAACCGGCAAGCCCGCCTGGCAATCCAAGGACTGGACCGACCCGGCCCAATACGCCAGCGCCATTGCCGTGAACCACAACGGCAGCCGCCAGATCATCCAACTGACCATGCAGAGCATCGCCGGCGTCAACGCCAAGGACGGCAGCCTGCTCTGGAAGGAAGCCTTCCCTGGCAAAGTGGCCGTGATCCCCACTCCCATCTTCAAGGATGGCCAGGTCTTTGTCGCTGCCGGTTACGGCGTGGGTTGCAAGTCCGTGCAGGTCGGCGCAGGCAACTCCGTCAAGGAACTCTACAGCAACACCGACCTCATCAACCATCACGGCGGCGTGATCCTCGTTGGCAATCACCTCTACGGCCACAGCGACAAGGGCGGCTGGACCTGCATGGACCTGAAGACCGGCAGCGTGAAGTGGGCCGACAAGGCCTCGCTTGGCAAGGGCGCCATTCACTGCGCCGACGGCATGCTCTACCTGCTAGAGGAAAAGACCGGCACCGTGGCTCTCATCGAAGCCAGCCCTGAGGGCTGGAAGGAAAGCGGCCGCTTCACCCTCAGCCCGCA
>JAURHS010000084.1 GCA_030833205.1 Prosthecobacter sp.
CTCCAGAAGCCAATTGACAGGAACTGCGCATCCACTCAGAATTCGTCCAGATCTTCTCACTTTGCCTGGACCATAAACTGGACGGATGTCAGGGTGATTGAATTTTTGTGGGGGGAAGGATTCATGGCAAAAGCTTTTGATTCAAACTTTTGCGATAGGGTTGTTCGTTGAGTTTTCAGCGCTGATCTTCACGAAATGGAGCTTGGTATTCTCAAGATTGAGAATCTCACTTCTGTTCGGAATTCCATCCGACGGTCATCTTTGTGGTGGACAACAAAACGATCTTGTTTCGCTGCGATGAGAGGCTGACGGGAAGGCGGAGGCTGGTTGCGGCGTAATTGCTCTCATGAAGGGAAGGTGTTTTGTCATTCCTCCAGGCAACATGCCGTTGTGGTTGCTCGCAGGGCTGGCGCTTGGTGTTCTGAGTGCCTGCGCTCAAGCGGATGATCCCGTCATTGCAGATTGGCAATTCGAGGGGCGGGCGGATTGGAGTCCGCGCGACTCGCAGGCGGAGTGGTCCTTGGGCGGCAGTCTTTGGATTGGCGGGGGGTGGTTGGATTCGCACAGCTCACCGCCGCGCGATCTTTGGCGCAGTGAGGATGGGCGTCATTGGACGAGGGTGCAGTCGGAGGTGCCCTGGCCGCACAGCGATCTGGCGATGAGCGCAGGCTTCCAGAACCGCCTCTGGGTCATGGGTGGCTGGAAGGATGGCAGGCTGCCCTCGCATGCTGCCAGCGCTGCGGTGTGGTCCTCTGGGGATGGGGTGGAGTGGCAAAGGGAAACGGCAGAGGCCCCTTGGGGAGCGCGTCTTGCCGGAGGGCTGGCGGTTCATGGTGGCGCGCTGCTGCTTGCCGGCGGCACGGAAAATTATTACTTCGGCGATGGGCGCAGCCTGAAGGCTGATGTCTGGAGCTCGCTGGATGGGCGCAAGTGGAGGCTTTGCTGCGCCAAGGCGCCATGGCAGGCTCGCGCTTATCATCAGATGTTGTCCTTCAAGGGGCGCCTGTATCTGATGGGTGGTGGCAATTATGTTCCGCAATACGCGGCCCACAATGATGTGTGGTCCAGTGCCGATGGGGTGGAGTGGAGGCTGGAAACCGCCTCTGCGCCATGGGCGCCGAGGCTATGGTTTGGGGTTGCGGTTTATCGCGGGCGTCTTTGGGTTTTGGGCGGATGGTCCAAGGAGCGGGATAACTTCGGCGATGTCTGGCATAGTGAGGACGGTCGCCACTGGCAGCTTCTGCGAACGCCTCAATGCTGGAAGGCGAGGCATGAGCACAGCGTGTTGGTCCACGAGGACCGGCTTTGGGTGCTTGGCGGTCACGCCCGCCCGCTTTCCAATGAGGTCTGGTCGCTTCATCTGCCCAAGGATTGGAAACCCTGATCCGCATCTTCATCCGCCCTCGTCATTCTCCGTCATGAGTTCATCTGCCTATTGTCGCCTCGTCTGTTTGATTCTTCTGTGTTGCGGGCCTTGCCATGCCGCTTGGCAGGCTGGCCTTGGCCGAGTGGACATCACGCCCCGGGAGCCAGTGCCTCTGGCGGGTTACGGTGGCAAGACCCGTCTGTCTCAGGGGGTGGACCACCCCATCTGGCTCAAGGCCCTTGCCTTGCGCGATGAGAGGGGGCAGACCCTGCTGTGGATCGGCAGCGATCTGGTGGGCCTGAGCCAGCGCATGGTTGAGCGGATCACCGCCGATGCTCTGGCCAAGCATGGACTCAAGCGCGAGCAGTTGCTGCTCAACTGCTCTCACAATCACTCCTGTCCCGTCACTGAGGATGTGCTTTGGCTCTATTATGAGATGACGCCAGAGGAAAAAGAGGCAACGCAGCGCTACACGCAACAAGTCTATTTGGCCTACCAGGAAGTCATTGCCGCTGCCCTCAAGGACCTGCGCGCAGCCGAGGTTTTTTTTGAGCAGGGCCTTGCCGGAGTGGCGGTCAATCGCCGACGCTCGCGCGGCCCGGAAAGCCGTGCCTTTGGGGGGCAGGTTGACCAGGATGTGCCGGTTCTTGCCATCAAAAGCGATGGTCGTTTGCGCGGCTTTTTCTTTGGGTATTCCTGTCACACGACGGCGCTTGGTGGGCTGAGCATCAATGGCGATTACGCGGGCTATGCGATGGAGCGCCTGGAGCGGGATCAGCCCGGTGTGCTGGCTGGATTCATTCAAAATTGCGGTGGCGATGCCAATCCTTTGCCGCGGCTTCGCGGCAGGGACAGGGAGGCCAAGGCGTTGGCGCAGGGATATGGGGATATTCTCGCCGAGGCGGTGAGGCAGGTGCTGGAGGGCCCGATGAAGCCGCTGCAGGGTGAGTTGCGTCTGAGTTATGGACAAATTGACTTGCCTCTGGAACCTGGCCTTTCGCAGCAGGAGATTGAGTCTCGTTTGCCAAAACTCAGCGGGATGCCCAGACGGGAGTTTCAACATTTTCTCTCGCAGTACCAGAGGCTGGGGCGTCTGCCCGATGCGGTGCCTTATCCGATTCAGGTGGCCCGCCTTGGCTCCGATCTTTTGCTCATTGCGCTCACCGGTGAGACGGTGGTGGACTACTCGCTTCAGTTCAAAGCCGCATTGGGCTGGAATCAAACCTGGGTCAGCGGTTACAACAACGACCTGACCAGTTACATCCCCAGTCTGCGTGTGCTGCGCGAGGGCGGGTATGAGGGGCTGACCGGGATGTATGAATACGGCCACCGCGCCGCCTACAGCCCGCAGGTTGAGGAGCTCATTCACCGCGAGGTGCAGCGGCAGGTCAAGGCGCTGCGCCATCCTTAAACAGCAGGCTGTCGCCGCAAGTCTGGCCGGAGGCCTGGGGCGGGCTTGAGTCCCGACCTGCAGTTTTCTCCTGTCCTTGGGCGTTGGTGAAACCTGCGGCAATTCCGTCGATGTGCTCCATGAGGTCGTCGTTGACCTGCTGCCACATGGGACAAAGCAAAAATTCAACGCCCTCCCGTCTGGCGACCTTGGCCGCAGGCACAAAGTCGCTGTCACCCGTGACCAGGATGATGGTGTCGACCTGGTGTTTTAAAGTCAGGGTGGTGATGTCCACGCCGATGCGCATGTCCACGCCCTTTTGCCTGAGGTCGAGTCGCAGATCATCGTCTGTGATCGAGGCCCAGAGGTCCCGAAGGGCCTGCAGATGCTCGGCCTCGCTTGCGCTCAAAGCCTCAGGCTGGCTGTTGGTCTTGCTTTGATTCAAGACCTTGTCCCAAATCGGAATGCTGTCCCGGGTCTGGAGAAGTCGTTTGATCAGTTTTTTGTCGCGGAGTCTCCAGCCATTTTGGGAGGTCAGTTTTCCAAGGCGGAGCGCGAATTTTCTTTTGCGCCGCAGGTGCGTAAACAACTCCTCATGGAAGGTGCTGCTCCTGAGCTTGCCGAAGTCGATCTGCTGTCTGCTCAAGGGGTGAAGTTCCAAGGCCTTATGCGGTGCGGCGTCGTAATAGAAGAGCCGGTAAACATGGTCGAGCCATCGGCTTTTGGAGGATTCAACAGAATAATCTCCAATGAGGTTTCTCACCAGCCGCTTGCAAAGGGCAACGGCTGCATTGGCAACCGCCATGGGGGAGTCGCACTGATCCGGGCGGACCAGCTTGGGCAGGCGTTTGATGAAGAAGCCTCCATCAATCAGAACAGCGACTTTTCTGATTCTCATTGGCCAATACCTCCGTGGCCAGTGACCATAAAAAAGCCCCAGGATTTTCGGACATGCTCAGGATGGGCGAGCAGCCGTACTCTCAAGGGGCGTATGGGGTAAGCTTTGGCTAGCACGCTGGAAATGCAAGCCAAAAAATTGGGCTTGGTGGGGATTTGGGACGGTCTCATGGCCCTGCGCTGCGGTTGCTCCTGCGCTGAAGGCAGCACGGTTGAGCGTCCAATGAGCTCCCGTGCCGCCAAAGTCTCAGGGCGTGCCAAGGTGCTGGTTGGTCCGCTGCCTGCCAGTGTTCATTTCAAGCGGTAGCCGCAGCCGTTGCAGAAATGAGAAAGCCCCTCAGGGCGCGTCCTCTGGCCTCCACAGCAATGGCCCATGCCAGTGATGAGCTGCGCCTGCGAACGGCGGTTGCCGCTGCGCATGGGGACGATGCTCAGGGCAGGGCCGGCCCAATCAAGGCTGGTCCAGGTGCGGGCTTCACAGAGCGCAGAATGAAGCCAAGCCGTTGAGGCGATGGCCTCGCCGGTGACAATCGTCGCGGCTTAGCGCAGACGCTCGAGTTTGGTTGGGTAGCGTCGTTGGGCATTCCACTCGCCGACAAAGATGTTGCCCTGTCGGTCAACCAAGAGGTCGTGGCAGTGTTTGAAGATGCGCTGCGCCTGCGAGAGGGGTTGCAGCCTGCCCTCCGCGTAGGTGGGTTCGGTTCCTCCAGGAGCGCTCAAGACCTTTTTGGTTTTGCGGTCAAGCACCAGGACAAATCCGGATTCAGGCAGGCGCTTGCCGGCCTTGTCCTTGCTCCAACACACGGCGGTGTAGAGGAGGTTGCCGCGGGCCACCAATTGTCCTGCATAGGCTCCCGGAAGGTCGAGCGTCTCGAGGTGCTTGCCCTCAAGGGTGAAGGCCTTGAGTTGGTTCTCGTTGCGCGATGGAATCCACAGGGTGGGGCCGCGTGGGTCCTCCATGTCGATGCTGATGCCGTGGGCGTTGCTGAGATTGGCTGCGTCCTTGCTGGGGCCGCCCCAGTGGCGCAGAATCTTGCCCTCCAGATTGTATTCGTAGATCCGGTTTGAGGCATAGCCGTCAGCGACGAGGACTGTGGCCTGCGGGGTTATCGCCACATCGCAGGGCATGAATTTGCCGGTCTTCAGACCGGCCTGTGTTGGAGTTGGAAAACGGCGCAGGACTTTGCCCTGCAGGTCAAGAAGGGTGATGCAACCCTCTCCGGCCTTCGGGTTCCAGCCTTCTGCGGCAAAGTGCCAACCGCAATCCACATGCAGGAGGTATTCCTGGCCTTGATGAGTGAAGATCTCCAAGCCGTGCCCGCCGCCGAGGTTGGCGCTGATGGTGCGCAGCAGGCTGCCGTCCGCCGCGTAGACGAGAAAGTCGTTGGCGGGATGATCGGTGACCAGGTACAACTCGCCCTTGCTGCTCTCGGCCATGGCGTGGGCGTTGATGATGGGAGCCTTGGAGGGATCGGCCTTGGACCAATCGGCATGCACCCGGTATTTCAAACTGCCGTGACCGATGATGTTGCCTTGCTCCTCTGCGGCCTTGGCGGCCACAAGGCCGAAGGCGAGGTTGAGGCAGAGCGCGGCGAGGCTTCGACAGCAGATGATCATGGCAATTTGGGCAGAAGGGGTTGTCCCTGGGGATCAATCGGGTAAACCGCGTTGTTGGCTTTGAGGGCCTCGATCATGCCCTGCATCATGCGTCGCAGTTGCGTAGGCTCGCGGTTGGCGAGGTCTTGTTGCTCATAGGGGTCTTGGCGCAGGTTGTAGAGTTCGTAGGACTTGCCTCCTGCCGATGGGGCGCTGGGCAGGTAGTGGTGAATGACCTTCCAGTCGCCATCGCGCCAGAGCGTGAAGTAATGGCTGCGGTGCGGCCCATGCGGGTAGTGCATGAGAAACTGCTGAGGGCGGTCGGGTTGCGGCTTGCCCTGGAGCAAGGGTGCAAGGCTGCGCCCATCAACGACATGGGTAGGCGGTGTCTTGGTGTTGGTGAGCTCAAGCAGGGTGGGGAAGAGATCATAGACGGCGGCCTGCTGAGTTTGGATGGCGCCGGCGGCAATGGGCAGGCGCTGCTGGGCGGGGTGAGCGGGCTCCGCCTTGGCCCAGGCGGCGATCATGGGCACGCGGGTGCCGCCCTCGTAATGAGAGCCCTTTTTGCCGCGCAGCGGTGCCGCACAGGCCACGGCGTGCTCATGGCCCAGCGGGGCATCACTGCCGTTGTCGCCCAAAAAGATGACGAGGGTGTCCTTGGCGATGTTGAGCTCATCAAGCAGCTTGAGGAGGTCGCCCATGGATTTGTCCATGCCTTCCACCAGCGAGGCAAAGGCCTTGGCGGCCTCAGGTTTGTCGCTGTCCTTGTAGTTGCCAATGAAGCGCGGATCCGCATTGAATGGGGCGTGCACGGCGTACTGGGCGAAGTAGAGGAAAAAGGGCTGCTTCTGCGCGGCAGCGGCGCGGATGTGAGAGGCGGCCTCCAGGGTGAGAGCCTCGGTGAGAAAGATGTCCTTGCCGTGGTAGGCCTCAAGGCCTGGGGGTTGATTGTTGCCCCGCTTGGGCTTTGGGCTTTGGGCCTTGGCGTTTTTCTTGGCCTTGTTGGTTGCTGCCTGCGTGGCGGCCTTGCCGCCGAAGTCCTGCAAGCCGTAGTAGCTGCCGGGTTGGCCGATCGAGGCGCCGGCGACATTGATGTCAAAGCCCAGCGTGGCCGGGTTTGAGCCTGGTTGCTCACGCGGCGCGAAGTGGCCCTTGCCCACATGAATGGTGCGGTAGCCGGCTTGGTGAAGCAGGGCAGGAAGGGTGATGTCGCCTGGCTTCAGGCCACGCCAGTTCCACTGCGGCGGGCCTTGACTGCCTGCGTTGTCCGTGTCGGGATTGATCCAGTTGGTGGTGCGGTGGCGGGCGGCGTTCTGCCCGGTCATGATGGAGATGCGCGTGGGCGAGCAGACGCTCATGGCGCAAAACTGGTTGAAGCGCACGCCGCGTGCGGCGAGGGCCTCGAGGTTTGGGGTGCGGTAAAAGCGGTTGAGTTCCTGAGTCTGCGGCCTGCCCTGCGCATCGGTGATGAAGGGTACGGAGCAATCCATCATGCCCATGTCATCCACCAGCATGACGATGATGTTGGGTGGGCTGGATGCTGCCGCCCTGCCCGCAAGGACAAGACAGGCCATCACGATGCAGTGCAGGGTCTTCATGAGCTGCGGGGAGTTGGCTTGTTGGATGCGCTGCTTTCGGCTGCGGTTCAGCGCGCGAACATGGCGTGGTTCTCGTCACCGCCGCTGAGGATGAAGGCGACAAGATCGAGGATTTCATCGCGCTTGAGCATGGCCAGCAGCATGGGCGGCATGGGCGAGACCTTGGAGACCTCAATGCTCTTGACCTCCTTGCGATCCACACCAACGCGCTGGTCGGGGTCGCTGAGGTCGGTGTTGAGGGTGACGCTGTCGCCGTTGAGGTTGACCACCACGCCGGTGAGCACATCGCCGTTGTTCTTGGTGACAACGATGGGTGCGAACTGCTCGTTGATGACCTTGCTGGGGTTGAGGATCTGATCGAGCAGGTCATGGGCGCTGTAGCGGCCTCCCGCACCGGTGAGGTCCGGGCCAGTCATGCCACCTGCATTCCCATAGCGGTGACAGGCGAAGCAGGCGGCGGCGCCAAACATCCTGCGGCCCTGAGCGAAGTTGCGGTTCTTCAGCCCGGTTTCTGCCGCGGCGCTGAGTTCTTCCAGAGTCCAGTTGGTGGGGGTGCGACCGGCGAGCATGGCACCGACATTTTCCAGCGCAGACTTGATCTCGGGTTTGCGGGCAATGAGCTCGGCGTGCTCGGCCTGTTCCGCCGCCGTGAAGGTGGCCAGGGAGTCGCGGCGAATGAATTCGATGAAGATCGCAAAGCTGCTGCCGCCGCGGTAATTGGCGGCCTTGAGAAACCACTCAAGTTGTTGCCTGCGCAGTGCAGGGGTCCAGCCAGCTTTGAGCATGCGCAGGCTTCTGGCGTACTCGATCTGAGGTTCCTGACTCTCGGCGGCCTCAATCAGCGCCATGGCCTTGCGGGCGGTGTTGGGGTGCTGCAGGTAGGCCAGGGTTTCCGTGAGCAGCCAGTTGCTTTCGAAGCTGGCGGCAGGGTAGGCGGCATCGAGGAGGTTGCCGAGTTTGGTCGTGGTTTCTGCGGCAGGATCGCCAAAGCGGTGCAGGGCGATTTGGCTCAGGCGCACAAAGGCGCGCTGGGCCTCGGGGTTGAGGCTGGCAAAGTCCAGCCCCAGCAACGAGTTCCAGAGTTGATCGCGCAGGCTGCCATTGACTTGATGTTCAGGGCTGCGGTGGGTTGGGCAGACGGCTCCGACACGGGTCAAGGCAAGCAGGGCCTCAAGGCGGGCGATTGGGTTGGGTTCATTCAGGGCCTTGTCCTGCCAGAGGCTGATGTCCTGATGCTCAAGGGCGGTGCGGGCCGTGGCGCGAATCACGCGGTCGCCGTGGCTGAGGTTGGGCCAGAGGGTTTCCAGCGCAGCTGGTGCTTCCTTCTGCTGCAGGGATTCGAGACTGCGGCGAAGCTTGGCCAGTTCATCGAGGGCCTCAGGCTTGCCAATGGGAGCGGTGCTCTCGCTGCCTTGATAGGTCACGCGGTAAAGGCCGCTTTGCACGCGGCGGCCGCCGATGCAGAAGTACATCGCGCCGTCCTGATGAATGATGGCATCGGCCACCGGCAGTGGTGCGCCCGTGATGAATTCTTCCTTGGTGGCGCTGTAGCTGCTGCCCTTGGGGCTGAGGTGGACGGCATAGATTTTGCCCCAGCTCCAGTCCAAGGCAAAGAGGGCCTGTTGATGGCGGGCCGGGAAGCGGGCGCCGTAGCCAAAGGTGGTTCCGGTGGGCGAGCCAGGACCGATGTTGAGGGTGGCGGGCAGGTTGTCGAAGTAGAACTCAGGGTACTTGCCTGCGCCGTTGCGCCAGCCGTATTCCGCGCCGCTGATGACATGGTTGATCCGGGTGGGGCGGTACCATGAGGTGTTGAAGTCGTATTCCATGTCCGCGTCATAGGTGAAGAGGTCACCCTGCTGATTGATTGAGGCGTCAAAGATGTTGCGAAAGCCGGAGGCATACACCTCGAAGCGTTGGCCATCCAAGGAGACGCGGTAGATGATGCCGCCCGGGGCCATGACATGACGGTTGTGGCCGCGTCCGTCAGGCATGCGGGGCAGCAGGTGGTCATCACCCCACAGCGGGCGCACGGGCGATGAATTCTCGGCCTTGGTCAACACGGCATTGTTGCCGCAGACCAAAAAGAAGCTTTTACCATCGGGGGCGGGCACCACGGCGTGCACGCCATGGTCGCCGGAGGACTCAATGGCCCGCAGCAATTCGACCTTGTCGAGTTGATCGTCGCCATCGCTGTCGCTGAGTCGGTACAGGCCGCTTGAGATTTGTTTCTCGTAGTCATTGACGCCGACATACAAGGCATCGCCGATGAAGGCCATGCCGTTGACGGCGCGGATCTTTGCGGGCACGGGTTTGACCTGCGCAGGGTCGAGGGCCTCGCCTGCCTTCGGGGCTGGGAAGCGGTAGAGACCGCCGTATTGGTCGCTGGCGTAGATGCGCCCTTTGGGGTCACTGCAAAGGTTGACCCATGAACCCTGCGTCTGCCCAGGCACCGAGTAAAGCAACTCCACCCTGTAGCCTTCAGGGGCCTTGATCCGGCTCACCGGCGTGGCCTTGTTCTCACCGATGGCCGGGCCGACTGCCGCCTGGCGCTTTGGGGCTGGCTTGCCGCCCTTGCCCTTGGCTTTGCCCTTGGTCGCCTTGGCGCCGGCTTGTGGTTTGGGCGTAGAGGGGGCGCTCTGAGCCGGGAGCAGGGCAGGGGCAAGGAGCAGGCTGAGGCAGAGAAAAGACAGCTTCATGGAGAGGGCTACAACGAGCCTCGGGCCCGAGAAGTATCAAGCAGCTTGCTTGTCCCGCTCTGGGTCGGGCCGTCGCAGGCTCCTGCGCAGAATCTGCAGGCCGCCCCAGACAAAGGGGCAGGGAAACCAGATGGAGTAGAGGGGAGCCCTGCTGTCATGGCGCAGAATGGCCTGCTGGGGAGCTGCTGGGTTGATGAAGCAGGTGTGCCGACTGCCCACCGGGTAGGGGTTGAGCTTGGCCTGCGCCACATCGCGGTGCTGGCTGGGGATGTCCACCCGGCGGATGCGTTGGCCCACCCAGGTTTTGCCCTGGTGATTGAACTCAAAGCGCACCTTGGGCAGGTAGGAGAGGTTGGAGTTTGGGGTGGGCCGTTTGATCTCAAGGCTCGAGGAGAGCACCACACAGGCTGCGCCTGGCCAGCGTCTGGTCTCCTCAGCCCTCTGCCAAGCGGTGTAGAGCACGCCAACAAACACCAGGCCGGCCAGCATGAGGCTCAGCCCAAGCGCGGCCAACCACAATCGCCCCGATGAGAGGTGCGAGTCTGCGGTGTTGGGTGTGGACATTTGCGGGGTTGGGATACGCTGATTGACTAGTGCAGCGTGCTGCGGCATACAAGCCCGTCCGTTGGCATTCTTCGCCGCATCCACTCAGGTTTCGAGTGGCGTTGTTTGAGTGCTGTCGGATTCTTTTCATGCCTGACTCCCCAATGGTTCCTGCCACTTCTCGACCTCGATGGGTGCTGCGGGAAAACGCGGCGTTGGGACGGGTGCCTGACCACCAGGGCCTTTGTGGTCTGGCGGTCGAGTTGCTCACCCAGCGCGGGCTGGCTCCTGCCGAGTGGGAGGGGTTTCTCAATCCGCGCTTGGCCACTTTGGCGGACCCTTTGGCGCTGCCCGGCATGGACGCTGCGGTGCGGCGGCTTCTCGAGGCGATTGACAAGGGACAGGGCGTTGGGTTGTACGGCGACTACGATGTGGATGGCGTGACCTCGCAGGCAGTGATGGGACAGGTGCTGCAGGCCTATGGCTGCCAGCCGAGGTGGTTTGTGCCTTCTCGTCTCGATGAGGGGTATGGCCTGAGTCGGGCCGGTTTGGAACGGTTCTTTGCGGAGTCCGGGCGCCCATCCGTCCTGGTGGTGATGGATTGTGGCACCACCTCGGTTGCTGAGGTGGCTTGGCTGGCTGAGCAGGGCGTGGATTGCGTCATCATTGACCATCACGAACTGTCGCCTCTTGGCATTCCTGCCGCAGCTGCGCTGGTCAATCCCAAGCTGGGCGAAACTCATCGCGATCTGTGTACCGTGGGCCTGGTTTTCAAGGTGGCTCATGCCCTTCTCAAAACGCGCCCCTTGCCTGAGTTTGACCTGAAGTCCTGCTTGGATTTGGTGGCCATGGGGACGGTTGCCGACATGGTGCCATTGCGCGGTGAAAACCGGGTGTTGGTTCGTCGCGGACTCGAGATCCTTGCCCAAACGAGGCGTCAGGGGCTGTGTGCCCTGATGGAGGTTGCCGGCGTTAAGCCCGAGGGTGGCTTGCAGGCCTCTCAGATCAGCTACCGGCTTGGGCCGCGCATCAACGCCAGTGGTCGTTTGGACCAGGCAATGACCTCGCTTCAGTTGTTGCTCTGCGAGGATCCCCAAAAAGCCAGGGCATTGGCCGACGAACTGGAAGCCTGCAATCGGGAGCGGCAAAGCGTTGAGTCCAGCGTGCATCAGGACGCGATGGCACAGTTGCAGTCCAATCCCGATTGGGCCTCTCAACAGGCATTGGTGTTGGGATCGCCGGATTGGCATCCCGGCGTCATCGGGATTGTTGCCTCCAGGCTTTGCCGTGCCTTCAATCGGCCATGCATCCTTTTCGCCTTCGACGCCCAGGGGGTCGGCAAGGGAAGTGGTCGCAGCGTGGAGGGCTTTTCACTGGTAGAGGCAATGGCACTTTGTCGCGACCATCTCACTGGCGGCGGAGGCCACGCCATGGCAGCTGGTTTTTCGCTGCACAGGGATCAGCTCGATGCCTTCCGTCGGGCTTTTGTGCAGGCGGCGCGCCAGGCATTGGGGGAGGAGCCGTTGGCGCCTTTGATGCTGTTGGATGGCGATGTTGAGTTGGCGGATTTGAAGCCTGCTTTTCTGGATCAATACCGCCTGCTGGAGCCCTTTGGAATGGGCAACCCTGAGCCTGTCCTGCGCCTGCGCGGCGTCGAACCGCAGTTGCCTGGGCGGGTGGTTGGCGGCAAGCACTTGATGTTCAAGCTGCGCCAACATGGGGCGCAGATGGATGCCTGCTGGTTCTCAGCTCCGCTGGAACAACTGCCTGCACCGCCTTGGGATGTTGCCGTGAAGCTCTCCCACAAGGTCTGGCGCGGTCGTCGCACCTGGAGTCTGTTTATCGAGGCGGCCTGCAGCAGCGCGGCCGCAGACCAGTCCTGAGTATGCCCCAGAGGTGGGGCGGACCTCATGAGGCAAAGATGCTGTCCATGCGCTCGGTGAGCATTTTCAAGCCACCAGGATTGATGCCGCCGCGTTGCTCGCTGATTGCCCAGCCTTCGTAGCCGATGTCGTCCAAGGCCTTCATGATGGCAGGCCAGTTGTTGTCGCCCTGAGTCAGGTCGCAATCAAAGCCCTTCCAGACACCTTCCTCGCGCATCTTCTTGGTGCTGTATTCCTTGACATGAATGCGGTTGATGCGCTTGCCCAGCACGGGAATCCAATGCTCCGGCCAGCCGTAGCGCAGCACATTGCCAATGTCGAAGTGCCAGCCTACGATTGGGTCACCGATGGCGTCGAGGTAGCGCACGGCCTCAAGCGGACTGAGGATGAAATTGTTCCAGACATTCTCGATGCTGATGCGCACCCCGAGCTCGCGAGCCAGAGGCACGCACTGTTTCACCGAGGCGACGCTGCGTTCCCAGGCCAAGTGGTAGGGGGTCTCCTCGTTGCAGACTCCGGGAACCACGAGGATGGAATCGGCGCCGTAGGCCTTGGCATCACGCAGGGTTTGCAGCACGCCCTCCACCCCGGTTTGCCTTGTTTTTTCGTCGGGGTGAGTGAGGGTTTGTTTCCAGTGGGTGTGGCAGCAAACGCTGGCGGCCTTCA
Source organism: Prosthecobacter sp. (assembly GCA_030833205.1). Taxonomy (GTDB): domain Bacteria; phylum Verrucomicrobiota; class Verrucomicrobiia; order Verrucomicrobiales; family Verrucomicrobiaceae; genus Prosthecobacter. The sequence goes on from JAURHS010000084.1 coordinate 12,636, forward strand.
GCCCCGAGGCGCCGAGGGCGTCGAGAATCTCCTGTTGATTGGCGCCTCCGGAAGGTTCCACACCTTCATAGCCCGCGGCGGCAGCGGCCTTGTACTTTTCAAGGAGCGTGCCCTTGATGCCCAAGGTGCCGCCCATGATGGCCTTGCGCAGCTTTCTTGCCGGGGCAGCCTTGAGGGCAGTGGTGGGCATTGCGGTGAGCAGGGCGGCGGCGCAACCCTGAAGGCTGGTGCGGAGAAAACGGCGGCGTGACATGGGGATGGTTACGCTGGCAGGGAGAAAGCCTTTGCAGAAGCTTGGTGGTTTTCAGGGGCACTCAGGCGTGGGGCAAAGACTTTGGCCAGCGTCTGACTTTGGCCATCCATGCGCGGCGCAGCAGCGGGCTGCCTGCATGGCCATAGCGAAGGGCGCTGTATTCCTCGATCACGGCGCACAAGGCGCGCATGCTTGGCTGATCAGAGATTTGGGCGAGGCGCCTGGCGTAACTGCCTGCCGCCTCGCTGATGCCTCTGGGGGGTAGGCCCTGACTGGCAAGGCGGTCGCAAAAGTTCAGCCATGCAGCGGCCAGAGGATCCGTGGCAATTGCGGGCCGCCGCCACAGCCACAGCAATGGCAGCAACAAAGCTGTGACCAAGGCGGCGGCGAGGGCGAGCGCTCCCCAGCCCTGCCAGCGCTCAAGCCCCAGGGAGCGTAACCACCCATATTGAGCTTCCTCATCAAAGCTGATCACGCGGCTGTACCAATTGTATTCGAGTTGATCCCACCACAGCCTCGCCTGTTGGAAATGCTGCTGCCAGAGGCGGTCACCGAGGTTGAGCCAGGCGTCGTCGCTTTGGGCCAGCAGGCTTTGGAGATCCTGAGTCATGCGGCCAGGCACCAGCGCAATGGTCGGATCCACACGAACCCAACCCACCTCCGCAAGCCAGACCTCGACCCAGGAATGGGCGTCGCTTTGGCGCACAATCATGTAGCCCCCGCGCTGCGACCACTCGCCGCCCATGTAACCAATGACCACCCGCGCCGGGATTCCCGTCGCCCGCATTAGCGTGGCAAAGCTCGCGGCGTAGTGCTCGCAGAATCCCTTCCGCCTCTCGAAAAGGAATTCATCCAGGGCGCGCTTGGAATCATAGAGCCCCGGGTCTAGGCTGTAGGTGAATCCCTTGCTTTGGAGGTGCGCGATGGCGCGGCTGATCCACTGCTGCGGGGGCTCCTGATCGCGGCGCCAACTCGCCGCGAGCTGGCGGGTTTGCGCGGAGATCTGGGGTGGCAGTTGAAGCGCCGCCAGCCGCTCTTCGGCAGAGATCGCACTGAAGCGCTGCGAGGTCAGGGAGGTGGTTTGATAATTGAAGACGGTCTCCACCGGCCCCATGGCTCTGAGGCAGTCGTCTGGACTCAGGGGCAGTGGCCGTTGGTTGATTTGTCCTGCAAGGGGACGATCCATGGAGGGTAGCCAACCCTGGCCCGTGGGCAGTAGTTGAATGGTTTGCGTCACGGTCGAGGACGCTTGCGGGGGGCGGCGGACTTCGCTCTGTGCCGCACTGGTCAGAGTCGGTGGGCGTCGCTGCCAGCTCAGGCCATCCTCGCAGTGCCAGAGGACAACACAACGCCAGTATCGCGATTCCGCTGGTGGGGGCTCGTCCAGTGTTGGGAATTCGCTTCGGAAGGCGACTTCGTGGCTCTGCACCAACTCGGAAATGCTTCCGGGCTTGAGCTCCTCGTTGATGCCGCTGATCGTGCGCCGCTCAACGCCCATTCGGCTCAGGAAGGCAAGGCTGCCGCGCGGAAAGGCAAAGTAAACCAGACCTGCCAGGACCATCGCCTGAGCGATGAGGATTGCCGTGGTGCGCAGGGGTTGCCACGCACCTGGAGCGTGGCGCCGAAAGCGGTTCATGCATGCGGCGATGAGTGTGAAAAAACTCAGGATGCAAAGGCTGCGCGTCAGGGTTTGATTGGAGAGCAGACCGCAAAGACAGAGAAACCATCCGACCATGGCCAAAACTTGAAAGTCGTGCGCGCTGCGAGACTCCAGCAATTTGCTTCCCAGCAGGACCATGAGAATGGCGATGCCAGATTCCAGACTCAGCAACTTGCCTGTGCTCCACTGCAGGACGCCTGCTCCCACGATCAGTGTCAGCAGGCTGGGCCAATGCACCAGCCGCCGTCGAAGGGAGGTCGGCGGTGTGGGTTGCGGTCCCAACAGGCGCCAGCAACAGCACAGGGCGAACAATGCCGTGGTGGCAAGAGGCAGAATTTCCTGCAACAGAAGGCCGCAGGCCAGCAGCACCCCGCAAAGCAGGGCCAGAGGGCCGCGGGGCAAACGGCTTTGATATTCATGGCCGGTGGGTAGAATCTGCCTGCGCTGCGGCTTGTCCTCAGTGCCGTTGGATTGCTCAAGCAGCCGCCCCATCGCAAGTCGGCACTGGCCCTCAAAGTGAGCGCCTTCATCAGGGCCAAGGGTCTGATCTGGAAGCTCCAGTCTCCAACGCCACTGGCGCTGGCGCAATTGCCCGATCCATTGCAACAATTGGGCCACCCGCTGCTGGGCCGATCCCGGCAGATGATTCCAATGCAGGACCACCAACGGCGATGAGGGTTGCTGCCATTGCTTGACCAGCAAGGGGCGCCCGCGAGCATGTGCTCGCCAGAAAATGCGTCGCGGTGACTCCCCGCTTTGCCAGGGCCGGAGGCCTGCGAAATCATCGCCACTGTTGCTTTGAGAGCTGGCTCCGTGTCGGCCTTGCTCCTCCTGCTGCTCGTTGCCTTCGGGCTCAGGCAG
>JAURHS010000137.1 GCA_030833205.1 Prosthecobacter sp.
CCTTGCCGGTGCAGCCAGAGGGCAGGGGAATCGGCGCTTGGGCCGCCCAGTGCAATCGCGCGGTAGTAGGTGGTGGCGTCGGCGGTGGTGCTCTTGATCAGGCCTCCGTTGGTCTCGGCAAGGTTGCTCAGGGGGGTGCTGCAGGCCCAGGAGATGTTGCTCTCGGTAGGGCTGTAGGAAGCGGCCGCGGCCGCGGCTGCGGGGAGGGCGGCTTCCTGGCCACGGCCATGGGGACAGAGAATGAAAACGCAAAGAGCGGTGAAGAAATGGGTTACCCTGAACATATAGCTCGACTGCTATATGGGTTACCATGTTCATGAAAACAGATTTCTTGTGTTTTTTTTCTCTTTTTGATTTCAAGCCTGCAACGCAATCGCCTGATGCTTTGGCCAATACTCGGTCTGCCTGGGGCTTTTTTGCATTCTCTGCGGGCTTGCTGGCTTGATGGTGTTGCGCCGCCTTGTCGCCGCCCGCTGGGGACTGGTACAAAAAACGGCGGCCTGTGGTGGCCGCCGTTTCGGTTGGGTTGGGGGTCCGGAGCTTGGGTGCTGCGCGGCCTGATTTGCCTGTGTTATTGGCAGGCCTCGCATTCGCCGCCGTTGCGCATGGCTTCGAGGGAGCAGATGCGCTTTTCTTCTTCGGTGGGTCCGCTGGGGGCGGGGCCGCCGAGGGCGCTGTTGATCACGCTGCTGCGGATTTCCTTCTGCAGGCTGGTGGTGCTCTTCTCGATGTTGGAGGCGCTGCGGGTGCGCAGGTAGTAGGTGGTCTTGAGGCCCTTGCGCCAGGCGGCGCGGTACATGTGGCTGAGGGTGCTCATTTCGGTGCCGCCGAAAAAGAGGTTCACGCTCTGGGATTGGTCAATCCACTTCTGGCGACGCGCGGCGGCGTCAATGAACCAGGAGTAGTCAATGCTAAAGGCCGTGGCGTAGCGGCGCTTGAGGTCCACGGGGATTTCCTCGATGGGCTCAATTTCGCCGTCGTTGTACTTGAGTTTTTCCTGGATGTCCTCGGTCCAGAGGCCGCGCTTTTTGAGGTCGCGGATGAGGTAGGGGTTGAGGAGCATGAAGTCGCCGGAGAGGTTGGATTTGACGACCATGTTGCTCATCAGCGGTTCAATGCAGGGGCTGGAGCCCATGATGTTGGAGATGGTGGCTGTGGGGGCGATGGCCAGCACATTGCTGTTGCGCATGCCTTGGGAGGCGATTTTGGCGCGCAGGGTGCTCCAGTCCATCTTGCCGCCGCGGGGCACTTCAATCTCCACGCCGCGTTGTTCCTGCAGGATTTCGAGGCTGTCCTGAGGGAGGATGCCGCGCTGCCACTTGCTGCCTTGATAGCTGCTGTAGCTGCCGCGTTCGGCGGCCAGATCGCTGGAGGCCTCGTAGGCGTAGTAGGCAATGGCTTCCATGGCCTCGTCGTTGAATTCAACGGCTTCCTTGGAGGCGAAGGCCACGCCCTTGCGGTAGAGGGCGTATTGCAGGCCCATGACGCCGAGGCCGATGGGGCGGTGGCGTTCGTTGGAGGTGCGGGCGGCTTCCGTGGGGTAGAAGTTGATGTCGATGACATTGTCGAGCATGCGCACGGCGGTGCGGATGGTCTCGCGCAGTTTGGGGTGATCCAGTCCGCCGTTGTCGTCGAGGTGGTTGTCCAGCAGGATGGAGCCAAGGTTGCAGACGGCCGTTTCCTCGGCGCTCGTGTTGAGGGTGATCTCGGTGCAGAGGTTGCTGCTGTGGATGACGCCGACATGGTCCTGCGGGCTGCGCAGGTTGCAGGGGTCCTTGAAGGTGATCCAGGGGTGTCCGGTCTCGAAGATGGCCTTGAGCATCTTCTTCCAGAGGTCAATCGCAGGGACTTCGCGGCCGAAGATGTGGCCGGCACGGGCCTGCTCTTCGTACTCGAGGTAGCGCTTTTCAAAGGCGCTGCCATACAGCTCGTGCAGGTCGCGCACTTCGCAGCTGCGGAACAGAGTCCAGTTCTCGCGCGATTCCATGCGCTTCATGAAAAGGTCTGGAATCCAGTTGGCGGTGTTGAGGTCGTGGGTGCGGCGGCGTTCGTCGCCGGTGTTGACGCGCAGTTGCAGGAAGTCCTCGATGTCGTTGTGCCAGATTTCCAGATAGGCGCAGCCGCTGCCACGGCGCTTGCCGCCTTGGTTGACGGCGACGAGTTGGTCGTTGTGCAGCTTGAGGAAGGGGATGACGCCTTGGGATTCGCCATTGGTGCCCTTGATGTAGCCGCCGGTGCCGCGCACGGCGGTCCATGAGCCGCCGAGGCCGCCTGCCCATTTGGAGAGGAAGGCGTTTTCGGCGATGCCGCGAATCATGATGGACTCGATGCTGTCGTCGACCTTGTAGAGGTAGCAGCTGGAGAGCTGGCTGTGCAGGGTGCCGCTGTTGAAGAGCGTGGGCGTGCTGGAGCAGAAGCGGCGGCTCTTGTAGAGGCGGTAAATGGAGATGATCTTCTCCTCGGCGGATTCGCTCTCGCCAACATTCAGGCCCATGGAGACTCGCATCCAGAAGAACTGCGGGGTTTCCAGGCGCTTGCTGGGCTTGGATTTTTTGTCGACCACCAGATAGCGGTCGTAGAGGGTCTGGATGCCGAGGAAGTCGAAGTCCATGTCAGCGACGGGGTCCAAGGCGTCGGCGAGTTTGTCGAGGTCGAACTGCAGCAGTCGGGGATTGTAGCGCTCGATCTCCACGCCGCGGGCCAGGCTGCGGCGGAATTGGCGGCGGTGGGCTTCGCGCAGGGCTTCAATGCCGTCGCGCTGGATGTCCCAGCCGAGGACTTCCTCGTAGATGTAGGTCAGCAGGATGCGGCCGGCAAACTTGGCGAAGTCGGCGTCCTTTTGAATCAGGGTCTTGGCATTGAGGATGATCGTCTTTTTGAGGTCGGCAACGCTGATGTCGCTGGTGACACTGCGGCGCAGTTCGATCTCGATCTCATTGCGGTTGAGGCAGAGGTCGAGGCCGAGCATGGCGAAGTCGATGCGCTTCTTGAGGTCGGCGCCGTCCCATAGGAAGGAGTTGCCGTCCTCACCAAGGATAAGGGGCAGGGTGGTCTGGTCCTCGGGGGTCACTTCGGCTTCGATTTGTTGCTCGAGAACTTCCTGTTCGCGCATCTTGCTGCGCAGGGCGCGGTATTGGATGTAGGCACGCGCCACTTTGTAGTGGCCCTGACGCATGAGTTCTTCCTCGACGAGGTTCTGGATTTCCTCGATGTGGACGATGGGTTTGTTTTCGTCGGCGATGCGCTGGCCCACGGTTTCGGCGATGGCCACGGCAGGGGAAGAGTCCAGCTCAAGAGCCAGGAAGGCCTTGCGCACGGCGATTTCAATCTTGTTTTGGTTCCAGGCGACGAGTTGGCCGCTGCGGCGGATGATTTTGGTGGAGATGATCATGGGCTTGGGCTGGTTGCCCTGAGAGTCGTTGAGGACATCGAGGTCGGCCTTGCGCTTGCGGCGTTCGGCCAGGGCGCGGGCCACATCGTGGGCGTGGCGGCGGATCAGCACGCGCTCGATGCAGTGTTGGATGTCGCGCTCACCCAGTGTGGCGGCGGCGCCGCGCTCGGTTTTCTGCTCGATTTGCTGTTGCAGTTCGCTGGCGGCTTCGGTGGTGATTTGCTGCACGAACTTCTTGGTTTTCTCCGAGAAGATCTCCGCCTGCATGCCGCGCACGAGGAATAGATCGGTCACGCAGCGGCCAACGGTGTCGGCGATTTCGCCCAAGTCGAAGTCGCAGGCCTTGCCGTCAACGATGACTTGAATGGCGGGCAGGCGGTGTTTGGCCAGATCCGACCAATTGAACTGGGGTTTTTGATCCCGGGGCTTGCGGGCCATGCTGCGCATGGCGAGGTCTTCAGTGAGGGTTTCGAGCATGGGAAAGAGCGGGCAAAGGTGGTGCGGACGAGCGAGACTGACAGGGGTGGGGGCGGCAGGAAAAGGAGGAAATCGGGTCGATTTTGGGGTAGGTCAAAAGCAGCATTCAGGCCAAGAGCCCACAGCGCCTGCGCGGAGGCGGTGCGGGCGCTGGCTGGGCGACGATCAGAGGTCGTCGTCAGAGCTTTGCTTCAGGGCGGCGGACTTCTGGTAGTCGGTCACCTTGCCCTCGAAGAAATTCTGCTCCTTGCGCACATCCATCATCTCAGCCAGCCAGGGCAGCGGATTGGTCAGGCCCTGATTGATGGGGCTCAGTCCGCAGCTCACCAGACGGCGGTCGGCAATGAAGTCGATGTAGCGGCAGAACTCGTCAGCGCTAAGGCCCACGGCATTGACCGGCAGGCAGTCGCGGATGAATTCCTTCTCGAGGTTGACGGCCTCGCGCATGGTGTCCACCAGCTCCTCGCGGAACTCGGTGTCCCAGATGTCGTGGTTTTCCTCGATCAGATCCATGAACAGGTTGCGGAACACCTCGATGTGGTTGGACTCATCGCGCAGGGTGTAGCGGAACATCTGGCCGATGCCGGGGAACTTGTTCTGGCGGTAGAGGGCCAGGATCATGCCGAAGAGGCCGTAGAACTGGGTGCCTTCCATGCACTGGCCAAAGACGAAGATATTCTTGGCCAGGAGACGCTTGTGGGCGGTTTGGGTGAGGTCGAGGTCGCGGCGCAGGCTCTTGGAGGTGCGCGTGACAAACTCGTTTTTCTTCACAATGGTGGGGATCTGCTCAAACATCGCCTCGCACTCGTGCGGGTTGATGCCCAGCGAGGAGATCATGTAAAGCAGGGAGTCGGCGTGGATGTTTTCCTCGTGGGCGTGGCGACCGAGCACCAGCTTGAGTTCGGGGGCGGTGACCAGTTCGCGAACGACATGCTGAATGTTGTCGCCCACGATGCCTTCGGCGGCGGAGAAGTAGCCGATGCCCATCATGATGATCCAGCGCTCGTTTTGGGTGATTTCGTTGGAGCGCCACTGCTCAACATCCTTCTGCATCTGGATGTCCTCGGGCTCCCAGTGGTTGGCCTTCATCGTGCGGTAAAGGTCGTAGGCCCAATGGTACTTCAGGGGGAGCAGATTGAAGGTCATGCTCTTGCGGCCGTTGATCACCTTTTTGTCAGCGAAGGCGGCCTCCGCGATCTCCTGGTTGAGGGGGAACTCGCGATTGCCGATTTTGTAGACTTTTTCCATGAGACTGAGGGTTTTGAGAGGGTTTGTTTAAGGGAATCGAAATGTACGGACTAAACGGTAGTAAACACTAGATGCTGTAGAAGCGGACCGAAACCATGCACAAGATATTGTGGATGGTCGAGAGAAAAAATGGAATCAGGGTGGGGGGATTTTGTTGCACAGCCTCAAATCTAGTGTTCCACAGACGAAATTTTTTTTCGGTGTCTTTTTGGCACTTTGAGGCGGTTTGCCAAGCCGCTTTGGCTGATCTGTTTGGGCCTCAGCGGATTGTGAATAACTTGGTCTTGTTGGGCGTGATTTGAGCCTGCGCTGGGCGTGCCAATGAGCGCGGATTTTGACCTCTCCAGCCTTGCTTTGAGGCTCGCTTTTGGATGCAGCATTTTCTGCTGCCTTTGCTTGCTTTTTTAGCTTGCCCGAGTCTTGGGCAGCAGACGCTGCGCCAGCAGCCAGAGCAGGCAGGGGGCCAGCAGGCTGGCGCCCATGGCAAGGGCTGGTGTTTCCCTGCCCATGGCGCCGATGCCAGCGTAGAGGAAGGCTGTGGGCAGGCTGCCGCAGGCCAGGGCCAGTAGAAAGCGTGGGCGCGGCATGCGCACCAGGCCAGCAATGCAGGCCACGGCCTCGGTGAGAACAGGGAGGCTGCGCGAGAGGGCCACCACGAGGGCGCCACCCTGCCGTTCGAGCCAGCGTTGCACGCGTTGCAGTTCCGCTTCGCTGCACAGGCGCAGGGCCAGAGCGCGGCCATGGCGGCTGCAGAGCTCGTAGGCGATGAGGCCGGAGAGAAGGCTGCCGAGGCAGGCGATCAGGCCGCCGAGTCCGAAGCCGTAGATCAGGCCAAGACTGGACTGCACCAGGGTGCCGGGAATGGGCAGCAGCAAATCCGCAATGAGCAGGGCGATTCCAATCGCCCAGGCCCAGCGGCCCCAGCTCTGCAGCCAAGCGGCGCTGCAATGCTCGCTGATCCAGTCACCCCAGAGCACGAAGGGGATCAGGATGGCGGCGAGAAGCAGCAGGGCCAGCAGGAGCAGCCGCTTCATGAGCCGGGGGCGGTGTTGGCTTTAGGCGGCAGGTGCTCGCGCAAGTCGTAGAGCTTGGGGTCGCGCTGCGGGGCGCGGTGGGCGCGCAGCAGGGTTTTGACTTCGCTGAACAGCTCGCCAAGGCCGTCCTCGCCATCCCCCGAGCCGCCAAATTGATCTTCGATTTTTTCAGGGTCTTCTCCAGCTTGCAGGCGACGCACGATCTCGCGCAGTTCCGCCGGCGCCTTGTCGCCCATCATCGAGGTGAGGCGGCCCATGAAATGGCCGAGTTGCCTGGGATCGGGATCCGCCTGGTCCTCGTCGCCGAACTGCGATTCCATGTCCTGCATGAGGCTGTCCAAGGCCCGCTCATCAAGGTGGGCAAAAGGGTCCCTGCCGTCCTGCTCCTCGCTCTCCTTGGCCTTGCCTACGATGGCGAAGGCCGAGGGGCGGCGCTGGAGTTGGTAGGCGGGATTGTCCGGGCAGAGGGGCGTGAGTTGGGCCTGGGCCTGAGTGCGGGCCAGGAATTGATAGATGCGGTGGTTCTGCGGGCAGTAGAACTCAAGGATGGGCATGGCGCTTGGGAAAGGCAAAGCGCAGCTTGGGCGCGCTGGCAAGGGCGGCTTGCCCACTGCCTCAGGGGCGGCAATCAATCGACGTAGAGGAAGGCGTTGCTGCTGAGCAGGGCGTGGCAGAGTGTGCTCAAGGCCAGCAGGGGCGCGGCAGCAGGAGTCTTGGCCGCGCTGCCGCTGGCGCCCTCCAGGGGCACGGGATTGGCCTCGTAGTGCTTGGTTTGGGCTTCGAGCAGGGCGCTGGCCTGCTCAAGCTCGGCGGGCCTGGGGTTGCGGCCAAGAGCCAGCCTCCAGGCCAAGATGATGCGGGCACTGTCGCTGGCCAGGCTGTCGCGCTCCACGCGCTGCGCCAGATCCTGGGCGTGTTGGCGCATGACAAGGTTGTTCATCAGCAGCAGGCTCTGGGGGCTGACCGTGGTGTTGGGGCGCAGCGCGCAGTTGGCCTCGGTCATGGCCGGCGCGTCAAAGGCGGCGAACATCTCAAGGGGCTGGCTGCGGCGGGCGGCGACATAGATGCTGCGGCGTTTTTCCTGACCGTTGAGATCAACGCTTTTGCCGGTGGGGCGGCCGGCGCTGTCGCGGGTGTCCACGCCGACCACGACTTGGCCTTCCTCGCTGAGGGTGACAGGAACGGGTTTGCCGCCGAGTTGCGCGTTGAGCTGACCGCTGACCCAGAGCAGGCTGTCGCGCAGCGTCTCGGCCTCGAGTCGGCGCACGCTCATGCGGCTGAGCCAGCGATTGTCCGGGTCGAGTTGATCGCGCTTGGCGTCGCGGCGGGATTGCTGCTGCCAAGTGCGGCTGGTGAGGATCAGGCGGTGCAGGCGCTTGAGGCTCCAGCCTTGGTTCATGAATTCCTGGGCCAGCCAGTCGAGCAGTTGCGGGTGACTTGGGGGTTGGCCGAGTTGGCCAAAGTCATTGGGGTTTTCCGCCAGGCCGCGTCCGAAATGGCGCAGCCAGACCTGATTGACAATCACCCGCGCCAGTAGGGGATGGCGGCCATCAGTGAGCGATTGGGCATAGGCCAGGCGGCGGCCGCTGGTGGGCAGTTTCGGATCTTTCTCAGCGATGTCCACCTGGCGCTGTCCGGCCAGTACGCTGAGTTCGCCAGGTCTGACCTTCTGGCGTGGTTGCTCGATGTCGCCGCGGAAAAACAAGTGGGTGGCCGGCAGGGTTTTCTCCGTCATTGGCAGTTCAGTAAAGGCCTGCACGAAGCTTTCTGCTGGCTTGCGGGCGCGCACGGCAGCGGCCTCTTCACTCATTTTTTTGAGAGTGTTGGCGTGTTGGGTCTTGTAGGTGGTGTCGTAAAGATAGAGCGAGCCGGCGCTGAGTTGATTGATCCGCGGCCAGGCCTTGAGCAGGGCGGCTTGTGCGGCGCTGCGCTTGGGCGCGCGGTAGGCGTCGCGCAGGGCCTTGCGCTGATCCTCAGGGGCCTTGAGCAATTCCTTCTCGAGGACTTCGGTAATGAATGCCTCCTGCTGCTTGATGCGCTTGGCATCCAGCACCTTGGCCTCGGCTTCGATCTGGTCGGCCTGCGCCTTTTCCGTGTCGGTTTGCAGCGAGACCAGGCGCCCGGCGGGAGTGCGCCAGGACTGCGGATTGAAGCCGGGCTCAAAGATGGCGCGCAGGCGGTGGTAGTCCTCGTGGGTGATCGGGTCGTAGCGGTGGTCATGGCATTGCGCGCAGCCCACGGTCAGGCCGTAGAAGGCTGTGCCAATGATCTTGAGGGTGTCGGCGATGCAGGCGTTTTGCGCGGCCTTGTCGTTCATGGCGCCGGTGCCATCGGCAGCCATGCGCAGGAATCCGGTGGCGGTGAGTTTTTCAATCGCCTCAGGGCTGAGGTTTTTCAGCGGTTGGGCAAGCATCTCATCACCGGCGAGTTGCTCGCGCACGAATTGATCGTAGGGTTTGTCTTTGTTGAAGGCGGCGATGACATAATCGCGGTACTTCCAGGACCAGGGCCGCTCCAGATCGCGCTCGGTGTAGCCGTCGCTGTCGGCGTAGCCGGCGATGTCCAGCCAGTGCCGGGCCCAGCGCTCACCGTACTGCGGGGACTGCAGCAGGCGCTCCAGATTCGTGCGGAAGGTCGCGGCCTTTGCCTGCTCCATGTCCGCGGCATCGGCGGGCAGCCCGGTGAGCGTGAAGCTCAATCGGCGCAGCAGGGTGGCGTCGTCGGCGCGCGGGGAAAACTCAAGGCCGACCTCGCGCAGTTTCTCGGCCACGAAGGCGTCAATGGGGTGGGCCTCGCCGTTTTGGGGCACCTTGACCTTGGCAATGGGTTGCAGGGACCACCAAGCCCGTTCCTCATCGGTGAAGGCCTGCTCGGGGCCGAGTTTCTCGGGCTCCGGTCTTGCGGTGGGCGCACCTTGCGCAATCCACTGCTCCAGCAGCGCAATCTCACGCTCCTTGAGCTTGGCCTTGCCCTTGGGCATCTCGCCCTGCTTGACCATCTCCAGCAAATGGCTCTTGGCCGCGTCGCCTGCGACAATTGCCGGGCCGGACTCGCCTCCCTTTTTGATGAAGCGCGCCAGGCGCAGATCCAGTCCGCCCTTGGTTTCACCGCCCTCGCCATGGCAATGGAAGCACTGCGC
>JAURHS010000135.1 GCA_030833205.1 Prosthecobacter sp.
GGGGCGAAGACCTTTCAGGCACCCTGCAAGGCGCAGGCGGCATCGGCGGCCTGCTCGCTTCCGTTCACCAGTCGCCGAACTCTCCAGCGGTTCCCCTCTGGTTCCACTACGACAGCAACGGCAATGTGATCCTTCTAACCGACGAGCGTGCACAACCCGCTGCCCGCTACAGCTACGATGTTTTTGGCCAGACCATTACGGCGACCGGCCCCGCCGCCTCAATCAACCGCTACCGCTTCAGCACCAAGCCCATCGAGAATGGCAGCGGCTTGGCGTATTATGGATACCGGTACTACGACCCAACAAATGGTAGATGGCCTTCCAGAGATCCATTAAAAGAAAAGGCCGGATATAATATGTATTCATTTGTCAACAATAAGTCATTAAACAATACTGATAAACTTGGTCTAGTTTGTTGGCTTCCTAATTATACACCTCCAAGCTATCAGCCCGATCCTCAATATTCACTGCAAGACACGATACTTCCAGTCAGAGACCCCTACGGCTCATGTGTCACTGAAGGCTTCTACAGACACTGTGTAAACAATTCTGTACTAACTAGATACGGAGTGCCTGAATTTCTTGTCGATTGGTTGGCAAGAAATCGAGGTAATGATCAAGAAGATAATCCAGAATGCGATCAAGATGACCTCAATGCCAATGAACAAGGGCGTCAAATTGGAAGTGAACCTAGCAATGAATCGTGTGCCGATAGTTGTCGTGAGTCACACGATGATGCTGTTAATTCACAATGTTGTCCAAGTAATCCATCATTTAGGAAAGATTCTAACCTATGCAGCTGTTAACTAGAAATTTTTTTTTATTAACACTTTTGGCTATCAGTTTGTTCGTCTCTTTTTATCATTTCAGATTTACATTTCTCTCAGATGAAGAGTTATGCATCTGTATAAAAAAATTCCAATCCCTAGAAAAGTTAGAAAAAAATCTAGGAAAAGCCTACGATGTATATACGAAATTCCCGCCTCAAATGGGTGAGTCCTTATTTGATGATAATACAATGGCTGACGAATTGATACACGTAAGAGCTTATCTTGTTGCGAGTTTTAGTATTCGGTTTGCCGTTGTGCGCTACGATGTCATAACTCATGAAATCGTCGATTGTGTAATAATAAATACTTAATCGGCATGTCAAAAGGGTCTGTCCCATTATCGCTATCTCCAACGGCCAGGCCGCAACCTCTAATCGTCTCAGATATTCGCTCTCAATTCTCAGCTTTAGACCAATCCGAACGTTCGGCTACAATCCCGCCGTAAACTGGGAAAAAACATCCTGCCATAATGTGAACCGACTTCTCGCAAACCATTCTTCCACGGTCTATTTTATTATTAATCTTGTTTCACTGCTATCCGTGCGAAGGTCCAGGATCCGAGCGCAGCGAGTGATGCTGCCGCAGGAAGTCCGAAGGGTGAAGCACAGCGCAATCAACAAAGCACCACGAGCTTGGCCTTGTTCTACCACGACGACAGCAACGGCAATGTCATCCTAATCATCACGTGTTCGGCAAAAATTGTCGATTTCATGGAACCTCAAATTGATGAAGCCATAGGGCATCTCGATTGCGGCGAAGATAAGAAAAGGTGGCTTGACGAGTTGGTTTGCCCTGATGGCAGTAATTGAAATCATTATGACAGAGAAATCCCAAGAAGTTAGGGATTGTGTGCCGATCGTAGTCTTGGCTACGATTTTCTTTACAACATTTTTCGAGCAACTATTCCCCTCCAGCCCTGAAAACCTTTTTCAACAAAATCAATCCTACTTTAGTTTTAGTTGGTGGTTCATTAGCAGCGCATTAACTTTACTTATAATAACCGATATGTTTCGCTTAAATGCAATTTACCAAAGACTAAAACCAGTAATGCTTTTAGCATCGTTTTTGAGGATTATAAGTTGTATTATTACCATCGTCTAAAAAATGCGATTATATATCGAATGGCAAATGGCCGCCTAAAGTTACCAACGAGCACCCGTCCAATCCACGAGGGGGATGAGGCAATGGATTTCTCAGTCAAAAGCGTGAGAGGGCCATCAAAGCGGGGGTTGTTGTGGGGCCTGGGTCAGGTTGGGCCTGCGGTTCTAATGGCCTACGGGCAGAGGCCTTCCTGCCAGGTGGACCTGGTGGATGTGGAGCTCGGGGGTGAGTAGGAGGAGGTCGGCGCGCTTGCCGATTTCGATGCTGCCGCAGTCCCTGGCGATGCCGCCGAGGCGGGCTGGGGTGAGGCTTGCCATGCGAATGACCTCAGGAAGGCTGGCGCTGCTGTTGGCGGCCATGTGGCGGACCATGTGGTCCATGCCTTGCACGCTGCTGGCCAGGGCGCCGTCCTCGGCCCAGCCAACGCGGCCATCGCTGTGAAACCAACTGCCGCTGCGCTTGGGTCCAAAGCGGTAGCGGCCGGCAGGAAGGTCCATGGCGCGGTTGCTGTCGGTGACCAGACAAAGACGATCAGGGCCCTTGATTCGATAGGCGAAATCCAGCAACTCCGGCGCGAGGTGGCAGCCGTCGGCGATGATTTCGGTGCTCATGTCGGCATGCCCGAGCACGAACTCGAGCATGCTGCCGCGCATGGGCACGCCAAGGCGCGCACGCACCGAGGAGACATTGCTCATCGCGCACCAGAAGTGGTCCACATGGCGCATGCCGTTGGCATGGGCAGCTGCCATCTCCGGCCAACTGGCGTTGGAGTGGCCGCAGGTGATCAGGCAGCGTCGCTTTCTGGCGGCGCGATAGAAGGCGGCGGCGCCTGGCAGTTCGGCGGCGCAGGTGGCGATGCGCACGATGCCGGTTTGAAAATAGGCCTCGTATTCGCTGGCGTTTGGGCTGCGGCGTCCGCTGCGCGGATGGCAGCCGACCTTGTCCTCGGCGAAGAAGGGGCCGTAGAGGTGCACGCCGGCAATGCGTGCCCCGTTGGCCGGGCTGCGTTGGGATTGGATTTCAGCGCAGGCCTTGAGCATGGCATGAATTTGCGCCGGGTTGCCCGTGGTGGTGGTGGGAAACAAGGTGGTGCTGCCGTGGCGGGCGTGAGCCTGGCAGGCAGCGCGTACGGCAGGGGCGCTGCCGTCCATGAAGTCGTGGCCGTTGCCGCCGTGCACATGGATGTCCACAAATCCTGGGCTGAGGTACAGGCCTCCGCAGTCAACGGTGGTTGTGCCTGCGCTGAGGCCCTGCGGGTGTCGCCGGCTGATGCTGCGGATGCGTCCGCGCTGGCAGAGCACATAGGCCTTGGGCAGGATGCGGTCCGGCAGAATGACCTCGGCGCCGGCGAAGAGGACTAGGCTCATGCGGCCGAGGATGGGGCGGGCGAAGGCCCGGCGTCAAGAGCAGGAAGTCTGAGGGCCAAAAGCTGGCACTCGATGAGGGTTTGGGCGGTTGGGGTGCGCTGCGGAGGGGTTGCCGATGTGGTCTCTGAACTCTGAAAAAGGTGGCGCGGGTTTTGCGCATGCAAGCGGGCAAGGATCCGTCTGAGGTGATGGGGCAGAGGTCTGTTGGTGAGGGGATTGCGCCAGGGCTTGAGCTTGTGCGCTGAGTGCCTTCTGGCCGCCGGTTGGGTTGGGCGTTGCGCGCGTGAATGGGCGTGACTGCAAAAAAAGTTTGGGCCAGTTTGTTGCGCGCTGAATTCCGCGTTAAAGTTGCGGATGCCCCTGTCTTTTCGCCCATGGACACAACCGCTGCTGGAGGCGGTGGCCGATGAATTGTTCCTGCTGCAGGGCGATGAGGATTATTCGCAGTGGTTGGTGGTCTTGCCAGGGGCAAGGGCAGGGCGTGATTTGCTGCAGTTGTTGGCGCGGCGCGCTCAGGCCAGGCCTGGCGGGGCGCTGGCACCACCGAGGATTTGCTCCCTGCAGCATTTGCCTACCGAGTGTTTTGAGTTGGATGGGCTGCAGGCGGCCAGTGAAGTGGAGCTGGCTCTGGCCTGGCAGGCGGCGCTTGAGGGCAGCGGGCAGGCGGGCGCTGTGGCGATGGCCTCGCGCTTTGCGCAGACCAGTGCGCTTTGTGCCGCCCAGCTTTGTCCGCCTTCAAGGGTGGTGCAGCATCTGCAGCAGCGTGGGGCACTGGAGCGTTCAGTGAGCCTTTGGCAGTTGTTGGCGCAGGCGGAGTCGGTGGTGGCTGAGCAGTTGGCCGGGGCGGGTTTGGCAGAAGCCACGGCCCTGCGGGCGCAGTGGTTGGAGAAGGGGCGTTTGCGGCAGCCTGAGGAAGGGGCGGCAGCGCGGGTGTTGCTGGCCGGTGTGTCGGATTTCCCACCGCTCTATGATGTGGGCCTGCGTCGGCTGGGCGAGCGTTTGCAGATTCTGGTGCATGCGCCGCTGGAGCTTGAGGAGGGTTTTGATGAGTGGGGGCGGTTGCGTTCGGAGTTTTGGCTCAAGCGCCCGACGGCGCTTCAACCCGAGCATTGGGTGATTGAGCGCGATGCGGGCAGTGCGGCGGCTTGGGCGATGCAGCAGATGGCGGATCTGGGGGAGCGTGCGGCTTCCTCCTGTGTGATCGGGGTCCCGGAGGAGTCGGCTTTACCCTGCTTGGAGGCGGCGGCGGCGGCCCGTGGCTTGAAGACGCGCAGTGCCGCTGGCGTGAGGTTCCGGCAGAGTGCGCCATGGAAACTGCTGCAGAGGGTGGCGGCGGTGTTGAGCCAGTCGCCGCCGAGCTTTGCGGCGGTCAGTGCGTTGCTGCGGCATCCGGATTATCTGTCAGCAGTGGGTGGCGCGGATTTGAGCCGTCTGCTGGATGAGCATGAGTTGTTGCATCTGCCCGCGCGCTTTGATTCGCGGATGGCCGATCCGCGCTTGGTGCGGGCCTTGGCAGCGCTTGAGGAGCGGGTTGGCCAGGCCGGCAAGGCCCAGCCCCTTGCCGAGGTCGCGCAGCGCCTGCTGGCCTTGCTGGATTGGTTTTACGGCAAGCGCGAGGTGGATGCTGAAAGTCCGCAGGGGCGCTTGTTGATGCGTCCACTCGAGGCGCTTGGGGCGCAGTTGCGGCGTCTGAGCCATTGCCGCTTGGATTTGCGGCTGCGGGTGGTGGATGTGTTGCCGGTGCTGTTGACGGCGTTGGGGGATCAGGCTGTGCCGATGACGGCTGAGCCTGATGCCGTCGAGTTGATTGGCTGGTTGGAGTTGCATGCCGATCCGGCTCCTGCCTTGCTGGTGGCCTTTGCTGATGAGCGCAGTTTGCCCGGTGGCCAGGTGGCGGATTTGATGTTGCCTGCCTCGCTGCGCGAGGCCCTGCAGTTGGGGGCGCCGTCGCAGCGTTTGGCCCGCGATTTGTATTTGTTGCAGGCCTTGCTGGAGTCGCGTCAGGGGAGGTTGCGCCTGGTGCATCCCTTGGCCGCCTCGGATGGGACGCCGACGCTGCCCAGTCGCTTGATGCTGCATGGGCTCGATGGAGAGGCGCTTGCCCAACGCCTGCTGCGTCTGGATGCCGTCGAGTCTGCGCCTCCGCAGCCTGCGGCGGAGGCTGAGCTGGCCGTGACTTCGATGGCAAGATCGCGTCGTCCATTGAGTTTGCCTTCAGGCCTGCCGCTGCCTCAACGCCTGCATGTCACGGCCTTCCGCGATTACCTCAAAAACCCGCGGTTGTTCTGGGTCAAGCATGTGCTCAAGGCCCGCGCTCCGCGTGAGGCTCAGTTGGGATTGGATGCAGCGGCCATGGGCGATGTGTTGCATGGTCTGTGTGCGGATTTTGCACGCAGCCCCTGTTGCCACAGCGAGGACGAACGCGAGATTGAGCAGTGGTTGCTGCAGGCTCTCCATGACTTGGATGAAGCCCAGTACGGACCTGCGGCCAGGCCGCTGGTGGCCCTGCAATGGGAGGAGGTGCGCGAGCGCCTGTGGCGCTTTGCCAGGGTGCAGGCCAGGCAGCGCAGGGAGGGCTGGAGGATTCTGGGTGCGGAGGAACGCAAGGGCGGCGAGACTCAGTTTGAGGCGATGCTCCATTTGGCCGATGGCCGTGGTCTGCCAGTGATGGGCCGCATGGATCGCCTCGATCTTCATGAGGTCACTGGGGCCTTGCGCGTGATTGATTACAAGAGCGGCAAGGTGGCTGATCCGGATCAACAGCATCGCAATCGCAACGGCTGGTTGGATTTGCAATTGCCTCTTTACGATCATCTCTTGCGGCAGGTGCCTGAGCACTCGCAGCGGCGGCGCTCGCACCACTACTGGTTGCTGGACAGTGATGAGGCTTCGGCGGGACTGACCCCGCCGCTCCAGGAGAGTTGGCTGGATGAGGGCATTGAGGAAGCCAGGCGGGTGTTGGCTGCGGTGCTTGATGGGCAATTTGAGGACAATGGACGACGCTCGTCGTTTGATGAGCCCTGGCTGCAGGTCCTCTGCGATGGAATGTCAACCACGGAGGCAGGTTTATGAATGCAACAGCTCAGGTGATTTTTGCCTCTGCCGGAACCGGCAAGACCTACCGCCTTTCGTCGTACTTTCTGCAGCGCTTGTTGCTTGAGGTGCGAGCGGGTCGGGAACCTGACCCTGCCGGCATTTTGGCGACCACCTTCACGCGTGGGGCCGCAGCGGAGATCAGTCGCCGCGTGCTCAAGCGTTTGGCGGAGGCCATGAGCCGGGCCGACTTGCTCGAGCGTCTGGGCGCAGATGCCGGGCTGGAGGGGTTGACGCAGCAGGAGTGTGCGCGTGCCCTTGCGGCACTGACCCGGGGCATTCATCGCCTCAGCATCGGCACGATGGATTCGTTCTTCTCCAAGCTGGCCAAGGTGCTGGCATGGGAGCTTGGTCTGCCTGAGCAATGGCAGGTGATCAGCGAGGCGCAGGCCACGGAGTTGAGTGCGCAGGTGCTTGAGGAGCTGCTGCGCAATCAGGGCGCGGAGCTCATGCAGGCTTGGAAGGCGGCCAGTCGGGGTTATGCCTCCGGCGTTGGCACAAGGCTGCTTTCCGTCTTGGAGGCAATCCGCTTCGCTGATCTTGGGCCAGCCTGTGAGGGAGCTTTGCCCGCGCCAAAGCGCATGAGCGCTGAGGAGGTTGAGCATTGGCGCGCGGTGGTTCTCGCCCTACCGTTGAGCGGCGCCAAAGGCGATTTGAAAAAGCAGCGCACGGCGCAGTGCCTGCAGCCAGGGCGTCGCTGGGATGAGCTGTGGAGCGATGCGGAGTTGATCAGTGAGCTGCTGGAGGGAAAACTGGAGTTCAACAGGAAGCCGGTGGACCCTGAGTGCACCTTGGTGCCGATGCTCGAGCAGGTGCGCAAGGCGGCGCAGCAGGTTGAGGAGGGTCGGCGCGAGGGTCTGCGTCGTTTGGCTGCGTTGTACAATCAACGCCGGTTGGATGCCGGCCGCAGACGCGGCAGCCTGACCTTTGGTGAGGTGCTGGCTCTGGTGGCGCGCGGCTTCCTGGCTCAGGATGAGTCCATGGGCGAGGATCTTTATTTCCGCCTGGATGGCAGCCTGCAGCATCTGGCCTTCGATGAGTTTCAGGACACCAACCGCATGCAGTATCGGTTCTTTGCGCCGATCATCTCCAATCTTGTGGCTGGTGACGGTCACTCGCTCTTTGCCGTGGGCGATCCCAAACAGGCCATCTACAACTGGCGCGGCGGCGACACCGACATCATGCGCGAGTTGGTGGATGAGGTTCAACCCGATCAGGAATCCCTTGAGAAGTCGCGTCGCTCCAGCCAGGCCGTGTTGTCGGCAGTTGACTTTTTCTTCCGCGGGCTTGGCGTCGCGGCCACGGGGCTTCGTGGCATCGCTGGTACGGTGCTGCCGCAGGCGGTGGCCGATTGGATGAGCAATTATCCGGAGCAGGGGCATGCCTGTCACCGCGTCGATCTCGATGGGCAAAGCCGATTGTGGGGATTGGCGGATGAGGAGGCCATGCAAGACAAGGTGGTGGCCTTGGTGCGCGAGCGCCTCGGGCAGGGAAGTGCCGAGGTGGCCGTGTTGCTTCGGCGGCGACAGTGGGTGGTGGATCTGCAGGGCAAGTTGCGCGAATGCGGCATCGATTCCTCAAGTGAGATTTCCGGCATGCTGACGGATTCGCCATGGGTGCAGGCCATGCTTGCCCGCATCGCTTGGATGGAGCATCCCGGCCACGGGCTGGCCAAAGCCCTGGCGCAGGTGGCGCTGCCGATTGCCGCTGAGGAGTCCCCGACGCTTGAGGCCTGGCGCCGCTGTTGGGTCAATGAGGGCCCGGCGGTCTTGCTGGGCTCCTGGATGGAGGAGTTGCAGAGCCGCGTGGAGCTGGGGCGCCATGATCGCGACCTGCTGGGGCACCTGGTGGTTTTGGCCAGGGGTCTTGAGCGCGTGGGAGATGTGCAGCCCGATGAGTTGCTGCGCGAGGCGCGTGCCACTCGCGTTGCCCTGCGCGAGGTCGGAGGTGCCAAGGTGCGCCTGCTGACCATTCACGCCTCCAAGGGCCTGGAGTTTGATTCGGTGATTTTGGCGGACATGGAATTGGGGTTGATGTTGGGCGATCGTGAGGGCCTGCCGGATTTGCTCGAAGGGCCGGATGGTTTCAGCGCGGTGTTGCCTGGCTCCGAATCGCTGGCCCAGTTGATGGGCGAGCGCGATGGTCCCTACCGCGAATCCCTGCGCCGCCAGCTCATGGAGATGCTCTCCTTGATCTATGTCGGCATGACGCGTGCGCGCCGCCACCTCGACATGGTGGTGAAGTTGCGCAATGAGGAGCAGCTTGGAGGCAGCCCCACGCCTGCCTTGCTGCTGCAGCGTGTGTTTGGAAACTCAGGTGGTGCTGATGAGGCGCCTGACTTGCTCTGGTCCTTGGACTGCGCGGGCGACCCTGGGGCCTTGCCGGTGGCGCCAACGACGGAGCTGGTGCAGGTCAATCAACCACTGGGTGAGGTGCCTCCGGTGGCCTCCAGACTGGAGCGTCGAGCGCCCTCGGCGCAGGCTCACGGTGCAGCGCAGTCGCTGCATTGGGCCGTGGCCAGTGGCGATGATGGGCGCGCGGCCTTGATGGGTCGGGCGGTTCACGGATGGTTGGCGCAGTGGGAATGGGCCGATGATCCGGCGGCGCCTTCGAGTCAGGAGGTGTTGGTGCTCTCCAAGCGCGAGTGGGCAGGGCTGGACCCTGAGGAGGCAGAGGCCTTGCTGCAACGCTTCTGCCGTGAGGTGCTGCCAGAGCTCAAGCCGATGCAGCAGGGCCATTACCAGGCGCGTTGGCCGCAGGCCGCTGAGCTTGTGGTCTGGCGGGAGCGGCCCTTTGCCCTGGTGCAGGACAAGGCGCTTTGGTCAGGGCGCTTTGACCGCGTGGTTCTGGCCAAGGATGCTGCCGGTCAGTGGCTGGGGGCTGAGATTGTGGATTTCAAGACTGACCAGGACGCCGGGCAACTGGAAGAGAGGTACCAGGCCCAAGTGGATGCCTATCGCGAGGCTCTTTCCTCCCTCATCGGGCTTGCCGCTGATGCCATCAGCACCTGCCTTTGCTCCTGCAAGTTGCCTACTCTGGCGGGCTGATTCTCAATCCTGCAACGCGGCGGAAAGTTTTTGTCGTTCCATCCCGCAACCGCGCCATGGGGGCAGGTGTTGCGCTGCGGATGATTGCTCTCTGCTGCCCTGCCTGCCGTTACGGTCTTAGCCGCAAAACCCTTGGTTCTGTTCTGGTTTGATGCCTTTGAGCTGCATCAGGTGGATGCAGGATTGGAGCTTGAGCCCGAGGGAGCTGCGCGTGCCGATGTTCAATCCTGAGCGATGGCTTGCCGCACAAGGCCAGCGCCAGTGCCCGCGTTGCGAGAA
>JAURHS010000177.1 GCA_030833205.1 Prosthecobacter sp.
ACAATGACCTACCCCCTGATTGGCAATTACGGGGTCAATGCCTTGGATGATGAGAGCGCACGACCTCATGTGCGGGGTTTCGTGGTTGAGGAGCTCTGCACGGCGCCGAGCAATTGGCGCAGCCAGCAATCTCTTGATGACTACCTCAAGCAGTGGGGGATCCCAGGCATCGAGGGCATTGACACCCGAGCTCTCACCCGGCACCTGCGCACCCGAGGAGCGATGCGCTCGGTGATCACCACAGAACTCAGCGCAGCCGAGGCTGTGGCTGCCGCACAGGCTGCTGCTCCCATGAGCGGCAGTGATTTCGTCTCGGAGGTCACCACCACGGCGCCCTATCCCTGGGACCCGGAGGACAGGGAAAGTCGTCTCTGGGACCTGCCCAGCCCGAGTCAAAACCGCGAGTCTGAAGGCCCAGGAGCCTTCCATGCCCTGCCACCCGCGAAGCATCGCATTGTCGCCTACGATTTTGGGGTCAAGCGCAATATCCTGCGCAGTCTTCGCCAGGCGGGGTTTTTGGTCGAGGTGGTTCCCGCCTTCACCACGGCTGCCGAAGTTTTGGCCCGCAAGCCCGATGGTGTGTTTCTCTCCAATGGTCCAGGGGATCCCTCTGCTTTGGGGCGCATTCATCAGGAGTTGAGGGCGCTGATCGGACAGAAGCCGATTTTTGGCATTTGCCTTGGTCACCAATTGTTGGGGCATGCCTACGGCGGAAGCACCTTCAAGCTCAAGTTTGGTCATCGTGGCGGCAATCAACCCGTGAAGGATTTGCGCAGTGGCAAAGTCAGCATCACCTCGCAGAATCATGGCTTTGCGATTGATCCGCAGAGCCTGCCTGCCGATGTCGAAGTGACCCATGTCAATCTCAACGACGGCACGGTGGAAGGCATGCGTCACCGCACCCATCCCGTGATCAGCGTGCAGTATCATCCCGAGGCTGCACCTGGCCCCAACGACGCGAAGTATTTCTTCTCTGAGTTTGCGGCGCTGATCGAACAGCAGGCTTGAGTCGAAGCCATGCCCACGGCGGGTCAGCAACCTTCAGAGGACTCGCTTGGACTCAGGCAGGAGGAGGTTCAGTCTTGTCCGCCGTGCATCGCTCCCGAGTGGTTGCCGTTGCTTGTCTCCTGGGCGGGCTCGAAGTCTCTGGGTCCCTTGCCAGGTTGGCGGCTCTGTGATCAGGATTGTCCAGAGTCGCGGTCCCTACGCCCGATGGGGCACGGGCTGCGTCTGTGGGCGCAACGGGCCTGCATGGCATGGTCCTCTCGGCAGTTGCGCGGGGTGCGCTTCAGCGCCTTGGATGCCTCAATGCCCGCTCCCAGCGAAGTGCAGCCTGGCGAGGAGTTCCAAGTCCTTTTTGAAAAGCAGCAGGATCGGCTTTGCTGGGTGGCTTCCTCCCTGTCCTGGATGGCTCATCCCGGCTGGGTGGAGTGGTTGGCGCGGCCATCGCTGCGGGCTTGGTGGCGTCGGCGGATGCGTCATCGTCATCTGGAGATGCTCTGGCAGCATTGCCCGCAGGTTTGGTTGGTGGACAAGTCGCCGGGCAACCCTCATGGGGAGTTGGCTGGGTTGGGCATTTCCAGTTGGGCGCAGTGGAATGAGTTGGAGACTTCAGTGGCCTCCTCGTTGTTGATGGGGCATGGCGCTGATTGGCAGCGCATTGGGCCCGAGTCCAATCCAGGGCAAACCTCTCGCTTGCCCTGTTGGCTGGCAAAGCGGGGTTCGGCGGCGTTTCTGGCCCGCTATGGTTGGGATGATGCGCGAAGGCTGACCCTGCAAGGCCTCTTGCAGATGGAGGGGATTTGACTTGCTCAAAGGGTGTGGAATGTGGCATGGTTTCTGCCCTCAGACTTGAGACCATGCCGCGCACGCTTCGCAGTTTTCGCCCCAGAGGCAGGGTGATCCCAATCCTCCTGGTGATCTTGGCCTTGGGCGCCTCGGCATGGGTGTTTTTTAGCTTCACCAAGGCCATTCTCGAGCGCAAGGCTGTGGAAGGGCGGGCTGCAGGGCAGGGGGCTGGAGACAAGTCCAAGGCGACCGCTCCTTCAGCCAAGTTGTCAGTTGCTCAGTCCGGCGAGATGGCTTCATCATCGCCTCCTTCCGCCACGCCAAAACCCGCGGCTCCGCCCGCTGCGGGCTTTGGATTTGCAAGGCCTTTGGATTTGGGCCGGGAATTGGCTCGCAGTCTCTCCCGTGGGGAGTTGCAGCGGGCGGCAAACTTGCTCTCTGCGGGACTTCCAGATCAGCAAGTGGGAGTCTCTGCAGTGCTCGAACGCATGATGAAAACCATGGGTGTGAAGGTGGCGCCAGACGCGGCCGTGGACATCCTCGGCGTGATCGAAAACCGAACCCGACTTGCCATTGATCTCGTTGTGCCCGGTCAACAGGCTCCTGCACGACTGGAGCTCGATCTGGAACGCGATGCGCGCATGGGCTGGAAGGTGGTGCGCATCGAATTGCCCAAGGCGCTTGCTGCTGCCGCCGCCGCGCTCCCCGCTCTGCCCTCAGGCTCGTCGCCTTCCTCAGTACCCTCTGGTCGTGGCGCTGTGGCCATGCGTTCCACGGTGAGTCCCTTGGTCGTGGTGTCGCAGGGGCAAGATGCATTGAGCTTCAGTAATGACTTTGTTCGCGCCTTGTTGCGGCATGATTTCGTCAAGGCACGGGCTTATGTGGATGAACGCAGAGTCTCGACTGAACGCCTGGCTGGCTTGTGCATCGTCTTCGAAGAGGGGCAATACGAATTCAAACCCAACAAGCCAATGGTCATTACCGTGGCCAACCCCGAGGTCTCTTGGGTGATTGCTCAGGTGCAATCACCACTGACTCAGCAGAGCACTGAATTTGGTCTTGAGCTGCAGCGGCAGGGGGTGCAGGAGCCTTGGAGAGTGGTGGGTTTGAATCTCTCTGAGATTCTGGGCTCATTTGCGGCCGCGGCCTCCAAGCTGGGAGTGCCTTATACGCCAATCGTGAAAAACCCAACCGGCGGCGAGTCGCTGGCCTTGTACTTTGAGTACGATCAGGCCAAGCTCCACCCTCGCGCACAGAAGCAGATCTCGGTGGTTGCAGGGTTGCTCAAGTCCGATCCCGGCAAGAAGTTGCGCATCACAGGGCACACGGACGCCAAGGGCGCCGAAGATTACAACCTGCGCCTTTCCAAGGCTCGTGCAGAGACCGTTCGGGATCAGTTGGTCGCCCTTGGGGTGGCCCCGCAACAAGTCATCACCACTGGGCTGGGCAAGGCCCAGCCGTTGAGCCCCAATCGTCGTTCAGACGGCAGCGACGACCCCGAGGGCCGGTCCCGGAATCGTCGTGCCGAAATCTACCTCGATTTTTAATCCCTCTTGGAGTCCGGGAGAGGAGGGGTGTTTTTTCGATCTTTTTGGTTGTGCTCCGGCGGATTTCTGGGATTGTAAAAGTCCCGTTGGTTCCCTGCGCTTGTGGCGGAATTGGTAGACGCGCTAGATTCAGGTTCTAGTGAGTAACATCGTGGAGGTTCGAGTCCTCTCAAGCGCACCATCCTCAATCACCCCGGGGATGTTCTGCCCATGCAAGATGCCAAATTTGTCAGTAAGGCCTTTTCGCGGATCGCCGGGCGCTATGTACTGGCCAACCATGTGATGAGCTTGGGCATTGATTGGTGGTGGCGTCGCGTCGTTTCGCAGCGTGCAGCCTTACACAAGCCCCAGAGAATTTTGGATTTGGCCACTGGCAGCGGTGACCTCGCCGCGGTGCTACTCAAGGCCTGTCCGGGCGCCGAGGTGTTGGGTGCGGATTTCTCGCTGCCAATGCTCAGGCACGCTCAGGCGCGCCGCTTGCCCGCTCTGATTGCCGCCGATGCCTTGCGTTTGCCGCTTGCCGATGCCAGCTTCGATTTGGTCACCGTGGCGTTCGGCCTGCGCAACATGGCCAGTTGGCCCGAAGCGCTGCGCGAGATGCGCCGCGTGCTCAAGCCTGATGGGCATCTGATGGTGTTGGATTTCTCGTTGCCTTCTGTGTCGTGGCTGCGGCGTGCCTACTGCTGGTATCTCCGCGAGGTCATGCCCAAAATTGGCGGCTTGATCACAGGCCAGCGCGAGGCCTACGAGTACCTTTGCACCTCAATCGAGGCCTTTCCCAGCGGTCAGGACATGGTTGACCTCATGCGTCAGTGCGGCTTGGGCCCAGTGGAGGTCAGGCCGCTGACCGCTGGTGTGGCCAGCCTCTACGAGGCATCCGTGATGGCGAGGCCTGAATGAGCCCCAGGAGGCGGCTTCGGTGATGCTCAGGCCGCCGACCGCTGGTGTGGCCAGCCTCGACGAGGCATCCCTGATGGCGAGGCTTGAATGAGCCCCAGGAGGCGGCTGCGGTGCACTTGTCCAGAAGGACCAGAACGCTGGCTCAGTGGTGGCAGAGGGGAGATTTGAACTCCCGACCAAAGGCTTATGAGTCCTCTGCTCTACCCCTGAGCTACTCTGCCATTTTTGAGCTGGCTCCTGAGGTAGGGTTCGAACCTACGACCTAGTGGTTAACAGCCACCCGCTCTACCGCTGAGCTACTCAGGAACAAAACGCCCCGTTGGGGAAACGGGCCGCCATCATAGAAGCTGATGGCTCGGGTGCAAGCAATTTGTTCAGGTCAGCCGTCCATTGGGAGGGCAGGGTGTTCCGGCTTGCAAGTCGGTGGTTTCTGGGCTTTTACAGACCATGGATTCCCTGCAGACCGCTCGGCTTTGTGCCGCTTTCGCCGACGACAAAAAGGCCGAGGACATTGTCCTGCTGGATTTGCGTGGGTTGTCGCCAGTGACGGATTTTTTTGTCATTTGTACTGCGGGCTCTCCTCCCCAATTGCGCGCCATCCGTGATGAGATCGTCAGTGAGATGTGGCGCCAGCACGGGCTTAAGCCCCTTTTCGTGGATGGGGCGATTGATAGTCAGTGGATCATCGTGAATTTTCCGAATGTTTTGGTGCATGTGCAGTCCGAGGCCATGCGCTCCTATTATGCCCTGGAGGAGCTATGGGGGGATGCCGCCCGTCTCCGCCTGAGTCCTGAAGAGGGCCCTGGAGCCTCTGATCAGGCAGGCACCAAGCGAGGCTCGAAGGCAAAGGCTGCCCCGAAGGCAAAGGCCGCTCCGAAGGCAAAGGCCGCCCCGAAGGCAAAGGCCGCCCCGAAGGCAAAGGCCGCCCCGAAGGCAAAGGCTGCTCCGAAGGCAAAGGCTGCTCCGAAGGCAAAGGCCGCCCCGAAGGCAAAGGCTGCTCCGAGGCGCTAGGGCCAGGTCAGCTCCC